>NZ_JAOWGM010000031.1:0-58339 GCF_030333125.1 Citrobacter sp. CK206
ACTCAGAAGTGAAACGCCGTAGCGCCGATGGTAGTGTGGGGTCTCCCCATGCGAGAGTAGGGAACTGCCAGGCATCAAATAAAGCAAAAGGCTCAGTCGAAAGACTGAGCCTTTTTGCGTTCATGCGTCCGGGCGCAGCCGGATGGCGGCTGCGCCTTATCCGGCCTACGTATGAACCAGATTCAATAACGGATACGGTCTGCCAAGATCGTCTACCTCTGAACGTCCTGTCACTTTAAATCCCATCTTTTTGTAGAACCCAACCGCTTGTTCATTCTGTTCGTTAACGTTGGTTGTTAACTCGGGGGCCAGCGTAAACGCATGCTCAACCAGCAATTTCCCTACGCCGCAGCCACGAACGTCGGGATCGACAAACAGGGCATCCATGTGCTGCCCGGTCAGCAGCATAAACGCGACGGGCTCATCCTGCTCTGTCACTGCCACCCATAACGGCGCTTCTGGTAAAAAAGAACGCACCAGCTCTTCCAGCTCGCTCCGATAGGATGCAGACAGAAAATGGTGCGTAGCATCAACAGAACGACACCAGATAGCAATCAGTTTTTCCCCTTCATCCTGCCGCGATCGGCGAATGCTAATAACCATATTATCTCCTTTTCTTTGTGCTTATATTCTATCGTAAACACCGCCGTGAAACTTTCTCACCTTCAACATGCAGGCTCGACATTAGAAGAATTTCTGGGTATCTTCAGCTATCTGGATGTCTAAACGTTTAAACGTATGTAGTGAGGTTATCAGGTTATGCCAATTCGCGTGCTGGACGAGCTACCCGCCGTCAATTTCTTACGTGAGGAAAACGTCTTTGTTATGACGACATCCCGCGCTTCTGGCCAGGAAATTCGTCCGCTGAAGGTGCTTATCCTCAACCTGATGCCGAAGAAGATTGAAACGGAAAACCAGTTCCTGCGCCTGCTGTCAAACTCACCGCTTCAGGTCGATGTTCAACTCTTGCGGATTGATGCTCGTGAATCGCGTAATACACCGGCAGAGCATCTGAACAACTTCTACTGTAACTTCGAGGATATCTGCGATCAGAACTTCGATGGGCTGATTGTCACCGGCGCGCCTCTGGGTCTGGTGGAATTTAATGATGTTGCGTATTGGCCGCAGATTAAGCAGGTGCTGGAGTGGGCAAAAGATCACGTCACCTCAACGCTGTTTGTCTGTTGGGCGGTACAGGCCGCGCTTAATATTCTCTATGGCATTCCGAAGCAAACCCGCACAGATAAACTTTCCGGCGTCTACGAACATCACATCCTTCATCCTCATGCTTTACTGACTCGTGGTTTTGATGATTCATTCCTTGCTCCGCACTCACGCTATGCCGACTTCCCGGCGGCGCTGATTCGGGACTATACCGACCTTGAGATCCTCGCAGAAACTGAAGATGGAGATGCCTACCTGTTTGCCAGCAAAGATAAACGAATCGCGTTTGTAACCGGTCACCCGGAGTACGATGCCCATACGCTGGCCAGTGAATATTTCCGGGATGTTGAAGCAGGTTTAAGTCCGAATGTACCGTACAACTATTTCCCGAAAAACGATCCGCAAAACAAACCTCGCGCGACCTGGCGCAGCCACGGTAATTTGCTGTTTACCAACTGGCTCAACTATTACGTCTACCAGATCACGCCATATGATCTGCGTCACATGAATCCAACGCTGGATTAATCTTCTGTAGCGCACGATCCTAAAGCGTTTCAGCATGTTGAAACAGGCACCTTCGGGTGCCTTTTTTATTTCTGAAATGCCGCTCATCTTGTAATTAAACTTTATTTTTATTGTTATCAATAAGTTAATTGATAATTAAATTAAAAATGGAAATTGTTTTTGATTTTGGAATTTAATTGAGTAGTCTTAGTTGTGCTGAACGAAAACCACACAACGATCCTTCGTTCGCATTGGGGATGTATTCGGATCAATGACGAGGAGCTGCATAATGAATCAACAGGCAACGACAACCGATGAACTGACCTTTACCAGGCCGCATGGTGAGCAGGAGAAGCAAATTCTGACCGCAGAAGCGGTAGAGTTTCTGACCGAACTGGTGACGCGTTTTACGCCAAAGCGTAACAAACTCCTCGCTGCTCGTATTCAGCAACAGCAGGATATTGATGACGGTAAGTTGCCTGATTTTATTTCGGAAACCGATTCCATTCGTGAGGGTGACTGGAAAATTCGCGGCATTCCTGACGATTTACAGGATCGTCGTGTGGAAATCACCGGCCCGGTAGAACGTAAAATGGTGATTAACGCGCTGAATGCTAACGTGAAAGTGTTCATGGCCGACTTTGAGGATTCACTGGCGCCGGAGTGGAGCAAAGTGATTGATGGCCAGATCAACCTGCGTGATGCGGTGAACGGCACCATCAGCTACACCAACGAAGCCGGGAAAATCTATCAACTCAAGCCGGACCCGGCGTTACTGATTTGTCGCGTACGCGGTTTACACCTGCCGGAAAAACATGTGACCTGGCGTGGTGAAGCCATTCCTGGCAGCCTGTTTGATTTCGCTCTCTACTTTTTCCACAACTATAAAGCGTTGCTGGCAAAAGGCAGCGGCCCGTATTTCTACCTGCCGAAAACTCAGGCCTGGCAGGAGGCAGCCTGGTGGAGCGAAGTCTTCAGCTATGCCGAAGACCGTTTTAATCTGCCGCGCGGCACCATCAAAGCCACCTTGCTGATTGAAACGCTGCCTGCCGTCTTCCAGATGGATGAGATCCTGCACGCGCTGCGTGACCATATTGTTGGTCTTAACTGCGGCCGCTGGGATTACATTTTCAGCTATATCAAAACACTGAAAAATCACCCGGATCGCGTCCTGCCGGACCGTCAGGTGGTGACGATGGATAAACCGTTCCTCAGCGCCTATTCACGGCTGTTGATCAAAACCTGCCATAAGCGCGGCGCATTTGCGATGGGCGGCATGGCGGCGTTTATCCCGAGCAAAGACGCCGAGCGCAACAATCAAGTGCTCAACAAAGTGAAAGCGGACAAAGCGCTGGAAGCCAATAACGGTCATGACGGCACCTGGATCGCGCACCCGGGGCTGGCGGACACCGCGATGACGGTCTTTAACGAGGCGCTGGGCGAAAACCAGAACCAGCTGTTTGTTACCCGTGATGAAGATGCGCCCATTACTGCCGAACAGCTGCTGGCGCCCTGTGAGGGCGATCGTACCGAAGAGGGGATGCGCGCCAATATTCGCGTGGCGGTGCAGTACATCGAAGCATGGATTTCCGGTAATGGCTGCGTACCGATTTATGGCCTGATGGAAGATGCGGCAACGGCTGAAATCTCCCGTACCTCTATCTGGCAATGGATTCATCACGAGAAAACCCTGAGCAACGGCAAACCCGTCACGAAAGCGCTATTCCGCCAGATGCTGGCCGAAGAGATGCTGGTGATCCAGGACGAGTTGGGCGAACACCGCTTCAGCAGCGGGCGCTTTGATGAAGCCGCGCGCCTGATGGAGCAGATCACTACCTCTGATGAACTGATCGATTTCTTGACCCTGCCAGGCTACCGCCTGCTGGCTTAACTCACCACATAACAATATGGAGCATCTGCACATGAAAACCCGTACCCAACAAATCGAAGAGTTACAGAAAGAATGGACGCAACCGCGCTGGGAAGGCATCCGTCGCCCGTATAGCGCGGAGGAAGTGGTGAAATTACGCGGCTCGGTCAACCCGGAATGTACGCTGGCGCAGCTTGGCGCGGCCAAAATGTGGCGTCTGCTGCATGGCGACGCGAAAAAAGGCTACATCAACAGCCTCGGCGCACTGACCGGCGGCCAGGCGCTGCAACAGGCGAAAGCGGGCATTGAGGCGGTCTATCTGTCCGGCTGGCAGGTGGCGGCGGACGCTAACCTGGCCTCCAGCATGTACCCGGATCAGTCGCTGTACCCGGCAAATTCTGTTCCGGCGGTCGTGGATCGGATCAACAACACTTTCCGTCGTGCGGATCAGATCCAGTGGGCATCCGGCATTGAGCCTGGCGATCCGCGCTTTGTCGATTACTTCCTGCCGATCGTTGCCGATGCGGAGGCCGGTTTTGGCGGCGTACTAAACGCGTTTGAACTGATGAAATCGATGATCGAAGCCGGTGCAGCGGCTGTTCACTTCGAAGATCAGCTTGCATCGGTGAAGAAGTGCGGTCATATGGGCGGCAAAGTTCTGGTGCCGACGCAGGAAGCCATTCAGAAACTGGTGGCTGCGCGTCTGGCGGCTGACGTGATGGGCGTACCGACGTTGCTGATTGCCCGTACCGATGCGGATGCGGCAGATCTGATAACCTCCGATTGCGACGCGTACGACAGTGAATTTATTACCGGCGAACGCACCAGCGAAGGCTTCTTCCGCACGCGTGCCGGTATTGAACAGGCGATCAGCCGTGGGCTGGCGTATGCGCCTTACGCAGACCTGGTGTGGTGCGAAACCTCCACGCCGGACCTTGAACTGGCGAAGCGCTTTGCCGATGCCATCCACGCGAAATACCCGGGTAAACTGCTGGCCTACAACTGTTCGCCGTCGTTCAACTGGCAGAAGAACCTGGACGATAAAACCATCGCCAGCTTCCAGCAGCAGCTGTCGGACATGGGCTACAAGTACCAGTTCATCACCCTGGCGGGCATCCACAGCATGTGGTTCAACATGTTCGACCTGGCACATTCCTATGCGCAGGGTGAAGGCATGCGCCACTACGTTGAGAAGGTTCAGCAGCCAGAATTTGCGGCGGCCAAAGACGGTTACACCTTCGTCTCCCATCAGCAGGAAGTGGGGACAGGCTACTTCGACAAAGTGACCACCATTATTCAGGGCGGCACCTCCTCAGTGACGGCATTAACGGGTTCCACTGAAGAATCGCAGTTCTGATCCATGCCGGATGGCGCTTACGCTTATCCGGCCTACCCCGAACCGTAGGCCGGATAAGGCGCTTGCTCCGCCATCCGGCAACCGATGAGGACAAACCATGTCGCGTGGCCTGGAATTACTGATTGCTCAAACCATCCTGCAAGGCTTTGACGCGCAGTATGGTCGATTTCTGGAAGTGACTTCCGGCGCGCAGCAGCGCTTTGAACAGGCCGACTGGCATGCCGTGCAGCAGGCGATGAAAAGCCGTATCCACCTCTACGATCATCACGTTGGTCTGGTGGTGGAACAGTTGCGCTGCATTACTGACGGCAAAAGCACCGATGCGGCCTTTTTACTGCGTGTCAAAGAGCATTACACCCGGCTGTTGCCGGATTACCCGCGCTTCGAGATTGCGGAGAGCTTTTTTAACTCCGTCTACTGTCGGTTATTTGACCACCGCTCGCTCACTCCCGAGCGGCTTTTTATCTTTAGCTCCCAGCCTGAACGCCGGTTTCGCACGATCCCGCGCCCGCTGGCGAAAGATTTCTTCCCCGATCACGGCTGGGAACCGCTGTTGACGCGTATTCTCAGCGATCTACCGCTGCGTTTGCCCTGGCAAAACAAAAGCCGTGATATTCATTATATCATTGCTCACCTGACGGAAACGTTCGGAGCGGAGGCTTTGCACCGCAGCCATTTGCAGGTGGCGAATGAGCTGTTTTATCGCAATAAAGCCGCCTGGCTGGTGGGGAAATTGCTGACCCCAGCCGGCACGTTGCCGTTTTTGCTGCCGATTCATCGCACCGATGAAGGCGAACTGTTTGTCGATACCTGCCTGACCACCACGGCTGAGGCCAGTATCGTGTTTGGTTTTGCCCGTTCCTACTTCATGGTGTACGCGCCGTTGCCCGCCGCGCTGGTTGAGTGGCTGCGTGAGATCTTGCCAGGTAAAACCACCGCCGAGCTGTACATGGCGATTGGCTGTCAGAAGCATGCGAAAACCGAGAGCTATCGCGAGTATTTACTGTATCTGGCGAACAGCGATGAGCAGTTTATTGAAGCGCCCGGTATTCGTGGCATGGTGATGCTGGTGTTTACGCTGCCGGGCTTTGACCGGGTGTTTAAGATCATCAAGGATAGGTTTGCCCCACAAAAAGAGATGTCGGCCGCCCATGTGCGCGCTTGCTATCAACTCGTTAAAGAACACGATCGCGTCGGGCGGATGGCCGATACGCAGGAGTTCGAGAACTTTGTGCTGGAGAAGCGGCGAATCGCGCCAGCGCTGATGACGCTGTTGCGCCAGGAGGCGCCGGAGAAAATCATCGACCTTGGCGATCAGATAGTGATTCGCCATCTCTACATTGAGCGTCGTATGGTGCCGCTGAATATCTGGCTGGAGCAGGTGGAGGGCCAGCAACTGCGTGACGCGATTGAAGAGTACGGCAATGCGATTCGCCAGCTTGCCGCCGCCAACATTTTCCCCGGCGACATGCTGTTTAAAAACTTTGGCGTCACCCGCCACGGGCGCGTGGTGTTCTACGATTACGATGAAATTTGCTACATGACGGAAGTGAATTTCCGCGATATTCCGCAAGCGCGCTACCCGGAAGATGAGCTGGCCAGCGAGCCCTGGTACAGCGTTTCGCCAGGGGATGTTTTCCCGGAAGAGTTTCGCCACTGGCTGTGCGCTGACCCAAGAATTGGGCCGTTATTTGAGGAGATGCACGCCGACCTGTTCCGCGCCGACTACTGGCGGGCGTTACAGACGCGTATCCGCGAAGGGCACGTGGAAGATGTTTACGCCTATCGGCGCAAACAGCGGTTTTGCTTCAGATTTGCGGCTTGACGCCCGGTGGCGCTGCGCTTACCGGGCCTACACGTGACTGTAGGCTGGATAAGGCGCTTGCGCCGCCATCCGGCAAGCCTTGCTTATCTAAACCCGCCGTATGCCAGCGTGACTTCTTTCGCTGCTTTAATCACCATCGCGCCAAACTCGGTGACGCGATCGTCAGTGATGCGGGAAATCGGCCCGGAAATTGAGATCGCGGCAAACGGCTCGCGGTGCTCGTCGTAAATGCACGACGCAACGCAACGCAGGCCAAGCGCGTGCTCTTCATCATCAAAGGAATAACCGCGCTTGCGCGTCTGGGCGAGGTCGTCTTTCAGATGTACCGGCGACACCAGCGTGGCGTGGGTATAGGCATGCAGCCCTTTACGGTGCAGCAGGCCAGTCACCTGCTCTTCGCTGAGTTGCGCCAGAAACGCTTTCCCGGCGCCGGAAGCGTGCATTGGCAGTTTGCCGCCGATGGGCGCAGACATGCGCATCAGCTGTGTGCACTGTACCTGGTCGATAATAATCGCCTGGTGATCGCTCTGATCCAGCACCGCCAGATTGACCGTCTCACCGGAGTCTTCCATCAGTTTGCGCAGGATAGGGTGGACAATCGCCAGCAGATTACGGCTCTGCAAAAAACTGCTGCCGACGATAAACGCATGGGCGCCCACGGCCCAGTGGCCCAGCTCTCCCACCTGTCGCACAAAGCCCTGCTGCTGCATGGTGGTCAACAAACGGTGAGTCGTGGAGTTCGGCAGGCCCGCCTGCTGCGCCAGTTCGGTCAGCGCGACGCTGCCGTTGGATTCGGCAATCCACTCCAGCAGCTTCAGGCCACGGGTCAGCGACTGAACCTGCCCGGTTGCGGGCGCAGTGGCAGCGGCGGGTTTTCTACCGCGTTTCGCGGGGACAGGGGCAACCATGGCGGACTCCTTTTCTGTATCGTGGAAATCATTTTCGTTTTATTAAAATATAATGCAAGAATTCCTGCACTGATCGGAGGAGTGAAGCTGAACATGTCTCATGTTGCCTGTTGTTCTCTTTTCCGCCTGTCGTGTTTATGCCAGTATGGTTTGTTGGCCTTTTTTCGGTCCAGGTTGAGTGTTGTCGGGAGCAAGTCGTGAGCAGCAAAGTTGAACAACTGCGTGCGCAGTTAGATGAACGTATTCTGGTTCTGGATGGTGGCATGGGGACAATGATCCAGAGCTATCGCCTGAGTGAAGAGGATTTTCGCGGCGAGCGTTTTGCTGACTGGCCCTGCGATTTGAAAGGCAACAACGACCTGTTGGTACTCAGCAAGCCGGAGGTGATTACCGCGATTCATCACGCTTACTTTGAGGCGGGTGCGGATATCATCGAAACCAACACGTTTAACTCCACGACGATTGCGATGGCGGATTACCAGATGGAATCCCTGTCGGCGGAAATCAACTTTACCGCTGCGAAACTGGCCCGCGCCTGCGCCGATGAATGGACGGCGCGCACGCCGGAAAAACCGCGCTACGTTGCGGGCGTGCTTGGCCCAACCAACCGCACCGCGTCCATCTCGCCGGACGTGAATGACCCGGCGTTTCGCAATATCTCCTTCGATCAGCTGGTCGCGGCCTATCGCGAATCCACTAAAGCGCTGGTGGAAGGCGGGTCAGACCTGATTCTGATTGAAACCGTCTTCGACACGCTGAATGCGAAAGCTGCCGTTTTTGCGGTGAAAGAAGAATTTGAAGCGCTGGGCGTCGAGCTGCCGATTATGATCTCCGGCACGATTACCGATGCGTCCGGGCGCACGCTCTCCGGCCAGACTACCGAAGCGTTTTATAACTCGCTGCGCCATGCCGAAGCGCTCACCTTCGGTCTTAACTGCGCGCTGGGGCCGGATGAACTGCGCCAGTATGTGCAGGAACTGGCGCGCATTGCCGAATGCTATGTCACCGCACACCCGAATGCCGGTCTGCCTAACGCCTTCGGCGAATACGATCTTGGTGCTAATACGATGGCGAAGCAGATCCGCGAGTGGGCGGAGTCGGGCTTTCTCAATATTGTCGGCGGCTGCTGTGGGACGACGCCGGAACACATTGCCGCGATGAGCCGCGCGGTTGATGGTTTAGCGCCGCGTAAACTGCCCGATATTCCGGTTGCCTGTCGTCTCTCTGGCCTTGAGCCGTTGAATATTGGCGATGACAGCCTGTTTGTAAACGTGGGTGAGCGTACTAACGTTACCGGTTCCGCTAAATTTAAGCGGCTGATCAAAGAAGAGAAATACAGCGAAGCGCTGGATGTCGCCCGCCAGCAGGTGGAGAGCGGCGCGCAGATTATCGATATCAACATGGATGAGGGGATGCTCGACGCCGAAGTCGCGATGGTGCGCTTCCTCAACCTGATTGCCGGTGAGCCGGATATCGCCCGCGTACCGATCATGATCGACTCCTCAAAATGGGAGGTCATCGAAAAAGGGCTGAAATGCATTCAGGGTAAAGGCATCGTTAACTCCATTTCGATGAAAGAGGGCGTGGAAACCTTTATCCACCATGCGAAGCTGCTGCGTCGCTATGGTGCGGCGGTAGTGGTGATGGCCTTTGATGAACAAGGGCAGGCTGATACCCGCGCGCGTAAGATCGAGATTTGCCGCCGGGCGTACAACATTCTCACCAAAGAGGTGGGCTTCCCGCCGGAAGATATTATCTTTGACCCGAACATTTTTGCCGTAGCGACCGGTATCGACGAGCACAACAACTACGCGCAGGACTTTATCGGCGCCTGTGAAGATATCAAACGCGAACTGCCGCACGCGCTGATCTCCGGCGGCGTCTCTAACGTCTCCTTCTCGTTTCGCGGCAACGACCCGGTGCGCGAAGCGATTCATGCGGTGTTCCTCTACTACGCCATCCGTAACGGCATGGACATGGGGATCGTCAATGCCGGGCAACTGGCGATTTATGACGACCTGCCCGCCGAACTGCGCGACGCGGTGGAAGATGTGATCCTCAATCGCCGCGACGATAGCACCGAGCGTCTGCTGGCGCTGGCGGAAAAATACCGTGGCAGCAAAGCCGATGATTCAGCCAATGCGCAACAGGCGGAATGGCGCAGTTGGGAAGTGAAAAAACGCCTTGAGTATTCGCTGGTAAAAGGCATTACCGAGTTTATCGAACAGGATACCGAAGAAGCCCGCCAGCAGGCGACGCGTCCGATCGAGGTTATCGAAGGGCCGCTGATGGACGGTATGAACGTGGTGGGCGATCTGTTCGGCGAAGGCAAAATGTTCCTGCCGCAGGTGGTGAAATCGGCCCGCGTCATGAAGCAGGCGGTGGCGTATCTGGAACCGTTTATTGAAGCCAGCAAAGAGCAGGGCTCCAGCAACGGTAAAATGGTTATCGCCACCGTGAAGGGCGATGTGCATGACATTGGCAAAAACATTGTTGGCGTCGTTTTACAGTGCAACAACTATGAAATCATCGATCTTGGCGTTATGGTGCCGGCAGAAAAAATCCTCAAAACCGCGAAAGAAGTGAATGCGGATTTGATTGGTCTCTCCGGCCTGATTACCCCGTCGCTGGATGAAATGGTCAACGTGGCGAAGGAGATGGAACGTCAGGGCTTCACCATCCCGCTGCTGATTGGCGGCGCGACCACGTCCAAAGCGCATACGGCGGTGAAGATTGAGCAGAACTACAGCGGCCCGACGGTCTATGTCCAGAACGCCTCGCGTACCGTGGGCGTCGTGGCGGCGTTGCTGTCTGAAACCCAGCACGATGAGTTTGTCGCCCGTACCCGTAAAGAGTATGAAACCGTGCGCATCCAGCATGCGCGTAAGAAACCGCGCACGCCGCCGGTGACGCTGGCCGCCGCGCGTGATAATGACCTGGCATTTGACTGGGAAAGCTATACACCGCCTGTCGCTCATCGTCTGGGCGTGCAGGACGTTGAAGCCAGTATCGAAACGCTGCGCAACTACATCGACTGGACGCCGTTCTTTATGACCTGGTCGCTGGCCGGGAAATATCCGCGCATTCTCGAAGACGAGGTGGTAGGCGAAGAAGCGAAACGCCTGTTTAAAGACGCCAACGACATGCTGGATAAACTGAGTGCGGAGAAGACGCTCAATCCGCGTGGCGTGGTGGGGCTGTTCCCGGCAAACCGTGTGGGTGATGATATCGAAATTTACCGCGATGAGACGCGTACCCATGTGCTGGCGGTCAGCCATCATCTGCGTCAGCAAACGGAGAAGGTGGGTTTCGCCAACTATTGCCTGTCTGACTTTGTTGCGCCGAAACAGAGCGGCAAAGAGGATTACATCGGCGCCTTCGCCGTCACGGGCGGTCTGGAAGAGGATGCGCTGGCAGAGGCATTCGAGGCGCAGCATGATGATTACAACAAGATTATGGTCAAAGCGATCGCCGACCGTCTGGCGGAAGCCTTTGCGGAATACCTGCATGAGCGGGTGCGTAAAGTTTACTGGGGCTATGCGGCGAATGAGAACCTCAGCAACGAGGAGCTGATCCGCGAAAACTATCAGGGGATTCGTCCGGCGCCAGGCTATCCGGCCTGCCCGGAGCACACTGAGAAGGGCACCATCTGGCAACTGCTGGACGTGGAAAAACATACCGGCATGAAGCTGACCGAATCCTACGCCATGTGGCCGGGCGCTTCCGTTTCCGGTTGGTACTTCAGCCATCCTGACAGCAAGTACTACACCGTCGCGCAAATACAGCGCGATCAGGTGGAGGATTATGCGCAGCGTAAAGGGATGACGGTCGCGGAGGTGGAGCGCTGGTTGGCCTCCAACCTGGGCTATGATGCTGACTAGTTCATAAAACTGTCATTTTTCCTTACAACAAACAGGGTGCTCATCGGGCGCCCTGTCTCTTTATTGTTTTGAAACCCTTATACTGGAAGAAGGTTCACGGGGCTGCTTGCCGGATGGCGGCGTAAACGCCTATCCGGCCTACAAATATCCCCGTACGCCATCCGGTAAAAAGGCTGAACATCATAATAATGATAAGGAGTACCTGATTCTGTGTTAACTCTGCTACACCTGCTTTCTGCTGTTGCCCTGCTGGTGTGGGGCACCCATATTGTGCGTACCGGCGTGATGCGCGTTTTCGGCGCTCGTCTGCGTACCGTTCTCAGCCGCAGTGTTGAAAAGAAACCGCTCGCCTTCTGCGCGGGTATCGGCGTTACTGCGCTGGTGCAAAGCAGTAACGCCACGACTATGCTGGTGACGTCATTTGTCGCCCAGGATCTGGTCGCCCTGACGCCTGCACTGGTGATTGTGTTGGGGGCCGACGTGGGGACCGCGCTGATGGCGCGTATCCTTACCTTTGATTTGTCATGGTTATCGCCGCTGCTGATTTTCATCGGCGTTATCTTCTTTTTGGGGCGTAAGCAGTCACGCGCCGGACAACTGGGGCGAGTGGGGATCGGTCTTGGCCTGATACTGCTGGCGCTGGAGCTGATTGTGCAGGCGGTGACGCCGATTACTCAGGCGAATGGCGTACAGGTCATCTTCGCCTCGCTGACCGGCGACATCATGCTGGATGCGCTGATTGGCGCCATGTTTGCCATCATCAGCTATTCCAGCCTGGCAGCCGTCCTGCTGACGGCCACGCTGACGGCGGCGGGCATCATATCGTTCCCGGTCGCGTTGTGCCTGGTCATCGGCGCCAACCTCGGTTCCGGCCTGCTGGCGATGCTCAACAACAGCGCAGCCAATGCCGCCGCTCGCCGCGTGGCGCTGGGCAGTCTGCTGTTTAAGCTGGTGGGCAGCCTGATTATCCTGCCGTTTGTCCATGTGCTGGCCGATACGATGGATGCGTTACCGCTGCCAAAATCCGAACTGGTTATCTACTTCCACGTTTTTTACAACCTGGCGCGGTGTCTGGTGATGATTCCGTTCGCCGAACCGATGGCGCGTTTCTGTAAACGTATTATCCGCGATGAACCGGAGCTGGATGCCCATCTGAAGCCTAAACATCTGGATGTCAGCGCGCTGGACACGCCAACGCTCGCGCTGGCCAATGCCGCCCGGGAAGCGCTACGCATTGGTGATGCGATGGAGCAGATGATGGAAGGTCTGAAAAAGGTGATGCACGGCGAGCCGCGCGAAGAGAAAGAGCTGCGCAAGCTGGCGGATGATATCAACGTGCTTTACACCGCCATCAAACTCTATCTGGCGCGGATGCCGAAAGAGGAACTGGCGGAGGAAGAGTCGCGGCGCTGGGCGGAAATCATCGAGATGTCCCTGAACCTGGAGCAGGCCTCGGATATCGTCGAACGGATGGGCAGCGAGATTGCTGACAAGTCGCTGGCGGCGCGGCGGGCGTTTTCCATTGAAGGGCTGAAAGAGCTGGATGCGCTGTATGATCAGTTACTCAGCAACCTGCAACTGGCGATGTCGGTGTTTTTCTCCGGCGACGTCACCAGCGCCCGACGTTTGCGTCGCAGCAAACATCGTTTCCGTATTCTCAATCGTCGTTATTCACATGCGCATGTGGATCGCCTGCACCAGCAGAACGTACAGAGCATCGAAACCAGTTCATTGCATCTGGGACTGCTGGGCGATATGCAACGCCTGAATTCGCTGTTTTGTTCGGTGGCTTACAGCGTGCTGGAGCAGCCGGATGAAGACGACGAGCGGGATGACTATTGATTGCTGATTGCCGGATGGCGGCGTAAAACGCCTTATCCGGCCTACGTTATAAGCACTATCCTGTAGGCCTGATAAGCGTAGCGCCATCAGGCATTTTACATTCTACATAGCGACGATCAGAAGCGATGACCGGCTTCAAGAGGAACCGCTTCTTCACCCGCGTTGAACACATACGTCGTGTTCGGGCCGCCGAGCGTCGCCAGCCCCTTGCTCACCTGAATCCAGTTGCCTTCCGGCAGGCCAATCACCGTTAACTCTGGCGCGACCACCAGCAGCTCGCGAATACGCTGTTCGCGGGTTTCGCCTTTGTGACCTTCCGGCAACGCGTTAGTGAAGTGCGGGTTAATCTGCAACGGGAACAGACCCAGCGCATCAAACCCTTGTGGGTCAACGATCGGCATATCGTTAGTGGTGCGAATGGTCGGACAGGCAAGGTTCGCGCCCGCGCTCCAGCCGATATACAACGCGCCACGCTTAACGGCAGCCACGATGGGCGCCAGCAGCCCACGTTCACGGCTCTCTTTTAGCAACTGGAAAGTGTTCCCACCGCCGACAATCACCACTTCCGCATCGGCAATCGCTGCGACCGGATCGGCGACGCTATGAATACCGGTCACTGAAACGCCGAGCGGCGCAAGGACTGCGGCGGTTTTCGCTGTGTAGTCGTCCCAGGTTTGCGTGACGCCAGCAAACGGGAGAAACACCGCTGAACGGCGGCCATGCAGTTGTTCCGCCACCAGCGGCAGCGCGTGTTCCAGCCAGGCTTTTCCCGGCAGAGTGGAGTTACTCAATAACAGCAGTTCCATGACATCTCCAGTAATCAAAAAGTAAAAACATCCGTGATGCTACCACCGCTCATCTTACCGCTTGCTGATGTGGCTCACGATGTGGTTATCGATATTCTGGAACGCGTCTCGCAGGGGGATTTCGTGATGTCATCGACTTTATGAGCAGCGGTGAGCCGCACTCCTGTCATTCGACGCTTTTTCCCTGACCGCAAGGTGCGGTATATTTCGCTTTTACAGGAGAATTTATGCTGCCCGACTCATCTGTCCGATTAAATAAATACATCAGTGAAAGCGGAATTTGCTCGCGTCGCGAGGCGGATCGCTACATTGAACAAGGGAATGTCTTCATTAATGGCAAACGCGCCACCATTGGCGATCAGGTGATGCCTGGCGACGTGGTGAAGGTGAATGGTCGGTTGATTGAGCCGCGCGAAGCGGAAGATCTGGTCTTTATCGCGCTGAACAAACCGGTAGGGATTGTCAGTACCACGGAAGACAGCGAACGCGATAACATCGTGGACTTCGTGAACCATAGCAAACGTATTTTCCCGATTGGCCGCCTGGATAAAGACTCCCAGGGGCTTATCTTTCTTACCAATCACGGCGATCTGGTTAACAAAATCCTCCGTGCCGGTAACGATCACGAGAAAGAGTATCTGGTCACGGTTGATAAGCCGGTGACGGATGACTTTATTCGCGGTATGGGCGCGGGCGTCCCGATCCTCGGCACGGTGACCAAAAAGTGCAAGGTGAAGAAGGAAGCGCCGTTTGTTTTCCGTATTACCCTGATTCAAGGGCTGAACCGCCAGATCCGCCGCATGTGCGAGCACTTTGGCTATGAAGTGACGAAACTCGAACGCACGCGCATTATGAACGTGAGTTTATCCGGTCTGCCGCCCGGCGAGTGGCGGGATCTGACGGATGACGAACTCATCGCTCTGTTTAAGCTGATCGAAAACTCTTCATCAGAAGCCAAACCGACGTCGAAGGCGAAAGCGAAGCCGAAAACGGCGGGCATTAAGCGTCCGGTGGTGAAAATCGAAAAAACCAATGAGAAAGCGCGCCCGGCGTCAAACGGAAAACGCTTTACCTCGCCGGGGCGGAAGAAGAAAGGGCGTTAACGTCTGCCGCGCGTCGGCGTATTGGCCGACCAGGAAAACGACGCCTCAGTATCTGGTTTATAAGCCTGCTTTTTCTTCAACTGGCGGGCTTTTTTGGCCTCTGCTTCGCGCAGCGCCATTAACTTATCAATGTACTCCTTTTTCACGCTGTTGGTTTCCGCATTCGTGAGCGGACGGCCATGTGCAATGCGCGCGCGATCGAGCAGCGTTTTCAGTTCACGCTGCTCGCGCTCGGTCATCTCTTTTTGGGTGATGCGTGGGAGTGCCATAAATGTACCCTCGGTCAGTCAGATAACCCAGTGTACGGCAAAGTGCAGAGGCTGTGTAGGCCGGATAAGGCGTTAGCCACCATCCGGCGACGTGCACGGATTGCGCCTGATGGCGCTACGCTTATCAGGTCTACACCTTCACCCTATCACGCGGCTTCTCGGCAATCGGCTTGCCTGACCAGTAACCGGCCAGCAGTGAGCCGGAGAGGTTATGCCAGACCGAGAACAGCGCGCCGGGGAGCGCGGCCAGCGGAGAGAAGTAAATTTTACCGAGCGCCGCCGCAAGGCCGGAGTTCTGCATTCCAACTTCAATCGCCAGCGTGCGGCAGGTGGACTCATCAAAGCCAAACAGGCGACCGCCCCAGTAACCGCCGAGCAGACCAATGGTGTTGTGCAGGATCACCGCCACAATTACCACAAAACCAACGGATGCGATATGCGAGGCGGAACCGGCCACTACTGCGCTGATGATCGCCAGAATGCACACCATTGAGAACGCAGGCAGATAAGGCTCCACGGTTTTTACCACGCGAGGAAACAGGTGGTGAATGACCAGCCCAAGCGCGATTGGAACCACGACGATCTGTAAAATGCTGAGCAGCATCCCCATCACATCCACCTGAATATGCGCATCCACATACAGGCGCGTCAGTAGCGGTGTCGCGACCACGCCAACCAGCGTGGAAACCGATGAGATAGTAACCGAAAGCGCCACATCCCCTTTCGCCAGATAGATCATGACGTTAGATGCCGTTCCGCTGGCGACGCTGCCCACCAGTACCATCCCGGCTGAGAGGTCCGGCGGCATGTTAAACAGTATCGCCAGTAGCCAAGCGGCGAGCGGCATCACCAGGTAATGCAGGAAAATACCGGCAGCGACAGGCGCCGGGCGGGAAAGCACGCGTTTAAAGTCGTCGAGCTTAAGGTGTACACCCATGCCGAACATAATCAGCATCAGCAGCGTGGTCACCCACGAGCCAATGGGGGTGAAAGTCGATGGCGTGTAATACGCAATAACAGAGAGCAGCAGCGCCCACAACGGGAACAGCCGGGTGATAACGGATAACATAATAAATTCCTTGCAGTATTGTCGTGTTGTTTAGTTATAAAAAAGCCGGGTTCGAGCCCGGCTATAGGTATTATTTATCGCGTGAGGAAATTTTATTCAAACAAATTATGATGAAGCTTCTGCACGACCTGCTCCGCTTCGGTGCCAGGCACCAGGAAACAGAGGTTATGGCTGGATGCGCCATAGCAAATCATGCGGATATTGAACGGCTCCAGTACACCGAACACTTCTTTACCGACGCCGCAGGCTTTAGACAGATCGTTGCCAATCAGCGCAACCAGCGCGAGATTTTCTTCCACTTCTACCCGGCATAGCGCGGAAAGCTCCATCAGCAAAGACTGCGTCAGCAGCGTGTCGCCCGTTGAAGTGGAACCGGTGGTATCCAGCGTCAGCGCCACGCTCACTTCCGAGGTGGTGATTAAATCTACGGAGATATTGTGCCGCGCCAGAATGCCGAACACTTCCGCCAGGAAACCACGCGAATGCAGCATATTCAGGCTGTGCAGCGTTAACAGCGTCTGTTTGCGGCGTAGCGCCAGCGCGCGGAAGAGCGGTGGGTTTTGGGTTTTATTGCATACCAGCGTCCCGCCCGCTTTTGGATCCTTACTGGAGCCGACGAAAACCGGGATATCGCTGCGTACGGCGGGCAGCAGCGTTGCAGGGTGCAGCACCTTCGCGCCAAAGGTCGCCATTTCCGCCGCTTCTTCAAAGGCGATTTCATCGATACGCTGCGCGGCAGGCACCACGCGCGGGTCGGTGGTGTAGATACCCGGCACATCCGTCCAGATATCGACGCGCGCCGCGTGCAGCGCTTCGGCAAGCAGCGCCGCCGTGTAGTCGCTGCCGCCGCGTCCCAGCGTCGTTGTGCGGCCTTTGCTTTCGCTGCCGATAAATCCCTGGGTGATGACCAGACCCTCTGCCAGGCGTGGGGCAAGCTGTAGCGTGGCCAGCTCCGACAGCGCTGCGATATCCGGTTCCGCGCGGCCAAAACGATCGCTGGTGCGCATCACCTTACGCACGTCAAACCACTGCGCCTGAATATTGCGCTCGCGCAGGATCTCCACAAACAGCAGGGTGGACATCAGCTCGCCGTGACTCACCAGCTCGTCGGTCAGGGCCATTGACGTCGCCAGTGAAGCCGCTTCGGCAAGCGTGGTAATGTTTTCCAGCAGACGCTCGATCTCTTCGCGGATAACGTTCGGGTAACGCAGACGCTCCAGAATATCGAACTGAATTTTACGGATGGCGTCGAGTTTTTCGAAGCGCTCTGGCGGTTCCAGCCCTTCTGCCAGCGCTACCAGCAGATTGGTGATGCCCGCAGAGGCGGAAAGCACCACTAAGCGTGCGTTAGCATCGGAAAGCACCACGTCGGCGCTACGGTTCATGGCGTCAAAATCGGCGACGCTGGTTCCGCCAAATTTGGCGACGACGAGCGGGGAAACAGCAGTTGTCATATCAACCTCGTGTCAGGGAATGAAAAAAGCGACCATGGCACAAGGGCAGAACAGAAACCGGTGCAGGCGCAAATACCGTATTTATAAATAAAATGTGTGGCTGGGACTGTCAACGCCGGGATTATGCGGATTTTTTATGCTGTCCTGGCCTTCAGTAACAGTGCTTATAACGACTATACCCGTCATACTTCAAGTTGCAGATGTGTTGGCTGCACTCAGAAACCCCAGTCACATAGTTATCTATGCTCCTGGGGATTTCTTCCCTTGCCGCCTTCCTGCAACTCGAATTATTTAGGGTATATACTTTTCGCTGCTTTTTATCCGCGTTTGATTCGCGTTCGGGCTAACGGCACTAAAACAATCACACTTTTTTGTGACTGGCGTTACAATCGATCTCAGTCACAATTCTCAAATCAGAAGAGTATTGCTAATGAAAAACATCAATCCGACGCAGACTTCTGCCTGGCAGGCACTACAAAAACACTACGACGACATGAAGGACGTTACTATCGCGGATCTTTTCGCGAAAGATAGCGACCGTTTTACCCGATTTTCCGCGACGTTTGACGATTTGATGCTGGTGGATTTCTCTAAAAACCGCATCACCGAAGAGACGCTGGCGAAATTGCAGGATCTGGCGAAAGAGACCGATCTGGCCGGTGCGATTAAGTCCATGTTCTCTGGCGAAAAAATCAACCGTACCGAAGACCGTGCCGTGCTGCACGTTGCGCTGCGTAACCGTAGCAATACCCCGATTATCGTTGACGGCAAAGATGTGATGCCGGAAGTGAATGCGGTGCTGGAGAAGATGAAAGCCTTCTCTGAAGCGATTATTTCAGGTCAATGGAAAGGTTACACCGGTAAAGCGATCACTGACGTGGTCAACATCGGTATCGGTGGTTCCGACCTGGGGCCGTTCATGGTGACTGAAGCGCTGCGCCCGTACAAAAACCATCTGAATATGCACTTTGTGTCTAACGTCGATGGCACCCACATCGCCGAAGTGCTGAAGAAAGTAAACCCGGAAACCACCCTGTTCCTGGTGGCGTCTAAGACCTTCACAACGCAGGAAACCATGACCAACGCCCACAGCGCGCGCGACTGGTTCCTGAGCACCGCAAATGATGAAAAACACGTCGCGAAACACTTTGCGGCGCTTTCCACTAATGCAAAAGCGGTGGGTGAGTTTGGTATCGACACCGCCAACATGTTCGAGTTCTGGGACTGGGTCGGCGGTCGTTACTCTCTGTGGTCGGCGATTGGCCTGTCTATCATCCTGTCTGTCGGCTTTGACAACTTCGTTGAACTGCTGTCCGGCGCGCATGCGATGGATAAACACTTCTCCACAACACCGGCTGAGAAAAACCTGCCGGTGCTGCTGGCGCTGATCGGTATCTGGTACAACAATTTCTTCGGCGCAGAAACCGAAGCGATTCTGCCGTACGACCAGTATATGCACCGTTTTGCGGCCTACTTCCAGCAGGGCAATATGGAGTCCAACGGCAAGTATGTTGACCGTAACGGCAATGCCGTAGACTACCAGACTGGCCCAATCATCTGGGGTGAACCGGGCACCAACGGCCAGCACGCGTTCTACCAGCTGATTCACCAGGGGACGAAGATGGTGCCTTGCGACTTTATCGCCCCGGCGATAACCCATAACCCGTTGTCCGATCACCATCAGAAACTGCTGTCTAACTTCTTCGCTCAGACCGAAGCGCTGGCGTTCGGCAAATCCCGCGAGGTGGTTGAGCAGGAATATCGCGATCAGGGGAAAGATCCGTCTCAGCTTGAGCATGTGGTGCCGTTCAAAGTGTTCGAAGGCAACCGCCCGACGAACTCCATCCTGCTGCGTGAAATCACGCCGTTTAGCCTGGGGGCGTTGATTGCGCTGTATGAGCACAAAATCTTCACTCAGGGCGCGATCCTGAACATCTTCACCTTCGACCAGTGGGGCGTTGAGCTGGGCAAACAGCTGGCTAACCGTATCCTGCCGGAACTGGGTGATGATAAAGCGATTTCCAGCCATGACAGTTCAACTAACGGTCTGATTAACCGTTATAAAGCATGGCGTGCCTGATGGCGTAACGCCCGGTGGCGCTACGCTTACCGGGCCTACAAACTGATGATGTAACGCCCGGTGGCGCCAGGCTTATCCGGCCTACAAACGGCGCGTCCTGTAGGCCGGATAAGGCGTTCCGCCGCCATCCGGCAGAAAAGTGATATATCTGTAATTAGAGCCGATATTATTATCGGCTTTTTTATAAGATAATTCCGGTTGTCTGTGCTATTCCGCAAAAATTTATATTGAGCTTAATCCTAAAATAATGAATAACCCGTAAGTTACTCGGTGTTATTTTCAGAGTATACGGATAATAAATATTGCATTGTTTTATTTTAATATAATGTTTTTAAAGGATATTTAATTATAATATAAGTGCCATTCCAGCCAAAAGTTTAATTATCCTAAAACCGCCTCGCTATTTAGACCTGTCGCAATCCACATGCTTTAGTTGTGTATACTCGATCCCGCCTGAATCGTTTTTCGGGTAAATCTCCATTCATTCAATGAAGGGATATTGTGATGAAAAAAGCTCTGTATGGCATTTTTGCCATATCTGCGCTTGCGGCGACTTCTGTCTGGGCCGCCCCCGTTCAGGTGGGTGAAGCAGCAGGGTCGGCGGCGACGTCGGTATCCGCGGGAAGTTCCTCCGCGACCAGCGTCAGCACCGTAAGCTCGGCGGTGGGCGTCGCTCTGGCGGCGACCGGCGGTGGCGATGGTTCTAATACCGGAACCACTACCACCACAACCACCAGTACCCAGTAACACCGGTACGTTTAATCATAACCACACTTCGGTGTGGTTATTTTAGCTTGCCTGAACCTGTGTGACTTCCTGGCCGGGGCCACCCGGCAATAATGCGGAGAAGAGTCGTGAAGCGACCTGGAATTATCATCATTTGCCTGCTGTTACAGGCTTGCTCAGCCACTACTAAAGGTCTGGGTAATTCGCTGTGGGACAGTCTGTTCGGTACGCCGGGCGTACAACTGACGGACGATGACATTCAAAACATGCCTTATGCCAGCCAGTACATGCAGCTCAATGGCGGGCCGCAGCTGTTTGTGGTGCTCGCTTTCGCAGAGAACGGGCAGCAGAAATGGGTGACGCAGGATCAGGCCACCATCGTGACTCAGCATGGTCGCCTGATTAAAACCCTGCTCGGCGGCGACAATCTGATCGGTGTGAATAATCTGGCGGCTGACCCATTGGCCAGACCGGCACAAATCGTAGATGGCGCAACGTGGACGCGCACGATGGGCTGGACGGAACATAAACAGGTGCGTTACGCCACCGCCCGCTCGGTCTTCAAATGGGATGGCACTGACAGCATTAAGGTCGGTAGCGATGTAACCGCCGTTCGCGTACTGGATGAAGAGGTTACAACCGACCAAGCGCGCTGGCATAACCGCTACTGGATCGACAGCGAAGGGCAAATCCGCCAGTCGGAACAGTATCTGGGGGCGGACTACTTCCCGGTGAAAACCACGCTCATTAAGGCGGCAAAACAATGATGAAACAGACCATTGCAGCGCTGGCCCTGAGTTTGTGCGCTTCCTCATCTTTTGCCGCAGGCACCGTGAAGGTGTTTGCCGCAGGCAGCACTGAACCGAAGACGCTCACCGGCGCGGAACATCTGATCGATCTGGTCGGGCAGCCGAAACTGGCGAACAGCTGGTGGCCTGGCGCGGTTATCAGCGAAGAGCGGGCTACCGCCACGGCGCAGCGCCAGCAGCAGGAATTATTGAACCGCCTGGCTGCGTTTGGCGCAGAGAAAAGCGGCGATGACGCCGCCGCAATCAATACGCTGCGCCAGCAGGTGGAGACGTTAAAAGTGACCGGCAGACAGCTCGTTAACCTTGACCCGGATACCGTGCGCGTCAGCGAACGGGGCAATCCGCCGTTGCAGGGCCATTACACGCTGTGGGTTGGCGGGCAGCCGACGGATATTACGCTGTTTGGATTGGTTAGCCAGCCGGGTAAACGGCCCTTCAGCCCAGGGCGGGACGTGGCCAGCTACCTTGATGAGCAAAGCCTGCTCAGCGGGGCGGATCGCAGCTATGCGTGGGTTGTCTATCCCGACGGACGCACGCAGAAAGCGCCGGTCGCTTACTGGAACAAGCGTCACGTTGAGCCGATGCCTGGCAGCATCATTTTTGTCGGTCTTACGGATTCTCTATGGAGCAACACGCCGGATGCGCTTAACGCCGACATTCTTCGTACTCTGACGCAGCGGATACCCGAATAATGAAAAAAACACATCTGCTCAGCTTACTGGCGCTGGGCATCAGCGCAGCCTGCCATGCCGAAACATATCCGGCCCCCATTGGGCCGTCACAATCTGACTTCGGCGGCGTGGGGCTGCTGCAAACGCCAACGGCGCGAATGGCGCGGGAAGGGGAGATGAGCCTGAACTATCGTGATAACGATCAGTATCGCTACTACTCCGCGTCGATACAGTTGTTCCCGTGGCTGGAAACCACGCTGCGCTATACCGACGTGCGTACCAGACAATACAGCAGCGTGGAGTCGTTTTCCGGCAACCAGACCTACAAAGACAAAGCCTTCGACCTGAAACTGCGGTTATGGGAAGAGAGCTACTGGATGCCGCAGGTGGCGGTCGGCGCAAGGGATATCGGCGGGACGGGGCTGTTTGATGCGGAATACATTGTGGCGAACAAAGCCTGGGGGCCGTTTGATTTCTCGCTCGGTCTTGGCTGGGGTTATCTGGGCACCAGCGGCAACGTGAGCAATCCGTTTTGCTCATACAGCGATAAATTCTGTCACCGCGATAACAGTTATAAACAGGCCGGTTCCGTCAACGGCAGCGATATGTTCCACGGGCCAGCGTCGCTGTTTGGCGGGGTGGAGTATCAAACGCCCTGGCAGCCGCTGCGCCTGAAACTGGAGTATGAAGGCAACAATTATCAGCAGGATTTCGCGGGTAAGCTGGAGCAGAAGAGCAAGTTTAACGTCGGCGCCATTTACCGCGTTACCGATTGGGCCGACGTTAACCTCAGCTATGAACGCGGCAACACCTTTATGTTTGGCGTGACGCTGCGGACAAACTTCAACGATTTGCGCCCATCGTATAACGATAACGCGCGACCGAAATATCAGCCTGAACCGCAGGACGCCATCCTGCAACACTCGGTCGTCGCTAACCAGTTGACGCTGCTGAAATACAACGCCGGACTGGCGGACCCTAAAATTCAGGTGAAAGGCGATACGCTGTACGTCACCGGCGAGCAGGTGAAATACCGTGACTCGCGGGAAGGGATCGAACGCGCGAATCGGATCGTCATGAACGATCTGCCAGAAGGGGTCCGCACGATCCGCGTGACGGAAAACCGTCTCAATATGCCGCAGGTCACTACGGAAACCGATGTCGCCAGCCTGAAACGCCATCTGGAAGGCGAGCCATTAGGATACGAGACCCCACTGGCGCAAAAACGTGTGGAGCCGATCGTGCCGGAAACAACCGAGCAGGGTTGGTATATCGATAAATCGCGCTTTGATTTCCATATCGATCCGGTGTTGAACCAGTCTGTCGGCGGCCCGGAAAATTTCTATATGTACCAGCTTGGCGTGATGGGGACGGCGGATCTGTGGGTAACGGATCATCTGCTTACCACCGGCAGTTTGTTTGCCAATATCGCCAACAACTACGACAAATTTAACTACACCAATCCACCGAACGATTCGCATCTTCCGCGTGTGCGTACCCATGTGCGTGAATATGTGCAGAACGATATCTATGTGAATAACCTGCAAGCCAACTACTTCCAGTACCTCGGCAACGGTTTCTACGGCCAGGTTTACGGCGGTTATCTGGAGACCATGTACGGCGGCGCAGGGGCGGAGGTGCTGTATCGCCCGGTCGACAGCAACTGGGCGTTTGGTCTTGACGCTAACTACGTGAAACAGCGTGACTGGCGTAGCGCGCAGGATATGATGAAATTCACCGATTACAGCGTGAAAACCGGCCACTTGACCGCCTACTGGACGCCGTCGTTCGCGCAGGATGTGCTGGTGAAAGCGAGCGTCGGTCAATATCTGGCTGGCGACAAGGGCGGTACGCTGGAAATCGCGAAACGCTTTGACAGCGGCGTGGTGGTTGGCGGCTATGCCACGATCACCGATGTGTCGCCGGACGAGTACGGGGAAGGGGATTTCACCAAAGGCGTGTACGTGTCGGTGCCGTTGGATCTCTTCTCGTCCAGCCCAACCCGCAGCCGCGCAGCGATTGGCTGGACGCCGCTGACGCGTGACGGCGGTCAGCAGCTTGGCCGGAAGTTTGGTCTGTACGATATGACCAGCGACCGCAACGTGAATTTCCGCTGATCGAGCCGTTTGCCAGCCGGATGGCGCTACGCTTATCCGGCCTACAAACCGCATCCATTGTAGGCCGGGTAAGGCGTTTACGCCGCCATCCGGCAATTTACTACGCTTCCCGCGGCGATCACTGTGCCGTCGCTTTTCCCTTCTCTTTGAAACATGCCGTGACAGAGATCATTCTCCGCTGACCTTTGCTGCACAAAACATAAACAAAAAATATAGATCTCCGTCACATTTTTGCGTTATACAGGAACCTTGCTACTGAGAAAGAGGGTGCTGCTATGACGTCACTATCTCGTCCACGCGTGGAGTTTATCTCCACGATCCTACAGACCGTGCTGAATCTTGGGCTGTTAAGTCTGGGCCTGATCCTGGTCGTTTTCCTCGGTAAAGAGACCTTACATCTGGCGGATGTGCTGTTCGCGCCGGAGCAAACCAGCAAATACGAGCTGGTGGAAGGGCTGGTGGTCTACTTTCTCTACTTTGAGTTTATTGCGTTGATTGTGAAGTATTTCCAGTCAGGTTTTCATTTCCCGCTGCGCTACTTTGTCTATATCGGGATCACCGCGATTGTGCGCCTGATCATCGTCGATCATAAATCGCCGATGGATGTGCTGATCTACTCTGCGGCGATCCTGTTATTGGTGATCACCCTGTGGTTATGTAATTCGAAACGGTTAAAACGGGAATAAAAAAAGGCGCTCCGAGGAGCGCCGAAGAACAGTCACAAGTTGGGATAATATAAGTTGAGGGTTGCAGTGGCATTGCCCGTTTCCGGGCAGGTACATCAATGAAACTTAGCCTTTCACACCGCCTGCCGTCAGGCCGTTGACCAGCCAACGCTGGGCCAGCAGGAACACCAGCGTGATCGGGATGGCGGACAACACGGCTGCGGCGGCAAAATCACCCCACAGATAGTTTTGCGGGTTGAGGTACTGCTGCATACCTACCGCCAGGGTATAGCTGTTTACATCACGCAGTAACAGCGAGGCGACAGGAACTTCAGTGATGGCGGCAATGAACGACAGAATAAAGACCACCGCCAGAATCGGCACCGAGAGCGGCAGCAGCACCAGGCGGAAAGCCTGCCACGGCGTCGCGCCATCCAGCGCCGCCGCTTCTTCCAGCGAACCGTCGATGGTTTCGAAATAGCCTTTAATCGTCCAGACGTGCAGCGCAATCCCGCCCAGGTAAGCGAAAATCACCCCGCCGTGGGTATTCAGACCGATAAACGGAATGTACTGGCCGAGACGGTCGAACAACGCGTACAACGCCACCAGTGACAGCACCGCCGGGAACATCTGGAAAATCAGCATCCCTTTGAGCAACGTCGCTTTGCCGGGAAAGCGCATACGGGCAAACGCGTAAGCGCAGGTCGTAGAGAGCGCCACGATGCCAATGGCGGTGATCGCCGCGACTTTGATCGAGTTCCACAGCCATAACAGAACCGGGAAGGGGGGCGGCGTGACACGGCCATCAGCGTGTTCCACGCTGAAGCCCAATGCCAGCCGCCAGTGCTCCCAGGAGATGCGTTCCGGGATCAGGCTCCCGGTTGCGAAGTTGCCTTCACGCAGCGAAATGGCGACGACCATCAGCAGCGGGAACATGATTGCTGCGATAAAAATCAGCAGCCCTAAGTGCGTGATAAAGAGACGCAGCTTTTGAGATTTGGGTTGAACCATTGCCATTGTTGTTATCTCCCTTAATCAAACTTCATACGCGTGGCTTTCAGGTTCACGATGGCCAGCGCGCCAACCAGCAGGAAGATCAGCGTGGCGATCGCGGCCGCCAGACCGAAGTCCTGGCCCCCGCCGCCTTCAAAGGCGATGCGGTAGGTGTAGCTCACGAGCAGGTCGGTATAACCGGCTGGCGTAGTGGTGCCGAGGCGGTCCGGGCCGCCGTTGGTCAGAAGCTGAATCAGTACGAAGTTGTTAAAGTTAAAGGCAAAGCTGGCGATCATCAGCGGCGTCAGCGGCTTAATCAGCAGCGGGAATGTAATCTTAAAGAAGTTCTGGAACGGCCCCGCGCCGTCCATTGCCGACGCTTCGTACAGATCGTCTGGAATCGCTTTCAGCAGGCCCATGCAGAGGATCATCATGTACGGATAGCCCAGCCAGGTGTTGACGATAATGACCATCGTGCGGGCGGTGTTCGGGTCGCTGAACCAGGCCGGTTTGAGGCCAAACAGCGCGCTCAGCATCATGTTGATCTCACCAAAGCTCTGGTTGAACAAACCTTTGAAGATCAGAATCGAGATGAACGATGGCACCGCATACGGCAGAATCAGCAGCACGCGGTAAATCGCTTTACCTTTCAGCGCTTCCCACTGTACGAGGCAGGCCAGCACCATCCCAACCGCCACGGTCAGCAGCACGGTGAGAACGGAGAACACCACGGTCCAGACGAAGATCGCGAAGAACGGTTTCTGGATGCCCTCGTCAGTAAAGACGCGGGAGAAATTGTCCCAGCCGATGGTCACGGTGTAGCCTGGGCTCAGTTTTTCGTCGCCCCAGTTGCCGTCCGCGTTGATGGCCTGATAGTAGCCAATATCGTTGTTTGGCCGGTACGCCACGCCGCTCTGGTTATTTGTCAGCGTGCCGTCGCTGGCAAGGGTATAGAGCGGCCGGGTACCGGAAAACTGGCGCAGCGAGCTCATGATGACCTTGCTTTCATCGGGTAAAACGGCGGTAAGCTGGTTCAGCGCCTGACGATTTTGGGTGATGATGCGCAGGTTGGCGCGTTCACCGGTCGGCAGCGCGTCAGCCTCTTTCAGTTGCAGTTTTTGTTCGCCGCCGAATTTAAAGGCGTCGGAGAGATAATTCTTGCCGGTTTCGCCGTCGGTGAGGGCCAGTTGCCACTCGTCACCCGCCGGATACAGGCCAAAGTTATAGGTTTTGCCCGCCTGATAAGAACGATCCATCAGCACCTGCTGGGCGCGTTCAAAGGTGAGCTGGTTGGTGCTGCTGTAGTTGGTAAAGGCGATGGCGATAGTGCAGACCAGCGGGAACAGGACAAACAGCCCCATGCCGGCCATACCCGGATAAACATAGCGCCAGGCATAGGTTTTACGATTCGCGAAAATATACAGGCCAGCAGAGCTTAAAATCAGCGTCATGATGGCAAACAGGTACTCCCCTTGTGCGTACATTAAAACTACAAGGTAACCCACCAGCAGGCCCAGCAGACCAATCGCTGACCACTTCAGCGCGTCGCTTTGCCACCAATGTTTCTTTTTAATGACATCCATGGGGATCTTCCTCTACAACTTTGAAATCCTGTAGGTCAGCGTGCCTGATGGCGCTGCGCTTCTCCGGCCTACCTGCTCTGTAGGCCGGAGAAGGCATTGATGCCACCATCCGGCACACGACCTGAACATTACTTGGTGATACGTCCCTGCGCGTCTTTCAGCGCGGCGTCGACAGTCTGACGACCGCTGGCAGCGTTGATAACTGCCGTACGAACCGCATACCAGAAGGCTGACATCTGTGGAATGTTCGGCATGATTTCGCCTTTCTGGGCGTTATCCATCGTGGCGGCGATACGCGGATCTTTCGCTAACTGATCCTGGAAAGATTTCAGCGCAACCGCGCCCAGCGGCTTGTCCTTGTTCACGTCGTCCAGACCCTGATCGGTCAGCAGGTAGTTTTCGAGGAACTCTTTCGCCAGTTCTTTGTTCGGGCTGGCGGCGTTAATGCCCGCGCTCAGCACGCCAACGAACGGTTTAGACGGTTTGCCTTTGAATGTCGGCAGCAGTGTCACGCCGTAATTGATTTTGCTCTTGTCGATGTTTGACCACGCCCACGGACCGTTGATGGTCATCGCCGTTTCGCCTTTGTTAAAGGCGGCTTCCGCGATGGAGTAATCGGTATCGGCGTTCATGTGTTTGTTTTTGATCATATCGACCAGGAAGCCCAGACCGGCTTTCGCCCCTGCGCTGTCTACGCCGACATCTTTCACGTCATACTTACCGTTCTCAAACTTGAACGCGTAACCGCCATCGGCGGCAATCAGCGGCCAGGTGAAGTACGGTTCTTGCAGGTTGAACATCAGCGCGCTCTTACCTTTCGCTTTCAGCTCTTTATCCAGCGCCGGGATCTCTTCCCAGGTTTTCGGCGGGTTAGGAACGAGGTCTTTGTTGTAAATCAGGGACAGCGCTTCAACCGCGATCGGGTAGGCGATCAGCTTGCCGTTGTAACGCACCGCATCCCAGGTGAACGGATAGAGCTTGTCCTGGAACGCCTGGTCTGGGGTGATCTCAGCCAGCAGGCCAGACTGTGCGTAGCCGCCAAAACGGTCATGCGCCCAGAAGATGATGTCCGGGCCGTCACCGGTGGCCGCAACCTGAGGGAATTTCTCTTCCAGCTTGTCCGGGTGCTCAACGGTGACTTTAATGCCAGTGTCTTGTTCGAATTTTTTGCCCACTTCAGCGAGGCCGTTGTAGCCTTTGTCGCCGTTAATCCAGATAACCAGCTTACCTTCTTCAATCTTGGCGAGAGCCGAGGCGGAAAACATCATCGTCGTCAGTGCGGACAATGCGAGGATGCGTGCGCCAGTTTTGATTTTCATATCTCCCATCCTTTTTGGTGATGTGCTCGTGGATACACAGAGGTGGCTTAACGGTATCTAGTTTCTTTATACGACAACCTCTTTCCATCCTCCTTACCCCTACGCCCCACCCCTTCTTTATGTGATCTGTGTTGCATAAATGTGAGTAATGCGTGTTGGCGCACATAAAAACACCGCGATTTTTGCAGGTGACATCACGAAATTCCTCGGCGGGGCGCGGCCCGGGTCTCAGACGCTGCTCCCTCATCCTCCCGCCTCCTCCCCCATAAAAAAGCCGGGGGGTGGAGGATTTACGCAATCAAGGGATAACGCATAGTCAGGCCATCATGAATGTTGCTGTCGATGACAGGTTGTAACGAAGGGAGAAGGGCATGGCGAGCGTACAGCTGCGAAATGTAACGAAAGCCTGGGGTGACGTGGTGGTATCGAAAGATATCAATCTCGACATTCACGAAGGGGAATTCGTGGTGTTTGTCGGACCGTCAGGCTGCGGGAAATCGACCTTGCTGCGTATGATCGCCGGACTTGAAACCATCACCAGCGGAGATCTATTCATTGGGGAAGCCCGTATGAACGACATCCCGCCCGCCGAACGCGGCGTGGGGATGGTTTTCCAGTCCTATGCGCTCTATCCCCACCTGTCCGTGGCAGAAAACATGTCTTTTGGTTTGAAGCTGGCGGGGGCCAAAAAAGAGGTGATGAATCAGCGTGTGAATCAGGTGGCGGAAGTGCTGCAACTGGCGCACCTGCTGGAGCGCAAGCCGAAAGCGCTCTCCGGCGGCCAGCGCCAGCGCGTGGCGATAGGCCGCACGCTGGTGGCGGAACCGCGCGTGTTCCTGCTTGATGAGCCGCTGTCTAACCTCGATGCCGCCCTGCGCGTGCAGATGCGTATCGAAATCTCCCGCCTGCATAAGCGTCTGGGCCGCACGATGATTTACGTCACCCATGATCAGGTCGAAGCGATGACGCTGGCCGACAAAATCGTGGTGCTGGATGCCGGCCGCGTGGCGCAGGTCGGTAAGCCGCTGGAGCTGTACCACTATCCGGCGGATCGCTTCGTCGCAGGTTTTATCGGTTCCCCGAAAATGAACTTCCTGCCGGTGAAAGTCACCGCGACCGCTATCGAGCAGGTGCAGGTTGAGCTGCCGAACCGCCAGAACGTCTGGCTGCCGGTAGAAAGCAACGGCGTTCAGGTCGGAGCAAATATGTCTTTAGGTATTCGTCCAGAGCATCTGCTGCCCAGCGACATCGCCGATGTCACCCTGGAAGGCGAGGTTCAGGTCGTCGAACAACTTGGTCACGAAACACAAATTCATATCCAGATCCCCGCCATTCGTCAAAACCTGGTTTACCGCCAGAACGACGTGGTGTTGGTAGAAGAGGGTGCCACATTCGCTATCGGTCTGCCGCCAGAGCGTTGCCATCTGTTCCGTGAAGATGGTTCCGCATGCCGTCGGCTGCATAAGGAGCCGGGCGTTTAAGGTCCCCATTAAAAAAACAAAACGCAAAACCATTCGAGGATGCATCAAGGCGGCAAGTGAAAAAACACCGCCAACAAAGAGGCAGTCCGAAGGGGGACGCGTTTAAAGAAAAGCAATGATCTCAGGAGATAGAATAATGATTACTCTGCGCAAACTTCCTCTGGCGGTTGCCGTCGCAGCAGGCGTTATGTCTGCTCAGGCAATGGCAGTGGATTTCCATGGTTATGCTCGTTCCGGTATCGGCTGGACGGGTAGTGGCGGCGAACAACAATGTTTCCAGGCAACTGGCGCTCAAAGTAAATACCGTCTTGGTAACGAATGTGAAACCTATGCGGAATTGAAACTGGGTCAGGAAGTGTGGAAAGAAGGCGACAAGAGCTTTTATTTCGACACTAACGTGGCCTACTCCGTAGCGCAACAGAATGACTGGGAAGCAACCGATCCGGCGTTCCGTGAAGCCAACGTGCAGGGTAAAAACCTGATTGACTGGCTGCCAGGCTCCACCATCTGGGCGGGTAAGCGCTTCTATCAGCGTCATGACGTTCACATGATCGACTTCTACTACTGGGATATTTCTGGTCCTGGTGCGGGTATCGAAAACATCGACCTGGGCTTCGGTAAACTGTCTCTGGCAGCGACCCGCTCTCAGGAAGCCGGTGGTTCCTACACCTTCAGCAGCCAGGATATTTACAACTCTTCTAAAGACACCGCCAACGACGTCTTCGACGTGCGTTTAGCCGGTCTGGAAACGAACCCGGACGGCGTGCTGGAACTGGGTGTCGACTATGGTCGCGCAAACACCACTGACGATTATCGTCTGGCTGACGGCGCATCTAAAGACGGCTGGATGTTCACTGCTGAACATACCCAGAGCATGCTGAAGGGCTACAACAAGTTTGTGGTTCAGTACGCCACTGACGCGATGACCACGCAGGGTAAAGGTATTCCTCAGGGTTCCTTCACTGGCGTGGACGACAGTAGCAACACAGTTAATAACGACATCAACAACAATGGTTCTCTGGTGCGTATCCTCGACCACGGTGCAATCTCTCTGGGGGATCGCTGGGATTTGATGTACGTCGGTATGTATCAGGACATTGATCGCGACGACAACAACGGCACAACCTGGTACACCGTGGGCGTGCGTCCGATGTTCAAATGGACGCCGATCATGAGCACCCTGCTGGAAGTGGGTTACGACAACGTGAAATCTCAGCGTACCAGCGACACCAACAACCAGTACAAAATCACCCTGGCGCAACAATGGCAGGCTGGCGACAGCATCTGGTCCCGCCCGGCTATCCGTCTCTTCGCAACCTACGCGAAGTGGGATGAGAAGTGGGGCTATGACAACGGTATCGCTTATAAAGATACCAGTGCCACAACTTACAGCCGTGGCGACAACGATGAGTGGTCCTTCGGCGCCCAGATGGAAATCTGGTGGTAATACGTGACATAACGAGGGGGGCGCAAGTCCCCCGGTAACGAGATGCAGGCCGGATAAGGCGTAGCCGCTATCCGGCATTATCTGCACCGTTTCTCGCGGTTTAGCGCGCTATTGCCTGGCCACCGTTGAACCCGTGCTATCTGAGGTGATAACAATGAAAATGAAGAAAAGTCTCGTCGCCCTTTGTTTATCGGCGGGGTTGCTGGCAAGCGCGCCAGGCATCAGCCTGGCGGATGTAAACTATGTTCCGCAAAACACCAGCGCAGCGCCTGCGATTCCGACCGCCGCACTACAACAACTCACCTGGACGCCTGTCGACCAGTCCAGTACGCAGTCCACACAGCTTTCTACCGGTGGTCAGCGGCTTGACGTCGCCGGTATTACAGGCCCGGTTGCCGCGTATAGCGTACCGGCGAACATCGGTGAGCTCACGCTGACATTGAGCAGCGAAGTTAACAAACAAACCAGCGTATTTGCACCGAACGTGCTGATTCTCGACCAGAACCTGACGCCTTCAGCGTATTTCCCCAGCAGCTACTTTACCTACCAGGCCCCCGGCGTGATGAGCGCGGATCGTCTGGAAGGGGTGATGCGCCTGACGCCCGCGCTGGGCCAGCAGAAGCTGTACGTTCTGGTGTTTACCACCAATAACGATCTCCAGCAGACCACCACGCTGCTTGACCCGGCAAAAGCGTATGCGAAAGGTGTGGGTAATGCCGTCCCGGATGTTCCCGATCCGATCGCGCGCCACACGACTGATGGCCTGCTGAAACTGAAAGTGAAAACCAACAGCAGTTCCAGCGTACTGGTTGGCCCGCTGTTTGGTTCTTCCGGTCCGGGACCTGTCACCGTCGGCAACACTGCGGCACCGGCGACCGCCTATACCGCACCAGCCGTTGCCGCGCCAGCGCCTGCCCCGGCGAAGAAAAGCGAGCCAATGCTGAACGACACGGAAAGCTACTTCAACAATGCGATTAAGGACGCGGTAGCGAAAGGTGACGTTGATAAAGCTCTGAAACTGCTTGATGAAGCCGAACGCCTGGGATCGACATCTGCCCGTTCCACGTTTATCAGCAGTGTAAAAGGCAAGGGGTAAGCGTCTCCCCACATTGCTGATTTTGCAACAACTGGTGCGTCTCCTGGCGCACCTTTTTTTTAGCATTCCATGCGAGTTGTTACACTTCTGTTGCGCAACCGATCACTTAATTATGTTTACGCCTCCCGTAATCTCTTTTCTGCGATACAATGCCTTTACGTTATGAAACGGAGAGTACGGCATGTCACACCCTGCGTTAACGCAACTGCGTGCGCTGCGCTATTTTAAAGAGATTCCTGCGCTGGATTCCCGGTTGCTCGACTGGTTACTTCTGGAAGATTCCATGACCAAACGTTTTGAGCAAGAAGGGAAACGGGTAAGCGTGACATTGCTTCGGGAAGCGTTTGTTGGTCCACATGAAGTGGCTGAAGAGGTGGCGCTGCTACCGGTCGAATCCCGCTACTGGTTACGTGAAATTTTGTTATGTGCAGACGGCGAACCCTGGCTTGCCGGGCGTACCGTCGTGCCTGAATCAACGTTGTGCGGCCCTGAGCTGGCCTTACAAAATCTGGGAAAAACGCCGTTAGGGCGCTACCTGTTTACATCATCAACGTTGACCCGAGATTTTATTGAGATTGGTCGTGATGCCGCACTGTGGGGGCGTCGTTCCCGCCTGCGTCTGAGCGGTAAGCCGCTGATGCTTACCGAGCTGTTTTTGCCCGCATCACCGTTGTATTAAGAGGAAAACAAAATGGAGTGGAGTCTGACGCAGAATAAGCTGTTGGCGTTTCACCGCCTGATGCGTACGGATAAGCCAATCGGCGCCTTACTGCTGCTCTGGCCGACATTATGGGCGCTGTGGGTAGCGACGCCGGGAGTACCGCAACTGTGGATTCTGGCGGTGTTTGTCGCCGGGGTCTGGTTAATGCGCGCCGCCGGTTGCGTGGTCAACGATTATGCCGATCGTAAGTTTGATGGACATGTGAAACGCACGGCCAACCGACCGTTGCCCAGCGGGGCGGTCACGGAGAAAGAGGCGCGCACGCTGTTTGTCGTACTGGTAGCGCTCTCCTTCCTGCTGGTGTTAACGCTGAATACGATGACCATTCTGCTGTCGATTGCGGCGCTGGCGCTGGCGTGGGTCTATCCCTTCATGAAGCGTTACACCCATTTGCCGCAGGTTGTGCTGGGCGCGGCGTTCGGCTGGTCTATTCCTATGGCGTTTGCAGCGGTGAGTGAGTCCGTGCCGCTGAGCTGCTGGCTGATGTTCCTGGCCAATATCCTCTGGGCGGTAGCCTACGACACGCAGTACGCGATGGTTGACCGGGACGACGATCTGAAAATCGGCATTAAATCGACGGCCATTCTGTTCGGGCGACATGACAAACTTATTATCGGGATTTTGCAGATTGCGGTGCTGGCGCTAATGGCGCTGATTGGCTGGCTGAACGGGCTGGGTTGGGGGTATTACTGGTCGGTGCTGGTGGCCGGCGCGCTGTTTGTGTATCAGCAGAAACTGATTATCGGGCGCGAACGTGAAGCCTGTTTTAAAGCGTTTATGAACAATAACTACGTCGGCCTGGTGCTGTTTTTAGGGCTGGCGATGAGTTACGTTGGCTGAAAAAAAGCCCGGTAGCGCTTACCGGGCCTACATAACATATTGCGCAGAACATAGGCCGGGTAGGGCGAAGCCGCCACCCGGCTTTTTATTGTCACTCGCCCTGCGTTGCGCTCTCAATGGTCAGACGCACATCCGACGTGATCAAATCAGCCAACATCTGATACACCTTCATCGTCTGCTCAGGCTCGGCGTCTCCGGTATCGCTGATGTATTTCTCATCACGCAGAGTCAACACCAGGGAACTGAACACCGCTTTATCGAAGAACTCCGGCGCGTTAATGCCGTGCAGAACGGAAAGACGTTGCGCGACCGTGCGGCTCTCTTTTTCCAGCGTACCGCGGTTGATCGACGGATTCGCGCTCAGCAGCCAGAAGGTGATGGCATAGCGTTGCAGCGTTTCGCGCGCGCCAGCCGCCAGCAGTTGCAGCGTGCGAGAATGTGCCGGATTGATATGCAGCTCATCGTTCTGTACGGCGATCAGCCCCTGACGTTGCATCTCACTGCTCAGCGCGTCAATCACGCTGGCAAGCTCATCGTGTTCCCAACGCAGGAACAGTTCCGCTTTCAGCATCGGATAGAGCACGTCAACATGCTGCATCAGCGCGTCACGCGAGATGTGGCGGTGCTGGGTAATGATGGCCGCCATCAGGGAAGGCAGAACCAGCATATGCGCGATGTTGTTGCGATAGTAGGTCATCAACACGGCCTGCTCGCGCGGCAGAATGATGATATCGCCGATGGTGTCTTTCTCGACCTCAAACTTGTTCATTTGCAAGGCGTGGTCGATCAGTTCACTGGCGCTCTGCGCAGGAACCGTAGAATCCGCCGCGTACGGCACGTTGCGCAGCAGACTCAGATAGCAGTCGAGCTGTTCAGTCAGCTGCTCACGGGTCAGAGAGCGCTGGCGGGAAGCCAGCAGCGCGGTGCAGCACAGGTTCATGGCGTTGGCCGCACCGGCGTTGTTAATGCGCACCATCAGATCGGCGGCAATGTTATTCACCGTCGGTGTCAGCCAGGCCGGGCGGATAGACTCGATAGGATCAATGGATTCACGCCACTCCGGCACATGCTGGTTGAGGTAAGTCATCAATGGCATCGGTTCGCCAAAGTTGACGTAGCCCTGGCCCAGATTACGCAGTTTGCTTAAACCACGCAGCATTTGCGGCAGGCTCTCTTTCTCTTTCGTCGCGCCACGCAGCTCTTTGGCGTAAGTACCCACTTCCATCACATGCTCATAGCCGATGTAGATCGGCACCAGCGTGATAGGACGCGTGCCGCCGCGCAACATCGCCTGAATGGTCATCGACAGCGTGCCGGTTTTCGGGTCGAGCAGACGACCGGTACGCGAGCGACCGCCTTCGACAAAATACTCAACCGAGTAACCACGGCTGAACAGCTCGCCCAGGTATTCGCGGAAAACGGTGGAGTAGAGCTTGTTGCCCTTGAAGGTACGACGAATAAAGAACGCGCCCAGACGGCGGAAAATCGGACCCGCCGGCCAGAAGTTCAGGTTGATGCCCGCAGCGATATGCGGCGGCACCAACCCCTGGTGATACAGCACGTAGGAAAGCAGCATATAGTCCATATGGCTGCGGTGGCAGGGCACATAGACAATTTCATGCCCGTCGTGCGCCAACTGACGAACGCGCTCGGCGTTATGGACGTTAATCCCCTGATAAAGACGGTTCCAGGTAAAGCCCAGAATACGGTCGGTCAGACGGATCATCTCGTAGGAGAAGTTGGCGGCAATCTCTTCCATCAGCGCAATGGCGTTTTGCTGCGCCTTTTCATGGGAGATTTTTTTGCTGCGCGCTTCATCTTCCACGGCGCGAGCGATGGCTTTTGAAGCCAGCAGCTTGTTAAACAGATCCTGACGGGCTGGCAGACGCGGCCCGACCGCCGCCAGACGTTGACGGGCGAAGTGCATACGCGCCACGCGCGCCAGTTTCTGCGCTATTGTCTTGTCAGTGCCGTGTTCGTCAGCCATCCGACGCAAAGACACGGACGGCGAGAAACGAACAAAGCTGTCACGTCCCAGCCAGGAGATGGCAAAGAATTTCTGCACGCCGTTCAGCATACGTAAAGGCGGGTTCTCTTCTCCTTTTTCGCGCCCCGGAGAGCGGCCAAACATCACCGATACCGGCACCATTTGCACATCCAGATCGGGATTGCTGCGGTGGAGATCGAGATAGTTGTGGAAAAGCTTAATGGACTCTTCTTTTGGCGTGTAATAGGTGAAGACACGCGGCCCGCCGTGAATAAAGACATAACGCGGCAGCAGCGTTCCGTCGATCTCCAGCGGCTCCAGCGGGTCGGGAAGATCGTGCGCCAGACACTGGGCGCGCAGCGTCAGCAGGTCTGCTTTGGAGTTGTACGGCAATACGTACATAATAGGGCGCGATGTATCAAGCCCCAACTCCGGGGCAGGATCTGCCGGAATAGACTTGCTTTTTACCAGCACGCTTAATGGTAAATTCAGTAATTTGTAGTAAATTCGTGGCCAGCCGGACATAAACGATGTAAAGCCTCTGGTTAATAATGCAAATGCGCTGCAAGGATATCAGAAAGTCTGGTGAATTTCTGGTGTATCCCGTCATACTTCGCGCTGCGTTGCCGTCGCCCGAATCATACGGGCCAACGATATAATTTCATTGACGCTAATAATGCAAAAAGGTTCTTTTAATGGCCAATAATACCACTGGATTCACCCGAATCATTAAAGCCGCAGGCTATTCCTGGAAAGGTTTTCGCGCCGCATGGGTCAACGAAGCGGCGTTTCGCCAGGAAAGCATCGCCGTGCTGGCAGGTGTGCTGATTGCCTGCTGGCTGGATGTGGATGCCATTACTCGCGTACTGCTGATTGGTTCTGTGATGCTGGTGATGATTGTTGAAATCCTTAACAGCGCCATTGAAGCTGTTGTTGACCGTATTGGCTCTGAATACCATGAACTCTCCGGCCGCGCGAAGGACATGGGGTCTGCGGCGGTGCTACTGTCTATTTTCGTCGCGCTGATGACCTGGGGTCTCCTGCTATGGTCACATTTCCGCTAAGGTTTTTTCGATAAAGATTCCATAACGGTATAAAACTCCTGTTTTCTGCGCAGTTTATGGTTCCAAAATCACCTTTAGCTGTATATACTCACAGCATAACTGTATATACACCCAGGGGGCGGAATGAAAGCGTTAACGGCCAGGCAGCAAGAGGTGTTTGATCTCATTCGGGATCACATCAGCCAGACAGGTATGCCACCAACGCGTGCGGAGATCGCGCAGCGTTTGGGGTTCCGTTCCCCAAACGCCGCTGAAGAACACCTGAAAGCGCTGGCGCGTAAAGGGGTGATTGAAATTGTTTCCGGCGCATCGCGCGGTATTCGCCTGCTTCTGGACGAAGAAGAAGGGTTGCCGCTGGTCGGTCGTGTCGCCGCCGGTGAACCGCTGCTGGCGCAGCAGCATATCGAAGGCCATTATCAGGTCGATCCCTCGCTGTTTAAACCCAATGCTGATTTTCTGCTGCGCGTTAGCGGCATGTCGATGAAAGATATCGGAATTATGGACGGCGATCTGCTGGCGGTGCATAAAACCCAGGATGTCCGTAACGGCCAGGTGGTTGTGGCGCGTATTGACGATGAAGTCACGGTAAAACGCCTGAAAAAACAGGGCAATAAAGTTGAACTTTTGCCAGAAAACAGCGAATTTAAACCGATCGTGGTTGACCTGCGTGAGCAGAGCTTCACCATCGAAGGACTGGCGGTAGGCGTTATCCGTAACGGTGAATGGCTGTAATCAGGCGCTGGCACAACGCCTGATGGCGCTGCGCTTATCAGGCCTACAAATATCCCCGTAGGCCGGATAAGGCATTTACGCCGCCATCCGGCAAATGTACCCATAGAACCGTAGGCCGGATAAGGCATTTACGCCGCCATCTGGCAAATGTGCCCATAGTACCGTAGGCCGGATACGGCGTTTATGCCGCCATCCGGCAAATGTACCCGTAGTACCGTAGGCCGGATAAGGCGTTTACGCCGCCATCCGGCAAATGTACCCGTAGTACCGTAGGCCGGATAAGGCGTTTACGCCGCCATCCGGCGATTAATCGATTGGTTTATTTGACTTTTTCTCAGGCTCATCTGCATGCCTTTCTTCACATCCTCTGACAAAGCACTCTGGCGCCTCGCCTTACCCATGATTTTTTCCAATATCACCGTCCCCTTACTGGGTCTGGTGGATACGGCTGTTATTGGTCATCTTGATAGCCCCGTCTATCTGGGTGGTGTTGCCATTGGCGCAACCGCAACCAGCTTCCTTTTCATGCTGTTGCTCTTCTTACGCATGAGCACTACCGGGTTAACGGCGCAGGCCTTTGGCGCGAAAAATCCGCAAGCGCTGGCGAGAGCGTTGGTGCAACCACTCATCCTGGCGCTGAGCGCGGGGGCGCTGATTGCGCTGCTGCGCACGCCGATTATCGATCTGGCATTGCATATCGTTGGCGGTAGCGAAGCGGTGCTGGAGCAGGCAAGACGATTTCTGGCGATCCGCTGGCTGAGCGCCCCGGCATCTCTGGCTAATCTGGTTTTGCTTGGTTGGCTGCTTGGCGTTCAGTACGCCCGTGCGCCGGTTATCCTGCTAATTGTCGGGAATATCCTGAACATCGTCCTCGACCTGTGGCTGGTTATGGGGTTGCACATGAACGTGCAAGGGGCTGCGCTGGCGACGGTCATCGCCGAATATGCCACGCTGTTAATTGGTCTGCTGATGGTACGCAAAGTCCTTCGTTTGCGCGGTGTCTCTCCCGGTATGTTGAAACAGGCCTGGCGCGGGAACTTCCGTCGTTTGCTGGCGCTTAATCGCGACATCATGCTGCGTTCGCTGCTGCTGCAACTCTGTTTTGGCGCAATCACGGTACTGGGCGCCCGTATGGGAAGCGATATCATTGCGGTGAATGCCGTTCTTATGACGTTGTTGACCTTTACTGCCTATGCGCTGGACGGCTTCGCCTATGCGGTAGAAGCCCATTCGGGTCAGGCTTATGGCGCGCGGGACGGCAGCCAGCTACTGGACGTATGGCGGGCGGCGTGTCGCCAGTCGGGAATTGTGGCGCTGCTGTTTGCGCTGGTTTATGTGCTGGCGGGGGAGTACATCATCGCCCTGCTGACTTCGCTGCCGCAGATTCAGCTTCTGGCCGATCGCTATCTTATCTGGCAGGTGATTCTGCCGCTGGTGGGCGTCTGGTGCTATTTGCTGGACGGTATGTTTATCGGGGCGACGCGGGCGGCTGAAATGCGTAACAGCATGGCTGTCGCCGCAGCCGGGTTTGCGCTCACCCTACTGACGATACCGCTGCTGGGGAACCACGGACTGTGGCTTGCGCTAACCGTTTTTCTGGCGCTTCGTGGGCTTTCTCTGGCATTTATCTGGCGGCGACACTGGCGAAAAGGGACCTGGTTTGCCTGAGTCCGGTGGTTAAAAACTCTGAATTAAAAAACGAAGGCCGAATCACTGACTACAATTAATCCCACGTTCAGCAGAAAACGTAATGCGTTTGAGCGACGTTCTCCCGCTATTCACAACCGAACGATGAGGACTTGATGATGAATAAAGACGAAATCGGCGGCAACTGGAAACAGTTTAAAGGTAAAGTGAAAGAGCAATGGGGCAAACTGACCGATGATGATATGACAGTCATCGAAGGTAAGCGTGATCAACTGGTGGGTAAAGTCCAGGAACGCTATGGTTACGCAAAAGATGAGGCGGAAAAAGAAGTGAAAGAATGGGAAAACCGTAACGACTACCGCTGGTAATCAACTTCTCCTGCCCGTGAGTACAAGGACGTACTCCCCTCTGTTCAACGTACTTGCTTTGGGCGGCGTCTGCGGATTAGCCGCCCGATTTATTTAACGTGGTTTCTTCTTCACCAAAATAGAATGGTCGTGCTGGCATTCGCCGGGGTGGCGACAGGCTTCGACTTCCACACACGCCGGGCATAACCCGTGTGCTTCAATCACGTTATGGCGCAGAGCGAACCCCATTTTTGCCGCCAGCGTATGCATAATGTCTTCCACGCCTTCAGCACACTCCTCTTTTACCACACCACAACGGTCGCAGATAAACATGGCCGAGCTATGGGTCGGCTGATCGAACAGGTGACAGAGCATGTAGCTGTTGGTGGATTCGACCTTGTGAACAAAACCCTGCTCAAGCAGAAAATCGAGCGCACGATACACCGTCGGCGGTTTGGCCTGCGGCTCCGTTTCACGCAGCAGATCCAGCAGGTCATAGGCGCTGATCGCGCCTTCCTGTAGGCTCATCAGACGCAACACTTCGAGGCGCTGGGGTGTCAGCCGCACATTGCGTTGCGCACAGAGTTTTTCAGCTTGCGCTAAAAGCTCTTGCGTGGTGGTATTTTCCATGTGGCACCTCGGATTGCGTGAAAGGTTAATCTTCTACTTTACCATGTTCTGCGTGAAACGCCGAGAAGCAGCTCATAACACAGCTCTGGTTGCTACACATAACCGTTTCATGCAAAAAACAATACCTGCACGGCGGCGCGTCTGTCACTGGTTTCTGTAAGTGGGTAAATTGAACCGGGAGGAATAGTCCATAGCGTCACTGGACTTTCACCCGGTGGTATTATTTTCTATCATTGAACGGTTATCTATTAACGCTAATCGTATTATTAAAATTGCTCAGTAAAATTATCATGAAACTTAAGTGAGGACCTTTTATAAGCGTTCACCTATGAAAATTTTATGATATTCATGTTCAGTATGCTTTAAGGGTATTTATTGTTCTGCTTTTTATTTGTAACATTATTATTCTTAAATCGTGGTGGCAATACGTTATTTTTTGACGATGCACAAAATATCACTGTCCCCAGAGAATTACTCTCATAAAAGTGGTGTAATAAATCAGGGGCACAAATGGGTGATATTATTTATGTAACCATTGAGGGTGAGCATCAAGGGGATATTTCCTCTGGTTGTGGAACCACAACTTCAGTGGGGAATCGTTGGCAGCAGGGACATGAAGATGAAATTTTCGTTTTTAGCCTTACGCAGGGGATATCAAACACTGGAATGGGGGTGAAGCATCAGGGGCTGTCCTTTAGCAAAGTAATTGACAGGGCGTCACCGTTACTGACAAATGCGATCAATAATAATGAAAATCTTAAAATGCGCTTTGATATTTATCGGATCAATAGATTTGGCCGGTGGGAGAAGTATTATGTCATTAAACTGAGAGGGGCAAGATTAAATCGGCTGGTATCTGAATCACGGCAAAATAGTTTGGATTATGAATATATTTCGCTGGATTATGATTATATTCATTGTCAGCATCTTCTCGCTGGTACTGAGTTCGATTACCTTGTTACGCCTGAACGATATAATCAGCTCTTTCCAGTGGCGCAGGTTATATCCCCTCCCCCGGAGCCGGAGAAACGAAAGGTCACGCTGGTGCTGGGGATCTTCTTCGATGGTACGGGCAATAACGCGGTCAATACGCGAAATATGCTGGCGGCTTGTACCGCGCAGCATTTTGACATTGATAACCCTGATGCGGAAAGAATTCTCCAAAAGAGTGCTTCCGAAAAAATGGGGCTGAGTGGTACGGAGGCAACCAGCTACTACGGGTACTATACAAATATACACTGGCTAAATGAATTGTACTTGCAACGATTTCCTGCTGACGGGAAATATATTCAACATGCCGTATATATTGAGGGCATAGGTACGCAGGCTGGTGAAGCGGACAGTATGATCGGCTTAGGGCTTGGCACGTCTGATTACGGTGTAATCGCTAAAACTGACGATGCGGTAGCGCAACTGGCTGAAGCAATAAAAACCGCATTAAACCAATTTGATGGTGGATTTATTGTTACTTCGTTGCTGTTTGATATTTTTGGCTTCAGTCGCGGTGCGGCAGCGGCTCGTCATTTTGCTAATCGCGTACAGTCAGAAGATGGCGCAATTGTGAATGCCATTAATGCTGGCATGGTAAAACAGGTCTACACGGGGAAACCTGCAGGAAAGACCCGCTTCATGGGTATTTTTGATACCGTCACGGCCGTTGGAACTCCCTTTAATGGTCTGAATCCACACAGCGCTGATACGGGCGACGTCAATATTCGTTTGCGGCCCGGCGTGGCGCAAAAAGTTTTCCATATCACCGCTCAGCATGAATGTCGCTATAACTTTGCGCTTAACAGCGTGGCACCTGCCTGGCCGGAGATAACCTTACCCGGAGTACATTCCGACATTGGCGGCGGTTACCTGCCTAAAACGCGTGAGGATCTGTTTCTTACCCGCCCGCAGGTGGGCACTTTACCATCAAATCAGCCTGATGAACGTTCCGGCGCTTACCAGAAGACCATGGCACAACTACCGGTTCTGGAAGCCTCTCCTGCTATCGCACCGATTATTCGTACTAATGAAATCACCCCTGAAGTTTGGTCAGACGACTATGCCGCTACTGACCGTTATGGTCAGATGCAAAAGCGCAGCTTTGCCGCACTGACGCTGCGCCAGCGTATTGTCCGAAATGACTGGTCGAAGGTAATTCTGCGGGTGATGGTCGATGCGGCGAAGGAGGCGGGGGTGATGTTTGAACCCCTTGAGAACAAAAAAGATATTCAGATTCCAGGTGAGCTTCTCACTTTCTATGAACATGCGACAAGGATAGGTAAATCCGCGCGTTTGAGACAGACAGCAATCGGTTTTTCCGGGCAAGACATTGAAATTATCGCCAAAACCTATATCCACTGTTCAGCAAACTGGAATGCCGTCGCCGTAAGTAAAACGGGTAAACCACAAGGCGGGGTTTCTGCTTCTGAAACGATCGGCTTCGTTAACCGGCCTGATGTCGGATGGCTCAGAACAGTTTACAACATGGACGGGAAACAATGATGAACGCACGACGGTTACATATTCTGGCAGTCCTGCTGGCGCTGGCGGGGTGCAGTCACCCGCAGACGTATCCCTTACAGTCGAAGCAGGCCGCCAGCGGCGACTGGTCTTTACCCTACGGTAAATGGAGTTTTTCTTTTATCACCCCCTGGCAGTTACCTGCAGATGTAACACAAGCGCGGATAATTGATACTGACGGGTATCTCTATACTTTTAACACGGTTGACCATACGGACAGAGATCCGGATTCAGTTAACAAATGGAAGACAAATCTCCATAGGGGAGGGGTGACTTTTAACAAAGTTAATAAACCGCCACAGTATATGATCTTCTGTTGGGATTCGCTCATTGACCATCAGACCTACGAAACCCGCGTGATGTTTTCTCCTGCCATATGGCAGAGGATGAAGACCCCAGCAGACCATACTGATCGTTCAGGAGCTCCTTTCTGGTACAACAATATTCTGTTCGGCCTTGCGCCTGGTGGCAAGGTCAGGATCTGGTTCCCTGATGTGGGCGATTATCCTGCCATCCCCGTAACGCCCCGGAAAATCCACACCCTGTCGGGTAATGAACTGACGATCTGTAAGGAGGGGGCAAACAGCGACTTCCTGCGCGAATACCGTTATTCCAGCGATACAGAAGCGTTTATCAAAGGAAAAACCTACCCCTACGGGGAGTGGTAATAACAGGGACGGGAAACAATGATGAGCACACGATGGTTACGTATTCTGGCAGTCCTGCTGGCGCTGGCGGGGTGCAGTCACCCGCAGACGTATCCCTTACAGTCGAAGCAGGCTGCCAGCGGCGACTGGACATTGCCCTACGGGAAAGGGAGTTTTTCTTTTATCACCCCCTGGCAGTTGCCTGCATATGTTACACAAGCGCGGGTAATCGATACTGACGGCTATCTCTATACCTTTTACACGCTGGACTCAACATCCCGTGACCCAGTTTCCATTGATAAATGGGGCGATATTCTGTATGGCGGAAGCGTTAATTTCAATAAAATCAACAAGCCTCCGCAGTTTATTGTGTTCTGCTGGGATTCCTTAATCGATCGCCGGACTTATGAAACCCGCGTGATATTTTCACCAGCAATGTGGCAGCGTATGAAGACACCTGCCGATCATCTGTTTGGCGGGGAGCCTCTGTGGTACAACAATATTCTGTTCGGCCTTGCGCCTGGCGGCAAGGTCAGGATCTGGTTCCCTGATGTGGGCGATTATCCGGCCATCCCCGTAACGCCCCGGAAAATCCACACCCTGTCGGGTAATGAACTGACGATCTGTAAGGAGGGGGCAAACAGCGACTTCCTGCGCGAATACCGTTATTCCAGCGATACAGAAGCGTTTATCAAAGGAAAAACCTACCCCTACGGGGAGTGGTAATAACAGGGACGGGAAACAATGATGAACACACGAACAGTTATGATTCAGGCATTATTTCTCATGGCATCTTTTTAACCTCAATGTGCCATCTGCGTGCGGGTGTTTCTCTATGCTATAGTAGGCCATATCTCATTCCATTCTCCTCTGTAGGCTCCCATTTTTAGGGGGCTGTCAGAGGTACCGAGAATGCAAAAATACGTTAAAAAGTTTAAAAATGCATCAAAATAAAGAGTCACAAAACACGTTGCAAACCAACGTGATGCCAGAGAAATTAGCCCTGTACCCTGCTCATCGTTTTTCTATCGCGCCGATGCTCGACTGGACGGACAGACATTGCCGCTACTTCCTGCGTCTGCTGTCTCGCCAGACGTTGCTCTATACCGAGATGGTAACAACCGGGGCGATCATTCATGGTAAAGGCGACTATCTGGCATACAGCGAGGAAGAGCATCCGGTGGCGTTGCAGCTTGGCGGCAGCGATCCGTCGGCGCTGGCGCAATGCGCGAAACTAGCGCAGGCGCGAGGATATGACGAAATTAACCTCAACGTAGGCTGCCCGTCTGACCGTGTACAAAACGGCATGTTTGGCGCCTGTCTGATGGGAAATGCGCAACTGGTGGCGGATTGCGTGAAGGCGATGCGGGACGTAGTGTCGATCCCGGTAACGGTCAAAACCCGTATCGGTATTGACGATCAGGATAGCTACGAATTTCTCTGTGACTTCATCAATACGGTCGCCGGTAAAGGCGAATGCGAGATGTTTATTATCCACGCGCGCAAGGCCTGGCTCTCCGGGCTCAGTCCGAAGGAAAACCGCGAGATCCCGCCGCTGGATTACCCGCGCGTTTACCAGTTAAAGCGTGACTTCCCGCATCTGACCATGTCCATCAACGGCGGTATTACGTCGCTGGAAGAGGCGAAAGCGCATCTGGAGCATATGGATGGTGTGATGATCGGGCGCGAAGCCTATCAAAACCCGGGCATTCTGGCCTCCGTTGACCGTGAGATCTTTGGCGCGACCACGGCGGATGCCGATCCTGTGGCTGTCGTTCGCGCCATGTATCCGTACATTGAGCGTGAACTGAGCCAGGGGACATACCTCGGGCATATTACCCGTCATATGCTGGGGCTGTTTCAGGGGATTCCTGGCGCGCGCCAGTGGCGCCGTTATCTGAGCGAAAATGCCCATAAAGCAGGCGCCGACATTGACGTGCTGGAACATGCGCTGAAACGGGTGGCGGATAAGCGTTAAGTTCTCACTAAAAGTTAGTCAATTTCACCACGCCCTGCGCACAGTCGCGGGGCGTTTTGTTTGCAAATCAATAGATTAATTTTGGCATGTTTCTTGTAATGGTCTGAATATGTCGGCCCGCAAAGCGCTACGCCACCGGGCATTCCATATTCAGGGGGAATCATGCTGGAACTACTTTTTGTGATGGGCTTTTTTATCATGCTGATGGCCACCGGCGTGTCATTGTTGGGAATTCTGGCCGCGCTGATGGTGGCGACCGCCGTGATGTTCCTGGGCGGCATGTTTGCGTTGGTGATCAAACTGCTGCCGTGGTTGCTGTTGGCTGTTGCCGTGGTGTGGGCCATCAAAGCGGTAAAAACGCCAAAAATCCCACAGTATCAGCGCAATAACCGTCGGTTTTACTAAGGTATTGTGCAGAGGATCACAACCTGTAACTTTCTTCTTAGAAGCAAATAGGAATTGATTATCAAATCTGTCACTATTGCGCGGCTAATGAATTCATCGAGCTGTACCCTACATACAGCCGAACTAAAAAAGAAAGGGCTTCCCATGTGGAAGCCCTAATTCTTTTCCCCGTCATACTACGGAATGAGCAGGCTCGATCCCTGCGTTGCCCGGCTTTCCAGCACCTCATGCGCGCGCTGCGCATCTTTCAACGCGTATTTCTGATTCTCCGCAACCTCGACTTTTATCACGCCGCTGGCAATCAGTGAAAACAGCTCGTTGCTGGCTTCGGTCAATTCATCGCGACTGGTGATGTAACCCTGGAGAGAAGGGCGAGTGACGTACAGCGAGCCTTTTTGGTTCAGGATGCCTAAGTTAACGCCGGTCACAGGGCCGGAAGCGTTACCAAAACTCACCATCAGCCCCCGGCGTTGCAGGCAATCCAGCGACGCTTCCCAGGTATCTTTCCCGACTGAATCGTAAACCACCCGTACTTTTTTGCCGCCGGTAATCTCTTTCACCCGTTCAGCGATATTTTCTTCACGATAATTAATCACTTTCCATGCGCCAGCCTGTAAGGCAATTTGCGCTTTCTGCGCGCTGCCTACCGTGCCGATAAGTTTCGCGCCCAGCGCTTTAGCCCACTGGCAGGCGATAAGGCCCACGCCCCCGGCGGCGGCATGGAACAAAAACGGTTCGTCGGGTTTAACCTCATAGGTTTTGCGCAGCAGATAAAAGACCGTTAATCCTTTCAGAAAAGAGGCGGCAGCCTGCTCGAAAGAGATCGCTTTAGGGAGAATGGCGGCCTTATCGGCGGGAACATTGTGTACCGAACTGTAAGCCCCGAGCGCAGACTGGGCATAAACGACGCGGTCGCCCGCTTTAATATGTTTAACGTTGCTGCCGACTTTACTCACCACGCCCGCCGCTTCGGTGCCCAACCCGCTGGGCAGGGATGGCGGTGGATAGAGCCCACTGCGAATATAGGTATCAATGTAGTTGATGCCAATCGCTTTATTTTCGACCTGGATTTCGTTTTCCGCCGGGTCTACAGGGGTAAAGTCCACTGCTTTCAGGACGTCAGGGCCACCGTGCTTGTGAAATTCAATTCGTGTTGCCATGCTTCCTCCAGAACGTATCGTAAGGGTCCACTTATATGGTAAAGTTTCGACCCATTCTTTATCTCGGTAACTCCATTCACTATGGCAGGAAATAAACCCTTCAACAAACAACAGACTGATGCGCGTGACCGTGATTTGCAGGTTGACGGGCTGAAAGTACCGCCGCACTCGATTGAAGCGGAACAGTCGGTGTTGGGCGGTTTAATGCTGGATAACGAACGCTGGGACGATGTTGCCGAACGCGTAGTGGCGGATGACTTTTATACCCGGCCGCACCGGCATATTTTTACCGAAATGCACCGTTTGCAGGAGATGGGGAAACCCATTGACCTGATCACGCTGGCGGAGTCACTGGAAATTCAGGGGCAACTGGACAGCGTTGGCGGTTTTGCTTACCTGGCGGAGTTATCCAAAAATACGCCAAGTGCGGCGAACATCAGCGCTTATGCGGATATTGTCCGCGAACGTGCCGTTGTTCGCGATATGATTTCCGTCGCCCATGAAATTGCCGATGCGGGTTACGATCCGCAGGGGCGCAACAGTGACGAGCTGCTGGATCTCGCGGAATCTCGCGTTTTCCAGATTGCGGAAAACCGCGCCAATAAAGACGAAGGCCCGAAAAGCATCGATCAAATCCTCGATGCGACCGTGGCGCGCATTGAAACCCTTTTCCAGCAGCCGCATGACGGTGTGACAGGGGTCGATACCGGTTATCAGGACTTAAACAAAAAAACCGCCGGTTTGCAGCGCTCGGATCTGATCATCGTTGCGGCGCGTCCGTCGATGGGTAAAACGACATTTGCGATGAACCTCTGCGAAAACGCCGCGATGTTGCAGGAGAAACCGGTACTGATCTTCAGTCTGGAGATGCCCGGCGAACAGATTATGATGCGTATGCTGGCGTCGCTGTCGCGCGTGGACCAGACGCGCATTCGTACGGGTCAGCTGGATGACGAAGACTGGGCGCGTATTTCCGGTACGATGGGCATCCTGCTGGAGAAGCGCAATATGTATATTGACGATTCATCCGGCCTGACGCCGACGGAAGTTCGCTCGCGCGCCCGTCGTATCTACCGTGAACATGGCGGGTTAAGCCTGATCATGATCGACTACCTGCAACTGATGCGCGTGCCGTCGCTCTCCGATAACCGTACGCTGGAAATCGCGGAAATCTCTCGCTCGCTGAAAGCGCTGGCAAAAGAGCTACAGGTGCCGGTGGTGGCGCTGTCGCAGCTTAACCGCTCTCTGGAACAACGCGCCGATAAACGTCCGGTCAACTCGGATCTGCGTGAATCCGGCTCCATCGAGCAGGATGCCGACTTAATCATGTTTATCTATCGTGACGAGGTTTATCACGAAAACAGCGACTTAAAAGGCATCGCAGAAATTATTATTGGTAAACAACGTAACGGCCCAATCGGTACGGTACGTCTGACGTTTAACGGGCAATGGTCGCGTTTTGATAACTATGCGGGACCGCAATACGACGACGAGTAAATCTCCTTCATCATTCACGCCGCAGATGCGTTGACTGCGCCCGCTTACCCCTTCGGGGACAGCGCGTTTTGTCCTGCAACGCGAATGATTTTGGCGATTCTTTTTATAAGGAATTCAAATGCAAGCGGCAACTGTAGTCATTAACCGCCGCGCTCTGCGACACAATCTGCAACGTCTGCGTGAACTGGCGCCTGCCAGCAAGCTGGTTGCGGTCGTGAAAGCGAACGCTTACGGACACGGTCTTCTGGAGACCGCGCGAACGCTCCCTGATGCCGACGCTTTTGGCGTCGCCCGCCTTGAAGAAGCCCTGCGCCTGCGGGCGGGTGGGATCACGCAGCCCATTCTGTTGCTGGAAGGTTTTTTTGAAGCCACCGATCTGCCAGTCATCTCTGCACAGCATCTGCATACCGCCGTGCATAACGAGGAACAGCTTGCCGCGCTGGAAGCCGCCGGGCTGGATGAGCCGGTAACGGTGTGGATGAAACTGGATACGGGAATGCATCGTCTGGGCGTGCGTCCTGAAAAAGCCGAAGCGTTTTATCAACGGCTTACGCAGTGTAAAAATGTGCGCCAGCCGGTAAATATCGTCAGCCATTTCGCCCGCGCCGATGAGCCGGAATGCGGTGCGACCGAGCAGCAACTCGATATTTTTAATACCTTCTGCGAAGGTAAACCGGGGCAACGCTCCATCGCCGCTTCCGGCGGCATCCTGTTGTGGCCGCAGTCTCATTTTGACTGGGCGCGACCGGGCATCATCCTCTACGGCGTCTCGCCGCTGGAAAATCAGTCCACTGGCGAAGATTTTGGCTGCCAGCCGGTCATGTCGCTAATCTCCAGCCTCATTGCCGTTCGCGAGCATAAAGCGGGCGAACCGGTAGGTTACGGCGGCACATGGATCAGCGAGCGCGATACGTGTCTGGGCGTGGTTGCTATGGGCTATGGCGATGGTTATCCGCGTGCGGCGCCGTCCGGTACGCCGGTGCTGGTTAACGGTCGGGAAGTGACGATTGTCGGTCGCGTGGCGATGGACATGATCTGCGTCGATTTAGGCCCTCAGGCGCAGGACAAAGCAGGCGATCCGGTCATTTTGTGGGGTGAAGGTCTGCCCGTTGAGCGCATTGCGGAAATAACAAAAGTGAGTGCTTACGAACTTATCACGCGCCTGACATCAAGGGTTGCGATGAAGTACATTGATTAAATGCGTGCCGGGTGGCGCATTGATCCCAGGCCGGATAAGGCGGATACCCCGCCATCCGGCGATATTCACATCAACATCCTCTCGATCTTCTCTCGCTTCCGGTTTATTGTGTTTTAACCCCCTGCCTGTAAACCTGGAGAACCACAGCGTGTTTCAAAAAGTTGACGCCTACGCTGGCGACCCGATTCTTTCGCTTATGGAGCGTTTCAAAGAGGATTCGCGTAGCGACAAAGTGAATCTCAGCATCGGTCTGTATTACAACGAAGAGGGCATCATTCCTCAGCTTAAAGCCGTTGCCGAAGCGGAAGCCCGGATTAATGCGCAGCCGCACGGCGCGTCGCTGTACCTGCCAATGGAAGGTCTCAATACCTATCGCCATACCATTGCGCCGTTGCTGTTTGGCGCCGATCATCCGGTTCTTCAGCAGCAACGCGTGGCGACAATTCAGACGCTGGGCGGTTCCGGCGCGCTGAAGGTAGGGGCGGATTTCCTGAAACGTTATTTTCCTGAATCCGCCGTGTGGGTCAGTGACCCGACCTGGGAAAACCACATCGCAATTTTTGAAGGCGCTGGTTTCGAAGTAAGTACTTACCCCTGGTATGACAACGCCACTAACGGCGTACGTTTCAACGACTTGCTGGCGACCCTCAACACTTTGCCTGCCCGCAGCATTGTGCTGCTGCATCCGTGCTGCCATAACCCGACCGGTGCTGATTTAACCCATTCGCAGTGGGATGCGGTTATTGAGATCCTGAAAGCGCGCGAGTTGATTCCGTTCCTCGACATTGCCTATCAGGGATTTGGCGCCGGTATGGAAGATGATGCCTACGCGATTCGCGCCATTGCCAGCGCCGGATTGCCCGCGCTGGTCAGTAACTCTTTCTCGAAGATCTTCTCGCTGTATGGCGAACGTGTGGGCGGGCTTTCGGTGGTCTGTGAAGACGCTGAGGCCGCAGGCCGCGTGTTGGGTCAGCTCAAAGCCACCGTGCGCCGTAACTACTCCAGCCCGCCGAATTTTGGCGCGCAGGTGGTTGCCGCCGTACTGAACGATGAGGCGCTAAAAGCCAGCTGGCTGGCGGAAGTGGAAGCAATGCGTACGCGTATCCTGGCGATGCGTCAGGAACTGGTGAATGTCCTGAATGCCGAGATACCGGGCCGTAACTTTGATTATCTGCTGCAACAGCGCGGCATGTTCAGCTATACCGGCCTGAGCGCTGCACAGGTGGACCGTCTGCGTGATGAGTTCGGCGTCTACCTGATCGCCAGCGGACGCATGTGCGTGGCGGGTCTGAATTCCGGCAATGTCCAGCGCGTGGCGAAGGCGTTTGCTGCGGTGATGTAAGTGATTGTGTTGCCGGATGGCGGCGTTGCCTTATCCGGCCTACAAAGCAGCCCGTAGGCCCGGGGGCGACCTGCCGGATGGCGGCGTTGCCTTATCCGGCCTACAAAGCAACTCGTAGGCCCGGTAAGCGGTAGCGCCACCGGGCGAGCAGCGCTGCCCCTCCATTCATATGTGATCATCCTCTTTTTCTGTAACAAAACCGCAGAAAATTCTTCCTTTCACCTGCCGCTGGGGTTATGGTCAGAGAGTTTTTTGACCAGTCAATATAATTAAAAATCATAACTAACTGACTATTTAGGGAAAAATATGCGCAAGATAACCTTGGCCTTGAGCGCCTTTTGTTTACTTTTCACGTTAAATAATTCAGCAATCGCCCTGGCGTCCTCGCCGTCGCCGCTAAATCCTGGCACCAACGTTGCGAAACTCGCCGAGCAATCTCCCATCCACTGGGTCTCTGTCGCGCAGATCGAAAATAGCCTGGCGGGTCGTCCTCCCATTGCTGTCGGGTTTGATATTGATGACACCGTGCTGTTTTCCAGCCCTGGCTTCTGGCGCGGCAAAAAAGTCTATTCGCCAGAAAGCGAGGATTATCTGAAAAATCCGGCATTCTGGGAGAAGATGAACAACGGCTGGGATGAGTTCAGCATTCCGAAAGAGGTGGCGCGTCTGCTTATTGATATGCACGTCCGGCGTGGCGACAGCATCTTTTTTGTCACGGGGCGGAGCCAGACGAAAACCGAAACCGTCTCGAAAACGCTGGCTGATGATTTCCACATTCCCGCAGCCAATATGAATCCTGTGATTTTTGCAGGCGACAAGCCGGGCCAGAACACCAAAACGCAGTGGCTACAGGAGAAAAATATCCGCATCTTCTACGGCGACTCCGACAATGACATTACGGCAGCCCGTGACGCGGGCATTCGTGGCATCCGCATCCTGCGCGCCTCCAACTCTACCTATAAACCGTTGCCGCAGGCCGGCGCGTTTGGGGAAGAGGTGATTGTGAACTCGGAATATTAAAACCGGCGGAACCTTTTGCCCCAGGACTGATAAAACGCATTAGCGTCGCCATCAGGCAATAAGCGGCACGGGTGCCGGATGGCGGTGCAGGCACCTTATCCGGCCTACAGTGACATCATCCGGCAAGATTCTCAATCGCTGTTTTTTTGAACAAAATTGAGCTGCTGGCTTTTACCTTTGGCGGACTTGCTGCAAACTGAGTAAGAGACGTTCTCAGTGGGGCAATATGCTTAAAAGGGGAATAAGAAGATGACCAATTCGGAGTTACTGCAATATTGCATGGCAAAAACAGGCGCGGAACAGAGCGTTCACAGTGACTGGAAAGCCACACAAATCAAGGTTGAAGATGTGCTTTTTGCCATGGTGAAAGAGGTGGAAAATCGCCCGGCGGTATCTTTGAAAACCAGCCCTGAACTGGCGGAGTTGCTGCGCCAGCAACACAGCGATGTGCGACCAAGCCGACATCTTAATAAAGCGCACTGGAGCACCGTCTACCTGGATGGTTCGCTACCGGATTCGCAAATCTATTATCTGGTGGATGCCTCTTATCAACTGGCGGTAAGTACCCTGCCGGAGGACAAGCGTAAGCTGTTGGTGCAGCCGTGAGCCGTTTTGCCGGATGCGGCGCAAGCGCCTTATCGAGCCTACAAACTATTACGCATATTCTGTAGGCCCGATAAGCGCAGCGCCATCGGGCATTATTACAGCATTGGCTTGAGGAAACGGGCAGTATGTGACGCTTCACACTCTGCGACCGTTTCCGGCGTCCCGGAAACAAGAATTTCGCCGCCGCCGCTGCCGCCTTCCGGGCCGAGATCGACAATCCAGTCCGCCGTCTTAATGACGTCCAGGTTGTGCTCAATCACCACAATGGTGTTGCCCTGATCGCGCAACTGGTGCAGCACGTCCAGCAGTTGCTGAATATCGGCAAAATGCAGACCGGTGGTCGGTTCATCCAGAATGTACAGCGTCTGCCCGGTGCCGCGTTTCGACAATTCACGCGCCAGCTTCACGCGCTGTGCTTCACCGCCGGAGAGCGTGGTGGCGGACTGACCGAGACGGATGTAGGTCAGACCCACGTCCATCAACGTTTGCAGCTTACGCGCCAGCGCCGGAACGGCGTCAAAAAATTCGCGCGCTTCTTCGATGGTCATATCCAGCACTTCGTGGATAGTCTTGCCCTTGTACTTAATCTCCAGCGTTTCGCGGTTATAGCGCTTGCCTTTGCACTGGTCGCACGGTACGTAAATATCCGGCAGGAAGTGCATTTCAACCTTGATGACGCCGTCGCCCTGACAGGCTTCGCAACGCCCGCCGCGCACGTTAAAGCTGAAACGTCCCGGCGTATAGCCGCGTGAGCGTGATTCCGGCACGCCAGCGAACAGCTCACGTACGGGCGTAAACACGCCGGTATACGTTGCCGGGTTAGAGCGCGGCGTACGGCCAATCGGACTCTGGTCGATGTCGATGACTTTGTCGAAATGCTCCAGCCCCTGAATATCACGATACGGCGCAGGTTCCGCAATGGTCGCCCCGTTTAACTGGCGCTGGGCAATCGGGAACAGTGTGTCGTTGATAAGCGTAGACTTACCCGACCCGGATACGCCGGTGATACAGGTAAACAGGCCAACCGGCAGCGTCAGGGTGACGTCTTTCAGGTTGTTGCCGCGCGCGCCGGTCAGCTTCAGCACTTTCTCCGGGTTCGCGGGAACGCGCTGTTTCGGCACTTCAATCTTGCGTTTGCCGCTCATGTACTGGCCGGTGAGGGATTCCGGCACCGCCATAATCGCCTCCAGCGGCCCTTCGGCCACGACCTGACCGCCGTGTACGCCAGCGCCGGGGCCGATATCGATCACATGGTCGGCGGCGCGGATGGCGTCTTCGTCATGCTCCACCACAATCACGGTATTGCCGAGATTACGCAGGTGAATCAGCGTTCCCAGCAAACGTTCGTTATCGCGCTGATGGAGACCGATAGACGGCTCATCCAGCACATACATCACGCCTACCAGCCCCGCGCCAATCTGGCTGGCCAGACGGATACGCTGGGCTTCGCCGCCGGACAAGGTCTCTGCCGAACGGGACAGCGTCAGGTAGTTGAGGCCGACGTTTACCAGGAACTTGAGGCGGTCGCCAATCTCTTTGAGGATCTTCTCAGCAATCTTTGCACGCTGGCCTGCGAGCTTGAGATTATTGAAGAAGTCCATCGCATGGCCGATGCTCATGTCGGAGATCGCAGGCAGCGGAGTATTCTCGACGAAGACATGACGAGCTTCACGGCGCAGACGCGTGCCTTCACAACTGGCGCACGGACGGTTGCTGATGAATTTAGCTAACTCTTCACGTACCGCGCTGGACTCCGTCTCTTTGTAACGGCGCTCCATGTTGTGCAGCACGCCTTCGAACGGATGGCGACGCACGGAGGTGTCGCCACGATCGTTGATGTATTTGAACTCGATGCTCTCTTTGCCGGAACCGTACAGAACGACTTTATGCACGTTCTGACTCAGACTTCCCCACGGCGCTTCCACGTCGAACTTATAGTGTTCCGCCAGCGATTTCAGCATCTGGAAGTAATAGAAGTTACGGCGATCCCAGCCGCGAATCGCGCCGCCAGCCAGAGAAAGCTCCGGGTTCTGGATCACGCGATCGGGATCGAAATATTGCTGTACGCCGAGGCCGTCACAGGTCGGGCAGGCTCCCGCCGGGTTGTTGAACGAGAACAGACGCGGTTCCAGCTCGCGCATACTGTAGCCGCAAATTGGGCAGGCGAAGTTGGCGGAAAAGAGCAGTTCTTCCGCTTTCGTATCGTCCATATCCGCGACGATCGCGGTGCCGCCGGAGAGTTCCAGTGCGGTTTCAAAAGATTCCGCCAGGCGCTGGGACAGATCGCTACGGACTTTGAAACGATCGATCACGACCTCAATGGTGTGTTTCTTTTGCAGCTCCAGCTTCGGCGGATCGGAGAGATCGCAGACCTCGCCATCAATACGGGCGCGGATGTAGCCCTGGCTGGCCAGGTTTTCCAGCGTTTTGGCGTGCTCGCCTTTGCGCTCTTTAATAATGGGCGCCAGCAGCATCAGGCGTTTGCCTTCCGGCTGAGACAGCACGTTATCCACCATCTGGCTGACGGTTTGCGCCGCCAGCGGGACGTCATGATCCGGGCAGCGCGGTTCACCCACGCGGGCGAACAGCAGACGCAGATAGTCATGTATTTCGGTAATTGTACCTACCGTAGAGCGCGGGTTATGGGATGTCGATTTCTGCTCAATTGAGATAGCGGGCGACAGCCCCTCAATATGGTCGACATCTGGTTTTTCCATCAAAGACAGAAACTGACGCGCATACGCGGAAAGGGATTCAACGTAACGACGCTGCCCTTCGGCATACAAGGTGTCAAAAGCGAGCGAGGATTTGCCAGAACCCGAAAGCCCGGTGACGACAATCAGTTTGTCGCGCGGGATGACGAGGTTGATGTTTTTGAGATTATGGGTGCGGGCGCCCCGAACTTCGATCTTATCCATTCACCTTTCCCGGATTAAAACGCTTTTTCCCGGCCGCATGGCGCTACCGGCGATCACAAACGGTTAATTATGACACAACTCAACCTGAATGGATATACAGTATTGGAATGCAAAACACAGGCTACTGTGTAACAATGTCCGCCCAAGGTTGTTTACTGGAATCAGCCTCGCATCGTAGTAAAAACGCTATTGGTAATGCTACAATCGCGCGTTTACACTTATTCAGAAACGTTTTTCAGGAGACTCGATCATGGCCAGCAGAGGCGTAAACAAGGTGATTCTCGTCGGTAATCTGGGCCAGGACCCGGAAGTACGCTACATGCCAAATGGTGGCGCAGTTGCCAACATTACGCTGGCTACTTCCGAATCCTGGCGTGATAAGCAGACCGGTGAGATGAAAGAGCAGACGGAATGGCACCGCGTTGTGCTGTTCGGCAAACTGGCGGAAGTGGCCAGCGAATATCTGCGTAAAGGTTCTCAGGTTTACATTGAAGGTCAGTTGCGTACCCGTAAATGGACCGATCAGTCCGGTCAGGACAAATACACCACTGAAGTGGTGGTCAACGTGGGCGGCACCATGCAGATGCTGGGTGGCCGTCAGGGCGGTGGCGCTCCGGCTGGCGGCAATATGGGCGGCGGTCAGCAGCAGGGCGGTTGGGGTCAGCCTCAGCAACCGCAGGGCGGCAACCAGTTCAGCGGCGGCGCGCAGTCCCGTCCGCAGCAACAATCCGCTCCGGCACCGTCTAACGAACCGCCAATGGATTTCGACGACGACATCCCGTTCTGATGAATTTAAAAAGCTCCCTTCACGGGAGCTTTTTTTTTGGCTGAAATAGCGTGCAATTAAATAGCAGGCTTGTCAGTTTTGTCACCGGACGTAAATATATCTACAGACTTTATGGGTTATTTCCTTTCTTGCTTATGATCAAAAAAGACAGGGTATTATTGATTATTATTCCCCCGTTATTTTGGTCAAATGAATGCTGAATCTTGCCAGGTCTTTTCAGGGATATGTGATTAGCCTGTCAGCTAACTTAAGGAAATCATCATGAATAAAGTTATTTTAATGCCCGTTGATATTCTGGCGATGGATCTCTCTGACAAAGCCATTGCCTATGCTGATCATATGGTGGACAAAGAAAACGGCGTGATCCATCTGCTGCATGTGTTCCCTAAACTGGGTACCTCCCCAATGCGTGGTTTTGCCTCGGATATCAGAAAATACGAGGAATACATGACGAATGATGCGCAAGAGAAAATGCTTAACCTTGCGAGAAAATTCAAAACGCCGTTGGAGAATATTCGTTTTGAAGTCCGTCATGGCAATATTCGTGATGAAGTAAATAACGCGGTAGAAGCGCATAACGCCGAGATGATTATCATCGGTTCGCGCAAGCCGGGTATTGCAACGCATTTGCTCGGTTCGGCTGCGGCGAATATTTTGCGGTACGCGAAAATTCCGGTGATGGTCATTCGTTAATCTGCCATGCCCGACGGCGCTTTGCTTACTGGGCCTACAAGATTCACTCCCGTAGGCTGGATAAGGCACTTACGCCGCCATCCGTCGCCATGCCCGGTGGCGCTTCGCTTACCGGGCCTACAAAATTCACTCCCGTAGGCCGGATAAGGCGCTTGCGCCGCCATCCGGCGCCATACCCGGTGGTGCTTCGCTTACCGGGCCTACAAAATTCACTCCCGTAGGCTGGATAAGGCGCTTGCGCCGCCATCCGGCGTCATGCCCGGTGGCGCTTCGCTTACCGGGCCTACAAAATTCACTCCCGTAGGCTGGATAAGGCGCTTGCGCCGCCATCCGGCGTCATGCCCGGTGGTGCTTCGCTTACCGGGCCGACAAAACCTCTCTCCCGTAGGCCGGATAAGGCGCTTGCGCCGCCATCCGGCGCTATGCCCGGTGGCGCTTTGCTTACCGGGCCGACAAAATCCCTCTCCCGTAGGCCGGGTAAGGCGCTTGTGCCGCCATCCGTCGCCATGCCCGGTGGCGCTTCGCTTACCGGGCCTACAAAATTCACTCCCGTAGGCCGGATAAGGCGCT
>NZ_JAOWGM010000031.1:58389-215340 GCF_030333125.1 Citrobacter sp. CK206
TACCGGGCCGACAAAACCTCTCTCCCGTAGGCCGGATAAGGCGCTTGCGCCGCCATCCGGCGCTATGCCCGGTGGCGCTTCACTTACCGGGCCGACAAAACCTCTCTCCCGTAGGCCGGATAAGGCGCTTGCGCCGCCATCCGGCGTTATGCCCGGTGGCGCTTCGCTTACCGGGCCGACAAAATCCCTCTCCCGTAGGCCGGATAAGGCGCTTGCGCCGCCATCCGGCGTCATGCCCGGTGGCGCTTTGCTTACCGGGCCTACAAAATGCCTCCCCCATCGGCAAAAAAAAGCCTCCGCTACGGGAGGCTTTTTGCTTCGCGGTGAACCGCTGGCTATTTCCGGCGGAATTTACGGGTGAGCGGTTTCTCTATCTCCACAATGCAGAACAGCACTGCGCCGATAGCGAAGGTTATGCCCCAGTAACGCAGCGGCAGCGCTTCTGTGCCAAACAGCATCTGCATGAAAGGCATATAGATAATCGCCAGCTGTAACAGCAACAGAATGCCGCTGACCATCCAGATGCCTTTATTCATCAGCAGCCCGCGTCCCAGCGAGAAACCATCCGAAACCCGACAGTTGAGCATATATACCCACTGTGCGGTGACCAGCGTCTGCAACAGCACGGTACGGATAAACTCCGGGCTGTGGCCGCGAGGCTGCAACCAGACTTCCAGCGCAAAGGCGCAGGCCGCAATTAACGTTCCGACAAAACCGACGCGCCAGATAGCAAAGGCATCCATGACGTTCTCATTACTCTGGCGTGGCGGGCGTCGCATGATGTTGCGCTCACCGGCTTCAAATGCCAGCCCGAACGACAGCGTGGCGGAGGTCGCCATGTTCATCCACAGAATCAGTACCGGCGTGAGCGGGATCAGGTTCCCAGCCAACAGGGCAATGATGATCAGCAGACCCTGTGCCAGGTTGGTGGGCATGATGAACAGAATCGTTTTCTTCAGGTTGTCGTAAACGCGACGCCCCTCCTGCACGGCGCTGGCGATGGTGGCGAAGTTGTCGTCCGTCAGTACCATGTCAGCGGCTTCTTTTGTCACTTCCGTGCCTTTGATGCCCATCGCGATGCCGACGTCCGCCTGCTTCAGCGCGGGGGCGTCGTTGACTCCGTCGCCGGTCATACCGACAATCTCGCCTTTGTTTTGCAGCGCCTTCACCAGACGCAGTTTATGTTCAGGGCTGGTGCGGGCAAAGATGTCGTAGGTGACAGCGGCTTCGGCTAATGCCGCATCGTCCATCTGCTCCAGTTCGTAGCCCGTTACCGCGTGGGTGCTGTTATGAATCCCCAGCATGCCGCCGATACTCATGGCCGTTTGCGGGTGATCGCCGGTGATCATCTTCACGCGAATCCCCGCCTGCTGGCAGGCCTGGATTGCGTCAATGGCCTCTGGGCGCGGCGGATCCATCATACCTGCGATGCCCAGGAAGATCAGACCGTCATTCAGGCACTCATGGGTGAGAGAGGCGGCTTCTGCACGCCCTGGCTTCCAGGCTGCCGCAACCATGCGCAGACCTTCTTTCGCATAGCGCGCGATCTCCGCTTCCCAGTGATTTTGCGTAAAAGCTTCAGTACCGGTAGCAGTCTGCTGTAGCTGGCACAGTTTAAACAACACATCTGGCGCGCCGGTCACCAGTACGCGCTCTTCATTTCCAATGCGATGGTGCGTCGCCATGTATTTGTACTGCGAATCGAACGGGATTTTGCTGCGCAGTTCAGTTTCAATGGCGGGAAGGCGCGCTTTTGCCGCCAGCACTTTTAAGGCCCCTTCCGTTGGCCCGCCGGTGATGCCCCAGTGACCGTTTTCGTCCTGAATCAATTGGCTGTCATTACACAGGTCGATAGTGCGAAGGTAGTTCTCCAGCAGGCTGCCGGGCAGGATCTCTACCGCAGCGTCGCTCTCCTCAGTATGGATCTCGCCCATTGGCTCATAGCTGTTGCCCTGAACGCGGTAATTTTTGTCCGCCGTAATAATGGCTTTTACCGTCATCTCATTCATGGTCAGGGTGCCCGTTTTATCGGAACAGATCACGGACATCGCACCCAGCGTCTCGACCGTCGGCAGCTTGCGGATAATGGCGCGTTTGCGGGCCATCGTCTGTACGCCGAGCGACAGAATAATCGAGATGATCGCGGGTAGCCCTTCCGGTACGGCCGCAACGGCAAGGCTAATCAGAGAAAGCAGCAGTTCGCCCATCGGCATATCGCGCAGCAGCAGACTGAACACAAATAGTCCTGCCATCATGGCGACGATAATGGCGAAAATGGCTTTGCCGAGTTTATCCATCTGAACCAGCAGCGGGGTACGGTGCTTCTCAATGCCCGTCATCATCTGGTTGATGTGGCCGAGTTCAGTCTCTTCACCGGTGGCGATAACCACGCCCAGCCCGGCGCCTGCGCTGATGGTGGTGCCGGAGAACAGCAGATTTTTACGATCGCCTAACGGCAGTTCGCCGGTAAGGGTGTCGGCTGTTTTATCGACAACGGTAGACTCGCCCGTCAGGATGGCCTCTTCAACCCGCAGGTTATGGGCTTCCATAACGCGAAGATCTGCCGGGATGCGATCGCCTGCGCGCAGCACGACGATATCGCCCACCACCAGTTCGGTTGTGGGGACGGTTTCATGTTGACCGTTGCGGATCGCGACCGCTGAGTTCGACAGCATATTGCGGATGCTTTTCAGCGACTTTTCCGCGTTATTTTCCTGAATGTGGCCAATCAGCGCGTTGATAACGGCAACACCCAAAATGACGGCCGTATCCACCCAATGACCCATGACCGCAGTCAGCACCGCCGCAGCGATCAGGACATAAATCAGAACATCGTGGAAATGCGCCAGGAAGCGTAACCATGCAGGTTTGCCTGCTTTTTCTGGCAGCGCGTTAGGCCCATGCTGCGCGAGGCGCGCGCTGGCTTCATTTTGCGTCAGCCCGGAAGGCTGACTCTGCTTTTTTTCAAGTACCTCGTTAACAGATTGCTGGTACGGTTTTTTTTCAACGCATGGCGCAGAATGGAGACGATTTTTATTCGGCATTCTGGTCAATTTAAAATTCCTCGAAGTATAAAATGCATAATGTTTTGAATCGCGCTTATACTATTAAAATAAAGAGTCTGAATTATTGACATTAATCAATAGCGTTTCGTTAAAGATTATTTTATCTTTATGGTTAGATAACGCTTGTAGCGTATATTTTCAGTGTTTTGATGGAAATGTAAATTTAGTAAAGGAGGTAATTATGTTAGGAATATATAGCGGTAGGCGATTGATGTTACTGGTTATTTTTGCAATCATCATCGCGGTAATTAGCGGGATTTCAACCTACGCCTTCGTTAAATATCTGGGTTGAAAAACACTAAATATAGTGTTCCTTACATAACTTTTAAATATTTAAAGTTAATGACAGAGAATAAAAATAAAGGGCATAAGAATATATTTTTGATGAGCAGTCTGACAGGATGAACAGACTGCTCTGGACAGGTAAAAATATGACTAGCAGACTAACGAATAATACACATTGGTTTTCCTGTCAGCGGTTCAGGGTGAATTTCTGCATCAACCTGAAATACCTTGCGTAATAATTCTGGTTGCATCACATCAACAGGTTGCCCTTGCGCAATCACATTCCCCTGCGCCAGCACGACAAGATGATCGCAATAGCGACTTGCCTGATTCAGGTCGTGCAGTACCGTCACGACCGTTTTTCCCGCCTGTTTTAGCATCTGCATGAGCGCCATCAACTCCACCTGATGATTAATGTCGAGCCAGGTGGTGGGTTCATCCAGTAATACAATGGGCGTATCCTGCGCTAACACCATCGCCAGAAACACGCGCTGCCGCTGACCGCCGGACAGCTCCGTCAGCCGCCTGTCTGCCAGCGCGTCAGTATGCGTCTGCGCCATTGCCCGGTTGACATGCTGATGGTCGTCGCGAGAAAGCCGCCCCCACAGCGGCAGCCACGGGCTGCGGCCATAGCTGACCAGCTCCCGCACGGTGATCCCTTCCGGCGTCATGTGCTGTTGCGGCAGTAGCGCCAGGTGACGCGAAAGCGCGCGGGGTGAGAATGCCGACAGCGGCTTACCCGCAATGTGCAAGGTGCCGGATTGCGGTATGAGCAGGCGGGCAAGGCATTTCAGCAGCGTCGATTTGCCGCAGCCATTAGGCCCCAGTAATGCGGTGATCTGCCCGGCGGGTAGCGTAACCGACAGGCCGTCAAGAATGCATTTATCACCGTATCCGGCAGTCAGGTTTTCACATCTGATATCCATTTAGCGCATCCTCACAAGCAACCAGATAAACCACGGCGCGCCGATAATGGCGGTGAGCATGCCTGCCGGAAGCTCCGTGGGAGGGTTAATGATCCTTGCCAGCAAATCGGCCAGCGTTAAGACAAACGCGCCGATTAGCGCAGCGCCGGGCAGCAGCCAGTGATGGCGCCCTCCCAGCAGGCGTCGGGTCAGGTGGGGCACGACCAGGCTGACGAAAGCTATCGGCCCGCAAACTGCCACGCTGGTGGCTGCCAGCGCGACGGCGAGGAGCAATCCCTGGCGCTGCGCCCGCCTGACCGGGACGCCGAGCGTGCTGGCGCGATCATCGCCCAGCGCCAGCAGATCCAGATCGCGGCAAAACCAGGCACTGAGTGGAATAAGCGCCAGCATTACCGGCAGCGCCACATACACAAACGACCAGCCGCGTCCCCATAAACTGCCGGTCAGCCACAGCAGCGCGTTGTTAACGTCCTGCGGGCGGGAGAGCATCAGGTAATCCGTCAGGCTGGCCCAGGTTGCCGACAACGCCACGCCGATTAACGCCAGACGCAGGGGGGAGGAGCGACCCGCAATCGCACGCAGCAAGATCAGCGCACAAAGCCCGCCCACAAATGCCAGCAGCGGCAGCCAGACGACCGACAGCGATGGCAGCAGCATGAGTGCGCTTACCGTCGCCAGACTGGCGGCATGGTTCACCCCTAAAATATCCGGCGAGGCCAGCGGATTACGCACGATGCCCTGCACCAGTACGCCGGAAATTGCCAGGGCGGCGCCGACGAATATCGCCAGCAGCAGTCGCGGCAGGCGATACTGGGTCAGAACATAGTGGTGCTCGTGACCGGTATGCCAGCCATCGATCAGCGCGGACCAGGGCAGGGGAACCACGCCCAGACGCAATGACAGCAGCGCGGTGATACTCAGCAGGAGCAGCGTGATGAGCAGAATAAAGGCTTTCATCCACGCCTCCTTGCCAGCCAGACAAAACACGGCGCGCCAATCAGCGCCAGCACTGCGCCTGCCGGAAGCTCGCCCGGCCAGGCCAGCGCTCGCGCCAGAATATCCGCCAGCAGCATAAACGTTGCGCCCATCAGCAGGCTCATCGGCAGCAACTTACGCTGGTCGTGACCCGACCACGCCCTGGCCAGATGCGGCATTAACAGGCCGATAAACGCCACCGGCCCCGCCACGCTGACGCAGGCACCGACCAGCACCAGCACGCCGATATTGACGGTAAGCCGCAGCCGAAACAGGTTTACGCCGAACGTGTGTGCGGCGACATCGCTGACGTTGAGCAGATTAAGGGCGTTCGCCAGCAGCAGCATGGCGGGAATAATCACCAGAACAAAAGGAAAGAGCTGCCAGAACTCAGCCCAGCGCACATGGGCAATACCGCCCGCCAGCCATGAAAAAATGCTGTAAGCGTGGTCTTCCGCCAATAACAGCGTGATGCGGGTCAGCGCCATACACAGCGCGGAGAGCGCGATTCCGGCGAGAATCAGTTTGTTGCGGTCGGGCTCCTGTCGCCAGCCGCCGCCAGCCAGCATCACCAGAAGCCAGGCGAGGCCTCCGCCTGCGGCGGCGATAAACGCGATGGAATACCCGCTGAGCAGCATGGGGCTGAATGCGCTGGTTAACGCTATCGCCAGTGCCGCACCGCTGTTAATGCCGGTCAGAGAAGGGGAGGCCAGCGGGTTATGGGTCAGGGTTTGCAGCAATGTTCCCGCCAGGGCAAGGCTGGCGCCAATCAGCAATGCCACCAGGCTGCGCGGCAGACGTAAATTACGCACCAACGCCTCCGAAAGCGGAGGCGTTGAAGAAGGAAACAGGGCATGCAGAGCACTGACGGGTGAAATCGGGATCGCCGAGTAGCAGAACAGGCTCAGCCAGAACGCCGCCAGGAGCGCCAGTACGGGCGCTCCCCAAATGATCAATGTCCTCATTGCGTGGTATCAGGCGTCTGGTGATGAAAGATTTTCACCGTATCGCCGGCAATGCGTTCCGCAGCGAAAATCCCGCGCATCCGCGCCCAGCTATTGCTATCGACAGCGGCAACCTGGCGGTGTTGCGACGCCTGGAGCATGGACCACAACGTATCCTGCTGCCAGCGTTTAACGATGCTCTCCTGGCGGTAGTGCGCGACAATCAGCCACTGCGGATCGAGCGCCAGTAGCCGCTCCAGATTAATCGTGGTCATTGGCGCAGAGTTGATTGCCTCCGGCACGCGCAGACCCAGCGCAGCGAGCACGCCGCCCGTATACGATTCGCGGCTGTGCAGATTAAACTGCTGTTCGCGTGAGGTGCCGAATACCACGCTGGCCCCTTTCGGCAAGTGGGCGGCAAATGCGCGCATACGTTCCCGATGCAACGTCAGTCGTTTTTGCATTTCCGCATCTTTACCTGATACTTTCCCGATGATCGCGGCGGATTGCAGATTTTCGGCGTACGTTTCATTACGGGATTTGAGCAACAACACGGGGGCGATCTCTTGCAGCGCGGCGTAAATCCCTGCGTGGCGGCTGCTGTCAGCGATAATCAGGTCAGGCTTTAGCGCGCCGACCGCCTCAAGGCTCGGCTGAGCGCGCGTGCCGACGGACTGCCATTGCCCGATAATCTGGCGCACTTCCGGCAGCAGACGCGTGGGATCGTTGTCATCGGCGATCCCCACCGGACTGACGTTCACCGCCGCCAGCGCATCGGCAAACGACAGTTCCAGTACGACAATCCGTTGCGGCGTTTTATTCAGGGTAAAGGCGCCGTGTTCATCCTGCACCGTCACGGCAAAAACCGGCGCTGCCAGGACGATCAGGCTGAAAAAATAAACGCGAATAAAAGCAAACATAGTCAACTCCGGTTACCGGATGGCGCTGCGCTTACCTGGCCCACGTCACTCTGTAGGCCAGGTAAGGCATTTACGCTGCCACCCGGCAACAAATGAACAATCAGAACTTCAGTGACCCTTGCAGATACAGCGTTCGCGGCTGTCCGGCATAGATGCCTTTGTTGTTGTCATCATACGAGCGGGTGTAATACTCATGGTCGAAGATATTCTTCACGCCAAACGCGAGGTTCAGGTTGGCCATCTCGGGGCCGAAGTCATACGCCACGCGCGCGCCCCACAGCATGTAACCCGGAATACGCCCGGTGCTGCCGTCCGCGCTCTCTTTCCTGGTATTGGCGTTGTCGGCAAACTGGCTGGACTGGAAATCGCTGTTCAGGTTGAACGTCCAGTTGCCGGGTTTGTAATCCACGCCCAGCGTCCCTTTATGCTTCGGTGAGAACGGCACCTGATTGCCGTAAGTGTCGCCTTTTTCGCGAATTTCGGCGTTAACGTACGCGTAGTTAGCGTAAACGGCGACATTTTCCAGCGTGGGCGTCATATCGCCGAGATCGTAACGTACCTGCGTTTCCAGCCCGGTATGACGGGTTTTGCCACGGGCGGTGACCGTATCGTTAGTCTGGTTGGAGTCGTACTGATTATTAAAGTTAATCAGGAACAGCCCCATTTCCGCCGTCAGCGCGCCGTTGTCGAATCGGGTTCCGACTTCCCAGGTTCGCGCTTTTTCCGGTTCCACATTGCCGCTTTGCACAGCCTTGCCAATTTGACTGTACTGTACGGTGCCGAACGAGCCTTCAGTGTTGGCATAAAGATTCCAGCTGTCAGTGAGGTGGTAGAGGACGTTAAGCGCCGGAAGCGGGGCGTTGTAGCTCACCTCTTCGTGCGTACCTTTAACGTTGTTGTCCTGGTAGGATTCAATGTGCTCAAAACGCATACCTGGCGTAACGGTCCAGTTGCCGATATCAATTTTGTCATCGAGATACCAGGCGTGAGCTTCGGTTCCTGAACGCGTATCACGGTCATAAGGGCTGGATGTTGACGGCAACTGACCGCTGGTGGTTGCGGTGTAGTAACGCATTTCATGCGTGGATTCATTGACATAGCGATAGCCTACGCCGACTTCATGCGCAGACGGGCCAATCATAAAACTCTGGCTGTAGCGCGGTTCAATGCCGCGAACCCAGTAGTAGCGCGGTGAGAGCGTAATGCGTTTTCCTTGCTCTAAATAACCGCTGCGCAGGGTGCGGGTGTAGAAACCCTGAACATTGAATTTGTGCTGGCTGTCGGGCTGGTATTGATACCCCAGACTGGCAAGCTGGCGGCGGCCCCAGAAGCTGTCATACGGGCGCGTGGACTGCCAGCGATCGGCGTCGTAGTCGGCGCGGGACAGGCCGCCGGGCATATCGGCGTGACCGTCATAGTATTGCAGCAGGCTATTGAAGGTGTGTACCTCGTCAGGCGCATATTTGCTTTTCAGCATCACGTCGTCGATACGGGTGTTGCTGTGTTCGCGCCAGTCGCTGCCGCGCGTGCCGGAGTAGAGCAGGGCCGTGCCGAAACCGTTATCCGCCGTTCCGCCTACCATCAGGTTGTGCGTCTCTTTTGGATTGTTTTGCGACGAGGTGGGGCTGAGTTGCCCTTCAACGCCGGCTTCAATACCGAAATCCTGCGGAATCGCGCGGGTCACGAAGTTCACCACGCCGCCCACGCTTTGCGGCCCATAGCGCACCGCGCCGCCGCCGCGCACCACGTCAACGGCATCCATATTGCCCAGAGAGACCGGCGCGAGCGACAGCTGCGGCTGACCGTATGGCGCAAAAGGTACGGGGATGCCGTCCATCAATACCGTCGAGCGGCTGGCCAGGCGTGGATTAAGACCGCGAATACCGAAGTTCATTGCCAGGTCATGGCTGCCGGTGCCGTTGTTTTCCGGGGCGTTGACGCCGGGGATACGGTTCAGCGCTTCGCGCATGGTCGTCGCGCCGGTTTTGGTGAAATCATCCCGACGGATAACGTCACGCGCGCCGGCATGTTCGAACACGTCGTTTTCCCGGGCTTCACCCAGCCAGTCGCCGACTACGGTCAACGAGTCCTCGCTGGCAACCGGGGCGGCTTCCAGCGTCCAGGTGTTATCGCCTAACGATTTTTCCTGTAGGCCGCTCCCCTTTAGCAGCGTGCGCAGGCCATCTTCAAGCGCGTAGTCGCCGTGCAGTCCGTCACTGTGTTTGCCCCGCGTGAGCGAAGCATCCACTGACATAATAATGCCGCTGCGGGCAGCGTATTGATTAAGTGCTTTGTCTAAGTCTCCGGCGGCAATATCGAACTGCGTGGCAAATGCAGGCAGTGAAGCCAGTCCGGCAAGCGGAAGCAGGCTTAAACGAATCGCCATCACCAGAGGTGCTGTGTTATGAAAGGCCATCACGTCTCCATCATCATTTCTTTATTTGTATTCAGTTATGAAGTCGAACGAGCGGGGCAAAAGGGACAATAAAAATGATAATTTTTTTCGTTATCGTTTAAATGGCAGGGGACAGCGTGACCCAGTAGCGCGTAACAAACTGAATTTTCACAGGAAGTGTTTTCGCGATCGCATTCAGTACGGCATCGGTGTTGCCGAGCGGGAACGTCCCTGTCAGGCGTAATCCGGCAACGGCCGGGTCACAACGCAGTATGCCGTGCCGGTAGCGCGAGAGAGTGGCGATGACGTCGCCCAGAGGTTTGTCGCTGAAACTTAACACGCCCTGCGTCCAGCTTGCAGACTCGTCATTCAATGATGCGACGTCGCCAAACTGCGAGGCGCTGAAGCGCACCGTTTCACCTTGCTGAATAACCCGTTTTTGTTGCGGATCTCCGGCGAGAATCGCTTCGACGGCATGTTGTCGGACGCTAAGGACGGTTTCATCGCCGTCCTGGCGCACGGTAAATTCCGTACCCAATGCGGTGAGCTGGCCCTGGCGCGTCTGTACACGAAACGGGCGTTGCAGCGCGTCTTTTCCGGTGGTAATGGCGATCTCGCCGTACCAGAGCTGGATCTGGCGCTGGCTACTGTCAAATCGCACGTTAACCGCGCTGTCGGTATTCAGCGAAAGCAACGTGCCATCCTCCAGCGTCTGCTGGCGAGTCTGCCCCCGGGCGGTACGATAATCAGCACGCAGGCCTTCACCCAACTCCGATCGCCAGAGCTGCCAGCTGCCGCCCGCGCAGACCAGCAACAGCAACCCTTTCAGTACGTGGCGGCGCGTCAGGCGGCTGTCTTTCAGCGTGTGGCTGGCGAGTTTGCCGGGGACGCTGCTCATCTGGCAGCGCAGGTTTTCGACCTGCTGCCAGGCCCATTGATTATCCTGATCTTGTTCATACCACTGCTGCCAGCTCGCTTCCTGCTGGGGGCTTACGCGCTCCCCGCTTAAAACGGCATACCAGTGTGAGGCTGAACGTAGCGCCTGGCGGCGGGCATCGGTGAGGGAGGTTTTCACAGGTCATGCTCCAGGCGGAACAGCAGGCAGTGTTCCGTGGCTTTCGCGACGTACTTTTTCACCGAACTGACGGAAACATTCAGACGTTGCGCGATGTCGCTGTAGGTCAGCCCGTCAAGCTGAGAAAGCAGGAAGGCTGTTCTCGCTTTGGCGCTCAACCCGTCCAGCATCCTGTCGACAAGTTGCAGCGTTTCGAGATGCGACTGCTTTTCTTCAGCGGAAGGCGCCAGCGTTTCGGGTAACTGCGCAAGCATCTCCAGATACGCTTTTTCCAGCGCATTGCGGCGGAAAAGGTCGATCATCACCCGTTTGGCGACGGTGCAGAGAAACGACTTTGGGTCGCGAATCGCCGTCAGAGATTCACCGTTAATAATACGCAGGAAGGTGTCCTGGGCTACGTCGTCGGCGTCGAACGCCGACTGTAACTTTCGCGCCAGCCAGTGCGTCAGCCAGCCGTGATGCGCACGATACAGCGATTCAAACGTTAAAGGAGCGCACTGAACTGGAGTCGGCATAGCGGAAAAGTATCAAAAGTTAATCATCACGGCGGGGATGTTAATATGAGAATAGTTCTCATTACAATAAATGATACGGCGATTTTAGCGGGAGAAAGGTTAACTGGCTGTTTTTGAGAGAATAAAAAAGCCTCCGGGCGGAGGCTTATATCAGCATCAGGTCAACACCATCGGCCACTCTGGCGGGGTATGGCTCATGGCTTCCACCATCACGGCTTCGATATTGTTCCAGATTGCGGAGACATCCATCAGAGTGATGCCGAGTAACCCGGTTGCAAACCAGCAGGCCGACACGACGCCAAGGCCGCTACTGATCACCGCGAGTCCGATATAGTCGGATTTACGAAAGCGAATATTGAGCGTGCTGGCTAAAAACATGAGCACAGCGCTCAGCAGTTGCCAGCGGAGAAGAACCACGCCAGTGGTTATGGTAGCCATGAAACATTTCCTCTGAGAATAGCAGGTGCCCTGGACAGCGCGGCGTTGCTCACGGAAGGCGTGGTACACTCTGGCTATCGACGGGCATGACATCGACACTGAATGAAACAACGTTTCTGTTTCATCATTTTTGTGAACTATATCACAATAAATTGTTTGTTAGCCAGTGCAGGGCACCCTTTTTTGTGCGTTTTATAACCATAAATTAAGTATGGGTATCTGGAGGGGCTATACCGGAAGATTATGGAGCTGGTTATTGAAGATGTATTTTTATTACCATTTTATTAGCGCCGGAAAATTAACCAGCCTGGAAATTTAACTTAATTTTTCTGCATTAATCGGAAAAAACCCTGGAAAATTCTTACTCCTTTTGGATTAGAATATTCCCTAATAAAAATAAGCATAACTTTAAGTTTGCCTTACGGGAAAATATTATCGTCATCCGTCAATATCAGACTTTTACCAGGAAAAGTCTGTTGCTAATGTCGCTTAATTCATGCAACGTAATCACCTGTTTGTTATAGCATCCGCCTTGATGATGACAGGCACAGACAATTCAGGGATACAGGGCCGAAATGAATCATAGCGCGCAACGAAAGTTGCTGAGATTCCTTGGAACAATCATGGTGGTATTACTCCCCGTGATGCTGGCGCTATGGTTTGCCCACATGCGGGCGGTGTCTGAAACCCGTAATCAACTGCACTCTTTTGCCGAGCTGGCATTAGAAAAAACGGAACTGGTTGTCCAGCAGGTGGAGCTGGCCCGCGACGCGATACAGCAGTATCAGGGAAAAGCCTGTACTCCTGCGCATCAAAAACGAATGCAGGATATTATTCGTGGTCGTCTGTATATCAGCGAGTTAATTTATGCGCAAGACGATCATTTTTTATGCTCTACGGTAATGGCGCCTGCCAGTCCTTATATTATCCCTGCCGCAGATTATAAACGAGAACCAGACGTTTCTATTTATTACTATCGTGATACGCCGTTCTTTGCTGGCTACAAAATGACGTATATGCAAAGAGGACACTATGTCGCGGTAATAAATCCGTTGTCTTACAGCGAGGTGATGTCAGACGATCCCACTCTGGCCTGGGGCGTATATGATACGGTGACGAACTCCTTTTTCTCCGTGAGCGAGCAGGCAAACGTCGAACAATTATTACCGTTGCTGCACCGTGATGAATCTACCTTTCAGCAAAATAATCGCTTCTATACTATTGCCCATTCAGAAAAACGTCCGATCGCGATAATTGTTTCCACTGATAACGCGCGTTTCTATCAGAACCTGTACCATCAGGCGACGTTAACGCTGCCGTTAGGCATTATCTGTAGCATCATTGTGTTATTGATGTGGTCGCGTACGCGCGAGGAATATCATTCACCGCGCCGTTTGTTGCAGCGAGCGATCGATAAACGTCAACTGCGTCTTTATTATCAGCCCATTATTGATATTCAAAATGAAAAATGCGTGGGGGCGGAGGCGCTATTGCGCTGGCCTGGTTTTGAAGGGCAGGTGATGAGCCCGGCAGAGTTTATCCCGCTGGCTGAAAAAGAGGGGATGATTGCGCAGATTACCGATTACGTGGTGGAAGAAGTATTCAACGATCTGGGACATTTTCTCGCCTCGCAACCTCATCTTTATATCTCTATTAATCTCTCTGCTTCTGATTTCCACTCCTCCCGGCTTATCGCGTTAATTGCGGAGAAAGCCCGCCAGCATTCCGTTCTTGCGCAACAAATTAAGGTGGAAGTGACAGAGCGCGGCTTTATTGACGTGCCGAAAACCACGCCGGTTATTCAGGCATTTCGTCAGGCGGGTTTTGAAGTGGCGATTGATGATTTTGGAACAGGGTATTCAAACCTGCACAACCTGTATTCATTGAATGTCGATATTCTGAAGATTGATAAATCCTTTATCGACACGCTGACCACCAATAGCACCAGCCATCTGATCGCGGAACACATCATCGAAATGGCGCAAAGCTTACACCTGAAGGCCATTGCCGAGGGCGTGGAAACGGCAGATCAGGTGAACTGGCTGTTCAAGCGCGGCGTTCAGTATTGTCAGGGATGGTATTTTGCGAAGGCGATGCCGCCGCAGGCGTTTATTCAGTGGCTGCAACAGTCGCCCGCACTCCTGATGCAGCGCGGGCAGTAAAGTTACAGACGATGACGGTAGTCGCTGGGCGTGCGGTCAAACTCGCGGCGGAAGACGCGCGAAAATGTCTGTTGCGACACATATCCCAGATCCATCGCGATATCAAAAATGGGGCGCTCGGTCGTTCGTAGCTCTACGGCGGCCAGCAGGAGTCGGCGCTGACGAATATAGTCGCCCAGCGTCTGATGCATCACCGTGCGGAACATCCGCTGTAAATACCACTTCGAGTAACCTGATTTTTTTGCGACCACATCAATGTTCAGCGGTTGGTCGATATGTTCATCAATCCATTCAATAAGGGTCTGAATTATCTGCTGATGGGACATATTGCTGCCTCTTTCTCAGTGTTCGATTCGTCGTTTTGTCTGCGGGCGAGTATAATTCCTCAAGTTAACTTGAGGTAAAGCGATTTATGGAAAAGAAATTACCGCGTATAAAGTCCCTGCTTACGCCGGGTGAGGTGGCGAAACGTAGCGGTGTGGCGGTATCGGCGCTGCACTTTTATGAGAGCAAAGGGCTTATCAGCAGTGTCCGTAACGGCGGCAATCAGCGGCGATATAAGCGCGATGTGCTGCGCTATGTGGCGATCATCAAGATTGCTCAACGTATTGGCATTCCGCTGGCGACCATTGGCGAAGCGTTTGGCGTATTGCCTGAGGGGCATACGCTGAGCGCAAAGGAGTGGAAGCAGCTTTCTTCGCAATGGCGTGAGGAGCTGGACAGACGTATTCATACTCTGGTGGCGTTGCGTGATGAGCTGGACGGCTGCATCGGCTGCGGCTGTTTGTCGCGTAGCGATTGCCCGCTGCGCAACCCCGGCGATCAGCTCGGTACGCAGGGAACAGGGGCGCGATTGCTGGAAGATGATTAAATGTCGTTTCGCCGGGACGCGCGTAGGCCGGATAAGCGAGCGCCATATCGCCGCGCATAAAACTAAAGCGCCGCAAGGGCGCTTTAGTTTGTTTCCGGTCTTTGTCTTTCGCTCTATCCCGTTGGTTCACGGGAGGGTTTCCCCCGACATCAACACCCCTCAGTCGAGCACGTGGTGGAGGTTCCGGTTTGTGTTGATACTGTAATTGTATGCCATGCCCGCCCGTTTGCCAGTGTATTGTCTGTTTTTTAGCCGAAATTTTTACGCCATCTCTCGCTCTTTTCTATAGTTAATTTGAATGAAAAACAGGAGACAGCCATGCTGACGGTGCATCATTTGAATCAATCTCGTTCCCAGCGCGTGCTCTGGGCGCTGGAGGAGCTGTCGCTGCCCTACCAGATTGTTCGCTACCAGCGTGAAAAAACCATGCTTGCGCCACCGGCGCTGAAAAAAATCCACCCGCTTGGAAAATCGCCCGTTATTGAAGATAACGGTGAGATCCTCGCCGAATCCGGCGCCATCCTGGAGTATTTGCAGGAAACCTATGACCACGCAGGGCAGTTTAAACCTGCCGATGCCCGGCAAAAACGGCAGTATCGGTTCTGGCTGCATTATGCGGAAGGCTCGTTAATGCCAATGCTGTTAATGAAACTGGTGTTTGTCAGCCTGGGTAAACCGCCGGTGCCATTTGGGTTACGCACGCTGGGCGGCATTCTGGGGCAGGGCGTGCAAAAAGCGTATCTCAACCCGCAACTGGAGACGCATGCGCGCTACATTGATGCGCATCTTGCCGCGCAGCCCTGGTTTGCCGGGGAACATATCAGCATGGCGGATATCCAGATGAGTTTTCCTCTGTTTGCGTTACTGAGCCGAGGCGGAATTAACGACCTGACGCACATTAGCGCCTGGAAGAAGCGCGTAGAGATGCGCCCGGCGTGGCAAAGGGCTATCCAGCAAGGCGGTCCTTTTGAGATCCCTGGCGGATAGACGGATGTGTCAGTCGTCCGCCCGAGAAAAAATGTTATCAGATTGCGCATTGACGATAACGTTTGCGCATCGACTGGCGATTTATTGAGCGTGATGAAAAGAAATAAGCAAAAAGCCGCAAAGTTTAGTTGAAAAGCCCCGTATTATCGCTGGATAATCGTTTGCTTTTTTTACTACCCGTTTTGTATGCGCGGAGTTAAACGTTTGCTTTTTTGCGACACCCCTTATTGTTGCAAACGTAGCACAAGGAGATGACGTTTCGCTGGCAGTGGATTGTCCACCACGCATACTCGACGAAAAATAAACTCTCAGGGGATGTTTTCTATGTCTACGCCTTCAGCGCGTACCGGCGGTTCACTCGACGCCTGGTTTAAAATTTCACACCGTGGAAGCACCGTCCGTCAGGAAGTGGTTGCCGGATTAACGACTTTCCTGGCGATGGTCTACTCCGTTATCGTGGTTCCGGGGATGCTGGGTAAAGCCGGATTCCCGCCTGCCGCCGTATTTGTGGCGACCTGCCTGGTGGCTGGCGTCGGTTCTATTGTTATGGGTCTGTGGGCGAACCTGCCGTTGGCTATCGGTTGCGCCATCTCGTTGACCGCCTTCACCGCGTTTAGCCTGGTGCTGGGTCAGCACATTAGCGTTCCGGTTGCGCTGGGTGCGGTATTCCTGATGGGCGTGCTGTTTACCATCATCTCGGCGACCGGTATCCGTAGCTGGATCCTGCGCAATCTGCCGCATGGCGTGGCGCACGGCACCGGCATCGGTATCGGCCTGTTCCTGTTGCTGATCGCCGCGAATGGCGTGGGTCTGGTGATTAAGAACCCGCTGGACGGTCTGCCGGTCGCGCTGGGTAACTTTGATTCTTTCCCGGTTATCATGTCGCTGATTGGTCTGGCGGTCATTATCGGCCTGGAAAAACTGAAGGTGCCGGGCGGCATTCTGCTGACCATTATTGGTATTTCGGTTGTGGGTTTGATCTTCGATCCATCCGTCCATTTCTCCGGCTTTTTTGCTATGCCGTCTTTAAGTGATGAACACGGCAACTCGCTGATTGGCAGCCTGGATATTATGGGCGCGCTGAACCCGATCGTCCTGCCGAGCGTGCTGGCGCTGGTGATGACCGCTGTTTTCGACGCCACCGGCACGATTCGCGCGGTCGCTGGCCAGGCGAACCTGCTGGATAAAGACGGGCAGATTATCGATGGCGGCAAAGCGCTGACCACCGACTCCCTGAGCAGCGTGTTCTCTGGTCTGGTTGGCGCAGCGCCTGCGGCGGTATACATTGAATCGGCGGCGGGTACGGCGGCAGGCGGTAAAACGGGTCTGACGGCGATCACCGTCGGCGTCCTGTTCCTGCTGATCCTGTTCCTCTCTCCGCTCTCTTATCTGGTTCCGGTCTACGCGACCGCGCCCGCGCTGATGTACGTCGGCCTGCTGATGCTGAGCAACGTGGCGAAAATCGACTTCGCTGACTTTGTGGATGCGATGGCGGGTCTGATCACGGCGGTGTTTATCGTCCTGACCTGCAACATCGTAACCGGCATTATGATTGGTTTTGCTACGCTGGTGATCGGCCGCATTGTGTCGGGCGAATGGCGTAAGCTGAACGTCGGCACCGTGGTGATTGCCGTAGCGCTGGTCGCCTTCTATGCGGGCGGCTGGGCTATCTGATTCCTGGCGTCCTCTAAAAACGGGTGGCTTTTGCCGCCCGTTTTTATTTTCAGGACACATCCCGTTGTCTTTTGCGTTACTCTGAGGAAGATAGAATTGAGGCACGACGCCTCACGTTTTAAAACATAAGAAATATCGCAAACAGGGAACGCATGGAAATCTTCTTCACAATACTCATCATGACCCTTGTGGTCTCGCTGTCGGGGGTATTTACTCGTGTATTGCCCTTCCAGCTTCCTTTACCCCTCATGCAAATCGCCATTGGCGCGCTGCTGGCATGGCCGACGTTTGGTTTGCATGTGGAATTTGACCCTGAACTGTTCCTGGTGCTGTTTATTCCGCCGCTGTTGTTCGCAGATGGCTGGAAAACGCCGACCCGGGAGTTTCTCGAACATGGGCGAGAGATTTTCGGCCTGGCGCTGGCGCTGGTGCTGGTCACGGTGGTCGGAATTGGCTTTATGATTTACTGGCTGGTGCCGGGCATTCCGCTGATACCGGCCTTCGCGCTGGCTGCCGTGCTGTCGCCGACCGATGCGGTTGCGCTTTCCGGCATTGTCGGCGAGGGGCGCATTCCGAAGAAAATTATGGGCATCCTGCAAGGCGAGGCGTTGATGAACGACGCGTCCGGCCTGGTGTCGTTGAAATTTGCCGTCGCTGTGGCGATGGGGACGATGGTGTTTACCGTCGGCGGGGCGACGGTGGAGTTCTTCAAAGTCGCAGTGGGCGGTATTCTGGCGGGTTTTGTCGTCAGTTGGTTATACGGTCGCTCCCTGCGTTTCCTGAGCCGTTGGGGCGGGGATGAGCCAGCGACGCAAATCGTCCTGCTGTTCCTGCTGCCGTTCGCCTCCTACCTGATTGCGGAACATATCGGTGTATCCGGCATTCTTGCCGCTGTGGCGGCCGGGATGACCATCACCCGTTCTGGTGTTATGCGTCGCGCGCCGCTGGCGATGCGTCTGCGTGCCAACAGCACCTGGGCGATGCTGGAGTTTGTCTTTAACGGCATGGTCTTTCTGCTGTTGGGTCTGCAACTGCCAGGGATTCTGGAGTCGTCGCTGGTGGCGGCGGAAGCCGATCCCAACGTTGAAACCTGGATGCTGTTCACCGATATCGTGCTGATTTATGCCGCGCTGATGCTGGTGCGCTTTGGCTGGCTGTGGACGATGAAGAACTTCAGTAATCGCTTCCTGAAGAAAAAGCCGATGGAGTTTGGCGCCTGGACGATGCGTGAAGTCCTCATCGCCTCCTTTGCGGGGGTACGCGGGGCGATTACGCTGGCCGGTGTGCTCTCTATCCCGCTATTGTTGCCGGATGGTAACGGCTTCCCGGCGCGCTATGAGCTGGTATTCCTTGCGGCGGGCGTGATTTTGTTCTCGCTGTTTGTGGGGGTCGTGATGCTGCCGATTCTGCTGCAACATCTGGAAGTGGGCGATCACTCACAGCAGCAGAAAGAGGAGCGAATCGCCCGCGCCGCCACGGCGGAAGTGGCGATTGTCGCGATTCAGAAGATGGAAGAGCGTCTGGCGGCGGATACCGAAGAGAACATCGATAACCAGTTGCTCACCGAGGTCAGCTCCCGTGTGATTGGTAACCTGCGTCGCCGCGCCGATGGGCGTAACGATGTGGAAAGCTCAATGCAGGAAGAGAACCTTGAACGGCGCTTCCGCCTGGCGGCGCTACGCTCGGAACGTGCAGAGTTGTACCACCTGCGCGCGACGCGTGAGATCAGTAACGAAACCCTGCAAAAACTGCTGCATGACCTGGATTTGCTGGAAGCATTGTTGATCGAGAATCAGTAAGCACCCGTATCGCCCGGTGGCGCTTCGCTTGCCGGGCCTACAGGGGGCGATATTGCCTGGCGGCGCAACAATTTTGCGAGCCGTTTTCCTGAATTTACCTCTGCTCATTGTTGGCTTTCTCCTTTTCCCTCTACGCTCGGAGAAAAGGAGCCAACATGTCCAACTATCGTCGTTATTACATTAATGGTGGAACGTGGTTTTTCACCGTTAATCTTCAGGATCGTAAAAGCGGTCTTCTTACGTCCCATATCCATGCGCTTCGTCATGCCATCGCCAGCGTTAAACAGCGTAAACCTTTTCATATCAACGCTTGGGTTGTATTACCCGAACATATGCATTGTGTATGGACCCTCCCTGAAAACGAGCACGATTTCTCCTCTCGCTGGCGCGAAATTAAAAAACATTTCTCTAAATCGCTGGGTTTGCGTCAGGTCTGGCAACCTCGATTCTGGGAACACACGATTCGGGATGAATACGATTATCGCCAGCATGTTGATTATAGTTATATCAATCCGGTTAAACATGCCTGGGTTAAACAGGTAAAGGATTGGCCCTTTTCAACATTTCATCGCGATGTTCGCCACGGGATATACCCTGCGGATTGGGCGGGAGAGATTACCGGGCTTAATGTTGGTGAACGCGGTGATTAAATTGCCCGGTGGCGCTTTGCTTACCGGGCCTACAAAATGCACTCCCGTAGGCCGGATAAGGCGCTTGCGCCGCCATCCGGCGAGCGAGGCGTTATTCCTGCGTTAACCAGAACCCTTCGCAACACGTCAACCACGCTCTGGCGCTGTGGGACAAATAAACGCCTTCGCGCCAGATCATGCCCAACTGCCAGCGTAAATCACTCTCCAGCGGGAGCCAACGCAGGGTTTGTTTATCCAGCCGTTGGCAAATCGGCTCCGGCAAAATCGCAATTCCGACGCCGGCCTGTACCATAGCGGCCAGGAAATCCCACTGACCGCTGCGTACCGCAATACGCGGCTTCACATCATGCTGCTTAAAAAGCCGCATCAACTGGCGATTCAACGCAAAATCTTCGTTGTAGATAAGCAGGGGATGCTCCGCCAGCTCTTCGGGGGAAATCGACTCGCACGCCATCCACTTACCGGAACGCGGCACCAGCACGCATAGCGGGTGGCTGAACAGCGGCAAGGTCGTCAGTCCGCTCTCTTCCTCCACCGGCAGCGCGGTCATCGCCACATCCAGCTCGCCGTTCATTACCGCCTGCTGTACCGTCAAACCGCCAAATTCTGCAATCTTCAGTTCCACACCCGGATAACGCTGGCGAAACAGGCTAATCGGCCCGGCCATCAGCATGCCGACCATCGGCGGGATGCCAAGCCGCAGCAGCCCTTTATTGAGATGGTTAATATCGCCCAGCTCTGCTTCCAGCTGGCGAAATTCAGCGAGGATCGCCAGGCCGCGCTCGAACACCACGCGCCCGGTATCCGTCAGCAGCAGACGTCGCCCATCGCGGATCAGCAGCGTGCAATTAAGCTCATCTTCCAGATTCTTCAGCATCTTGCTGATGGTGGGCTGAGTGACAAATAACTTCTCCGCTGCGCGGGTGAAACTCTGCTGGCGCACCACCTCGACAAAATAACGCAGCGTTCTGATATCCATGATTATTCCTTAAGACTATGCCTGCAATGAGTTTAATTCATTTCAGTAGCGGACGGGCGCTCTCTATACTGGCGTTCCGTTTTATTTTTCAGGACATTCCCTCATGGCTGTGGCGATAAGCCGCGTTACGCCTGCTGTTATGCAACGACTCCAGATACCGGTTCAGGTACTGCTGTATGCAGGTTTATTTATTTTTGCTCAATATCTTGTTTCATGGCTGCATCTGCCGCTTCCCGCCAATCTGGTTGGGATGGCGTTGATGCTGGCGCTGATTGTCTGTCGGGTGATCCCGCTTAACTGGGTTCGTGCGGGCGCACGCTGGCTGCTGGCGGAAATGCTGCTGTTCTTTGTCCCCGCCGTGGTGGCGGTCGTTAATTATGCGCAACTGCTGTTGATGGACGGCTGGCGCATCTTCGCCGTGATTGCGATCAGCACGCTGATGGTGCTTGGCGCAACCGCATGGGTGGTGGATAACGTATACCGCTATGAGATGAGCAGGGTAAACCGTGAGTAATTTTCAGCTAAGCGTACTGTGCCTGGTCATCACGCTGGGGATCTATTTCGTCAATAAGCGGCTGTATCGTCGCTTTCGTAAGCTGCCGTTGATGCCGCTGGTGCTCACGCCCGCGCTGTTGGTATTGATACTGGTGTTTGGCCATATCTCCTGGCAGAACTACATTGGCGAATCGCACTGGCTGCTGTGGTTGTTAGGCCCGGCGACCATCGCGTTTGCCGTTCCGGTTTACGATAATCTCGCCATCATTAAACGCCACTGGATGTCGCTGACGGCGGGCGTGGTAACGGCAACCGTGGTGGCGGTTACCAGTTCCGTCTGGCTGGCGCGCCTGTTTACGCTGCCGGATGAGATTCAGCGCAGCCTGGCCGTGCGTTCCGTCACCACGCCATTTGCGCTGGCGGCGGCAGAGCCGCTGGGCGGTCAGCCGGATTTAGTGGCGCTCTTTGTGGTGGTGACCGGCGTGTTCGGGATGGCGGTTGGCGATGCGCTGTTTTTGCGCCTGTCTATTCGTGAAGGAATGGCGAAAGGGGCCGGGTTTGGCGCGGCATCACATGGGGCAGGTACGGCGCGTTCGTATGAACTGGGTCAGCAGGAGGGCGTCGTCGCCAGTCTGGTGATGATGCTGTCCGGTGTGATGATGGTGCTGGCGGCGCCGCTGGTCGCAAAAGTGATGTTCTGATGTTGTCCTCCGACCCGGGGGCCGGAGGAGTGCGCTGAATTAATGCGCGCGGCCTTGCTCAACGCCGTACCCGGTCTGGGAACGGATGAACTGGGCGCGGAACTGCTCACGCTCGCGATTACCTTCCGCAGAGTTATCGGTAGCGGAGAAGAACCAGATCCCGATAAAGGCAACGCTGATGGAGAACAGCGCCGGATACTCATACGGGAAGATGGCTTTTTCGTGGCCGAGGATTTGCACCCAAATCGTTGGGCCGAGAACCATCAGCACGACAGCCGTCACCAGACCTAACCAGCCGCCCATCATCGCGCCGCGCGTGGTCAGCTTCGACCAGTACATGGAGAGCAGGATGATTGGGAAGTTGCAGCTCGCCGCGATAGCAAACGCCAGGCCGACCATGAAGGCGATATTCTGGTTTTCAAACAGCACGCCCAGAATGATGGCAATCACGCCCAGCACCAGTACGGTAATTTTCGATACCCGCAATTCTTCGCGTTCGGTCGCGCCTTTACGAAACACGTTCGCGTACAGGTCGTGAGATACCGCCGATGCGCCTGCCAGCGTCAGACCGGCCACGACCGCCAGGATCGTTGCGAAGGCCACCGCAGAGATAAAGCCGAGGAACAGGTTGCCGCCTACCGCGTTCGCCAGATGAACCGCCGCCATGTTGTTGCCGCCGATTAACGCGCCTGCGGCATCTTTATACTCCGGGTTAGCGCCGACCAGCATGATTGCGCCGAAGCCGATAATAAAGGTCAGGATGTAGAAATAGCCCATAAAGCCAGTGGCGTAGAACACGCTTTTACGCGCTTCGCGGGCATCGCTGACGGTAAAGAAACGCATCAGAATGTGCGGTAAGCCTGCCGTACCGAACATCAGCCCCAGGCCTAATGACAGCGCGGAGATCGGGTCGTTGACCAGACCGCCCGGGCTCATAATGGCTGAACCTTTCGGGTGTACCGCCATCGCTTCGGTGAACAGGTTGTTGAAGCTAAAGCCGACGTGCTTCATCACCATGAACGCCATAAAGCTGGCGCCGAACAGCAGCAGTACGGCTTTGATAATCTGTACCCATGTCGTTGCCAGCATGCCGCCGAACAGGACGTACATCATCATCAGAACGCCCACCAGCACGACCGCAATGTGGTAGTTCAGACCGAACAACAGCTCGATCAGTTTACCTGCCCCCACCATCTGGGCGATGAGGTAAAGCGCCACGACCACCAGCGAACCACAGGCAGACAGAATGCGGATCGGCCCCTGTTTCAGTCGGTAAGAGGCGACGTCGGCAAAGGTATAGCGACCCAGGTTACGCAAGCGCTCGGCGATCAGGAACAGAATGATAGGCCAGCCCACCAGGAAGCCAAGGGAGTAGATCAGCCCGTCGTAGCCGGAGGTGAACACCAGAGCGGAAATCCCGAGGAACGACGCGGCGGACATATAGTCGCCGGCGATCGCCAGCCCATTCTGGAAGCCGGTAATATTCCCGCCTGCCGTGTAATAGTCGCTGCGTGAACGAACGCGTTTAGAGGCCCAGTAGGTGATGCCGAGCGTAAACACCACGAAAATCAGGAACATGACGATTGCCTGCCAGTTGGTTGGCTGGCGTTCTACTGCACCGCTAATGGCATCCGCTGCGTTTGCAGCGAAGGGTAGTGTGGCGGCAAGCGCCGTCAGGACTCTCTTCATGATGCTTTAACCTCGTGCAGTACGGCGTTGTTAAGACGGTCGAATTCACCATTCGCCCGCCAGATGTAAATACCGGTCAGGATGAAGGAGATCAGAATGACGCCCACCCCAATTGGAATACCCCGGGTGACATTGGTGCCGGCGTGTAGCGGAGTGCCCAGCCAGCCCGGCGCGAAGGCAATCAGTAGAATAAAGCTGATATAAACCGCCAGCATGATGACCGACAGGATGGTGGCAAACCGTTGCCGTTTTTCGACTAACTCCCTGAAACGCGCACTGTCTTCTATCCGTTGATAAATATTGTCATTCATCACAGAGTCTCCAGAGATAAGGTAGGGGGATTTTTTTATTTTGCCGGATGGCGGCTGAAGCCTTATCCGGCCTACAAGCGATGTTGAACCTGTAGGCCCGATAAGCAGCGCGCCATCGGGCATTTCACGGTTAGGGTTATGAAGGCATTGCGATGGCCTGCTTCTCTTCGAGCAGTTTCTCGACCACGCCAGGATCGGCGAGGGTTGAGGTATCGCCCAGATTGCTGGTATCGCCCGCTGCGATTTTGCGCAAAATACGGCGCATGATTTTGCCGGAACGCGTTTTCGGCAGTGAGTCTGTCCAGTGCAGCACGTCCGGTGTTGCCAGCGGGCCAATTTCTTTACGTACCCAGTTGCGTACTTCGGTATACAGCTCCGGCGACGGATCTTCGCCGTGATTCAGCGTGACATAGGCGTAGATGGCCTGGCCTTTGATGTTGTGCGGAATACCGACCACCGCGGCTTCGGCAATCTTCGGATGCGACACCAGCGCGGATTCAATCTCCGCCGTGCCCAGACGATGGCCGGAAACGTTCAGTACGTCATCGACGCGCCCGGTGATCCAGTAGTAACCATCTTCGTCACGACGCGCGCCGTCGCCGCTGAAATACATGTTTTTGAAGGTAGAGAAGTAGGTCTGCTCAAAACGCTCGTGATCGCCAAACAGGGTACGCGCCTGACCCGGCCAGGAGTCGGTAATCACCAGATTGCCTTCGGTCGCCCCTTCCTGCGGGTGGCCTTCGTTATCCACCAGCGCGGGCTGCACGCCAAAGAACGGACGCGTGGCGGAACCGGCTTTCAGTTCAGTCGCGCCGGGCAGCGGCGTGATCATGAATCCGCCGGTTTCGGTCTGCCACCAGGTGTCCACTACCGGGCATTTTTCGTTACCGATCTTCTTCCAGTACCATTCCCACGCTTCCGGGTTGATTGGTTCGCCGACGGAACCGAGGATGCGCAGCGAAGAGCGATCGGTGCCTTCAATCGCCTTATCGCCTTCCGCCATCAGGGCGCGAATAGCGGTTGGGGCGGTGTAGAGAATAGTAACCTGGTGCTTATCCACCACCTGCGCCATCCGCGCAGGCGTCGGCCAGTTTGGCACGCCTTCAAACATCAGGGTGGTTGCGCCGCAGGCCAGCGGCCCATACAGCAGGTAGCTGTGCCCGGTCACCCAACCTACGTCTGCGGTGCACCAGTAGATATCGTCCGGGTGATAGTCAAAGACATACTTAAAGGTGGTGGCGGCATAGACCAGATAGCCGCCGGTGGTATGCAGCACGCCTTTTGGCTTGCCGGTTGAACCGGAGGTGTAGAGGATAAATAGCGGATCTTCCGCATTCATCTCTTCCGGCTGATGGTCAGCGCTGGATTTCTCAATCACGTCGCTCCACCACAGATCGCGGCCTTCATGCCAGTCGACTTTCCCGCCAGTACGTTTTAAAACCACCACATGTTCAACGCTGTTCACATTCGGGTTTTTCAGTGCATCATCGACGTTCTTTTTCAGCGGGATGCCGCGTCCGGCACGCACGCCTTCATCGGCGGTGATCACCAGACGTGAGCTGGAGTCGATGATTCGCCCGGCAACCGCCTCCGGCGAGAAGCCGCCGAAGATCACCGAATGCACCGCGCCAATGCGCGCGCAGGCCAGCATCGCCACCGCCGCTTCCGGCACCATCGGCATATAAATAGCCACGACGTCGCCTTTCTTAATGCCCAACTCCAGCAGCGTATTGGCGAAACGACAAACATCGCGATGCAATTCGCGATATGAAATGTGTTTGCTCTGGGTGGCGTCATCGCCTTCCCAGATGATGGCGGTACGGTCGCCGTTTTCTTGCAGATGGCGGTCAAGGCAGTTTGCCGCCAGGTTCAGCGTGCCATCTTCATACCATTTAATCGACACGTTGCCGGGCGCAAAGGAGGTGTTCTTCACTTTTTTATACGGTGTAATCCAGTCGAGAATCTTTCCCTGTTCACCCCAAAAGGTATCTGGCTCGTTAATAGATTGTTGATATTTCGCCTCATACTGCTCCGGGTTTATCAGGCAACGATCCGCAATGTTTGCGGGAATAGCGTGTTTATGTATTTGGCTCATGGCTTTTGTTCTCCTTGTAAGATGTTAATAATATGTCTCACAAAAGTTAAATGTAGGGGCTTTGGCAGTTTTGTTTAGTATTTGCGCGGCAGATCACGCAATAACGGAACTGTGCAAATAAACGGCAAAGTGATTTTTGAAGGAATCTCGCAAAAATGGATTAATACCCGCGATAACATGCAGTTACAGGCGAGTTGTTGAAAAAGTGATCCGCGTCGAATGCTAACGAAAGGAGTAGGTTTAAGGAGGGGCGTATAACTCTAAAGTGGTATTTTACATGCACTTACAATTGATTAAAGACAACATTTTTAATGGGGTTTTTTGTTACACATAGAGGGGAGCAATGTCATGACAGTATTCGTGCGGTTGCTGTTGTGGAAAAACAAAATAAAGAACCGCCATTGAAGGCAATGGCGCAATCTGGATGAGACCTCTATGGCAAGGACAATATTACGCGCACGCCGTTTCTTCAGCCTGATATTACCGTTTTTTTTCATTTCCTCTGTATACGCTGAACAAACGTCCGTTCCCGCAAAGACCGTCACCGTTGAAGCGAAGAATGAAACCTTCGCCCCTCAGCATCCCGATCAATATCTCTCATGGAAAGCGACGTCAGAACAGTCAACGCGTGAAGATGCGCTGGCAGAAGACCCGCGTCTGGTGATCCTGTGGGCGGGATACCCCTTCTCGCGTGACTACAATAAGCCGCGCGGGCACGCTTATGCGGTTACCGATGTGCGTGAAACTCTGCGTACCGGCGCACCGAAAAATGCCGAAGATGGCCCATTGCCGATGGCCTGCTGGAGCTGTAAAAGCCCGGATGTGGCGCGTCTGATCCAGAAAGATGGCGAAGATGGCTACTTCCACGGTAAATGGGCGCGCGGCGGCCCGGAAATCGTCAATGCCCTGGGCTGCGCCGACTGCCATAACACCGCCTCAGACGATTTCGCCAAAGGCAAACCGGCGTTAACGCTCTCCCGTCCTTATGCCGAGCGCGCGATGGAAACCATCGGCAAACCGTTTGATAAAGCCAGCCGTTTTGACCAGCAATCTATGGTGTGCGGGCAGTGCCATGTGGAGTACTACTTTGACGGTAAAAACAAAGCCGTCAAATTCCCGTGGGACGAGGGAACAAAAGTCGAGGATATGGAGAAATATTACGACGCCATCGCCTTCTCTGACTGGACAAACCCGCTGTCGAAAACGCCAATGCTGAAAGCACAGCACCCGGAATATGAAACCTGGAGCGTGGGCATTCACGGCAAGAACAACGTGACCTGTATTGATTGTCACATGCCGAAAGTGCAGAACGCCGAAGGCAAACTTTACACCGACCATAAGATTGGCAACCCGTTTGATAACTTCGCCCAGACCTGCGCCAACTGCCACACCCAGGATAAAGCCTCCCTGCAAAAAGTGGTTGCTGAGCGTAAACAGGCCATTCATGACCTGAAAATCAAGGTTGAAGATCAGTTAGTACACGCGCATTTCGAAGCGAAAGCGGCGTGGGATGCGGGCGCGACAGAAGCGGAAATGAAACCGATTCTGGACGATATCCGTCATGCGCAGTGGCGCTGGGATCTGGCGATTGCCTCGCACGGCATCCATATGCATGCCCCGGATGAAGGTCTGCGTATGCTGGGCGGCGCGATGGATAAAGCGGCGGATGCCCGTACCAAACTGGTGCGCCTGCTGGGCAGTAAAGGCATCACTCATGAAATCCCGCTGCCGGATATCTCCACCAAAGAGAAAGCCCAGAAAGCGATTGGTTTGAACATGCAGCAAATCAACGCCGAGAAGCAGGACTTCATCAAGACGGTGATTCCGCAATGGGAAGATCAGGCGCGTAAAAACGGTCTGTTAAGCCAATAACCCCACATTCCGCCTCGTAAGAGGCGGATAACTCAACGGAGTGAATATGAGCGTATTACGTTCGTTATTAACTGCTGGGGTGCTGGCGTCAGGTCTGTTCTGGAGCCTGTGTGGGATAACCGCTACCCCAACGCCGCAGGACTCAGAGCAACGCTGGACGGTCACCCAGCAGCGTAATCCAGATGCTGCTTGTCTGGATTGCCACAAGCCGGATACCGAGGGTATGCACGGTAAGCACGCTTCTGTCGTTAACCCGAACAACAAGCTGCCGGTTACGTGCACCAACTGTCACGGTCAGCCATCGCCTAAACACCGCGAAGGGGTGAAAGATGTGATGCGCTTTAACGACCCGATGTATACGGTAGAGCAGCAGAACAGCGTCTGTATGTCCTGCCACCTGCCTGAGCAGCTGCAAAAAGCGTTCTGGCCGCATGATGTCCATGTGACCAAAGTGGCGTGCGCCAGCTGTCACTCGCTGCATCCACAGCAAGATACGATGCAGACGCTCAATGAGAAAGGACGGATTAAGATTTGCGTCGATTGCCACAGCGATCAGCGCACCAATCCGCACTTTAACCCGGCGTCCGTTCCCTTGCTTAAGGAGCATCCATGAGTTGCTCTCGTCGCCAGTTTATCACCCGCGTCGGCGCGCTGGTGGCGGTCAGCGGAACAGCAGGACGCGTGGTGGCGAAAACGTTGAATATCAACGGCGTGCGTTACGGCATGGTGCATGATGAGTCATTATGCATCGGCTGTACCGCCTGTATGGATGCCTGTCGGGAAGTGAACCAGGTGCCGGAGGGCGTGTCGCGTCTGACGATTATCCGCAGCGAGCCGCAGGGGACGTTTCCTGACGTGAAGTATCAATTCTTCCGTCATTCGTGCCAGCACTGCGATCATGCGCCCTGCGTCGACGTTTGCCCGACCGGGGCGTCATTCCGCGATGCCGCCAGCGGTATCGTTGATGTGAACCCGGATCTGTGCGTCGGCTGCCAGTATTGCATTGCGGCGTGTCCTTATCGCGTACGCTTTATCCATCCGGTCAGCAAGACGGCGGATAAGTGCGATTTCTGCCGGAAAACCAACCTGAAAGCGGGTAAGTTGCCCGCCTGCGTCGAGTCCTGCCCGACAAAGGCGCTGACGTTTGGCAACCTGGACGATCCCAACAGCGACATCTCTCGTCTGCTGCGGCAGAAAACCACCTACCGCTACAAGCTGGCGCTGGGTACGAAACCGAAGGTCTACCGCGTTCCCTTTAAATTTGGGGAGGTGAGCCAATGACGCACGCTTCTGCTTTCCATTTTGAATCGCTGGTGTGGGACTGGCCCATCGCCATCTATCTGTTTCTGATTGGTATTTCTGCCGGGTTAGTGACGCTGGCTATTTTGCTGCGCCGCATTCACCCGGAAGCGGGCGGGGCGGACAGCACGCTGCTGCGTACGACGCTGGTGGTGGGGCCGGGGGCAATTATTCTTGGCCTGCTGATCCTGATCTTTCACCTGACGCGCCCGTGGACCTTCTGGAAACTGATGTTCCACTACAGCTTCACGTCAGTGATGTCGATGGGCGTCATGCTGTTCCAGCTCTATATGGTGGTGCTGGTTCTGTGGCTGGCGAAAATCTTTGAAAAAGAAGTGCTTGCCCTGCAACAGCGCTGGTTGCCGCGTCTGGGGATGGTGCAGAAAGCGTTGACGCTGCTGACGCCGTTCCATCGCCTGCTTGAGACGGTAATGCTGGTGCTGGCGGTACTGCTGGGGGCGTATACCGGCTTCCTGCTGTCGGCGCTGAAGTCCTATCCGTTCCTTAATAACCCGATCCTGCCGGTGCTGTTCCTGTTCTCGGGGATCTCTTCCGGGGCGGCGGTGGCGCTGATTGCGATGGCCTTGCGTCATCGCAGCAATCCGCACAGCACTGAAGCGCATTTTGTGCATCGCATGGAAACGCCGGTCGTCTGGCTGGAAATCTTCCTGCTGGCGGCGTTCTTCGTTGGGCTGGCGTTGGGCGATGACGGCAAAATGCGCTCGCTGACTGCGGCGCTGGGCGGCGGATTCTGGACATGGTGGTTCTGGCTTGGCGTCGCGGGGCTGGGGCTGATTGTGCCAATGCTGCTGAAGCCGTGGGCGAATCGCGGTTCGACGTTTCACGGCGTGCTGGCGGTATGCGGCGCCAGCCTGACCGGTGTCCTGCTGCTGCGCTTTTTCATTCTTTATGCGGGACAGCTAACGGTCGCGTGAGCTTAGGCAGGGTGATCTCTGGACGTATTCCTTCCTGAAGCCGGTTTTCTGGCATTACTGCTGAGTCTTGGGGTCAACGTGTTGACCCCACTTGCCACGCTGGTGGGGTTGCGCCAGCGCTGGCAGGGCATCAGACGTCTGGCGATAATCGGCGTCCTGGCGCAATTCGCGCTGTTATTACTGGCGTTCGCTATTCTGGTTTTCTGCTTTCTTACCAGCGATTTTTCGGTTGTCTACGTTGCACAGCATAGCTACAGCCTGCTGCCGTGGGGATTAAAACTGGCGGCGGTGTGGGGCGGTCATGAAGGATCGCTGCTGCTGTGGGTGCTGTTCCTTTCCGGCTGGAGCGCGCTGTTCGCCTGGCGTTGCAAAGGCGAGCGCGATGCGCTCTTTCCGCTAACGCTCTGTATTCTGTCGATGATGACCGCCCTGCTGCTGCTGTTTGTCGTGGTCTGGTCGGACCCGTTTGTGCGTATCTTTCCGCCCGCGATTGAGGGGCGCGATCTCAATCCGATGCTGCAACACCTGGGGCTGATTCTCCATCCACCGCTGCTTTATCTGGGCTATGGCGGCCTGATGGTCGCAGCGGGCGTTGCGCTGGCGTCATTGCTGCGCGGCGGCTTTAGCGCGGCCACCGCCTGGGTCTGCTGGCGCTGGGCGCTCCCCGGCTGGTGCGCGCTGACGCTGGGCATCATTCTCGGGTCGTGGTGGGCGTACTGCGAACTGGGCTGGGGCGGCTGGTGGTTCTGGGACCCAGTGGAAAACGCTTCTTTATTACCCTGGCTTTCCGCCAGCGCGCTACTGCACAGCCTGTTCGTTTCCCGCCAGCGCGGCATCTTCCGCCACTGGTCTTTGCTGCTGGCGATTCTGACGCTGATTTTATCCCTGCTGGGCACGCTGATTGTGCGCTCCGGCATTCTGGTTTCTGTCCATGCCTTTGCGCTGGATAACGTGCGTGCGGTGCCGCTGTTCGCGCTGTTTACCGTGTTGAGCCTGGCGTCGCTCGGGTTGTACGCGTGGCGAGGCCAGCAAGTCCGCCAGAATGCGCGTTTTGGCAGTTGGTCGCGTGAGATGATGATTCTGGCCGCGCTGCTGCTTTTTAGCGCCGTGCTGCTGATTGTGCTTATCGGGACGCTCTATCCGATGATTTACGGCCTGTTCGGCTGGGGGCGACTCTCCGTCGGCGCGCCCTATTTTAATCGCGCCACGCTGCCGTTTGGGCTGCTGATGCTGTTAGTTATCGTACTGGCGACAATCAGAAGCCGGAGAGTGTCTGTGCGCCGCCAGCTTCCGGCGCTGCTGGCGCATACTGGCGTACTGATTGTCGCCGCCGGGATTATTTTCTCCAGCGGCAGTCGGCATGAAATCAGCCTTAATCTGCGCCCCGGAGAGCAGGTGGAACTGGCAGGCTACACGTTTCGTTTTGAACGTCTCGATCTGGAGGCGAAAGGCAATTACACCACCGAGAAGGCGCAGATCGCCATTGAGCAGGATAAACGGCACATCGGGCGCGTCACGCCAGAGCGGCGTTTTTACGCGGCGCGCCGTCAGCAGATGATGGAGCCGGGGATTCGCTGGAATCTGCTGCATGACTGGTATGCGGTGATGGGCGAAAAAACCGGGCAGGATCGCTATGCCATGCGCCTGTATGTCCAGACCGGCGTGCGCTGGATCTGGGGCGGAGGGCTGTTGATGATTGCAGGCGCGGCGCTCAGCGGCTGGCGTGGGAGGAAGCGTGATGAGTAAATTAATCAACGTGTTGCCGGATGGCGGCGTACGGGGTGCGCAACACATGGTAGGCCAGATAAGCGCAGCGCCATCCGGCAGAATAGGTTTACTCTTGGCTATCATTTTGTTTTTCATCACCTTTGCGACGCATGCCCAGGTTGTGGACACCTGGCGCTTTGAAAACGCGCAACAGCAGGAAAAATCACTATTTATTGCCAGCCAGCTGCGCTGCCCGCAGTGCCAGAATCAAAACTTGCTGGAATCCAACGCGCCGGTAGCGGTCAGTATGCGCCATCAGGTCTATACCATGGTGGCGGAAGGTAAAAGCGAAGAGGAAATCACCGCCTGGATGACCGAACGCTACGGTGAGTTTGTCCTCTACAACCCGGCGCTAACCGGGCAAACGTTGCTGCTGTGGGCGCTGCCTTTCCTGCTGTTGCTGCTGGTGGGCGTGGCGCTGTGGCGAGTGATAGCGCGTCAGCGTAAAGAGGAGGGGGAGTGAATGAGTCTGCATCAGGTGAGCGTACTGCTGCTGCGTCACAGCCAGCGCCAGGCGCAGCTACAACAGGAATTGCATCATGATTTGGCGGAGCCTGTGGCTTCGGACGCGCCGTCGCGCCCGCTGCCGGTGAAAGCGCTGCTGGCCGTTGCGATCGTCATGGTGATGGCTTGCGTCGGCGGCTATCTGGTGTCGTCAAAATGGCAGGCCGTTCGCCAGGAACAGCAGCGTCTGGCCGATCCGCTGCGGGCGTTTACCGATGAACCGACGGCGGAAAAGCAGTTGCTGACGTTGCAGGCGGCGATTCGCGCAAACCCGCAGGACAGCGCGCAGTGGGCGACGCTGGGCGAGTACTACCTCTGGCGTAATGCCTATGACAATGCTCTGCTGGCGTATCAGCAGGCGCTGCGCCTGCGGGGAGAGAACGCGGAGATCTATTCGGCGCTGGCGACGGTGCGCTATTACCAGTCCGGGCAGCATATGACGCCGGAAACGCGTGAAATGATCGATAAAGCGCTGGCGCTTGATGCTTCGGAAGTCACCGCGTTAATGCTGCTGGCCGCTGATGCGTTTATGCAGGCTGATTATGTGCAGGCCATCGCATTCTGGCAAAAATTACTGGATTTGAACTCGCCAAGGGTTAATCGCGTGCAACTCATTGACGCTATTAATATGGCGAAGTTGTTGCAGAATCGTCAGAAATAATTTTGTTTTTTTGTGATTTGTGTCGTTTTTGCTGTTTAAAAAGTAAGCGAATGAACGGTGGCGTTAAAATAATTCCAGAAAGGTATTATTCGTTTTTGAGGAAATAAAAATCTTTCCATAACAAATAGTTATTCATGATGATCGCGATAAACTCGCGTTATTATGCATAAAATCAGTTAGATGCCCTGTTCTGAAAGGGTTGCGCAGTATGCCATGCAAATGGTACTGATTATGCGCGTTAAAAAACTCCACAAACGAACGCAACACAATTCATACCCTTTCAGTATGTACTGTTCTCATCCTTTTTTGAATGCAGAACGGCGCTTCATTGAGGAAGTCTGTTGTTATGAAAAACTTGAAAATCAGCCTGGCCTGGCAGATTTTGCTGGCCATGGTGCTGGGTATTCTTCTGGGCAGTTATCTGCATTATCACAGCGACAGCCGCGAATGGCTGGTTGCCAACCTGCTGTCACCGGCGGGTGATATCTTTATCCATCTGATCAAAATGATCGTCGTTCCGATTGTTATTTCCACTCTGATTGTCGGTATTGCCGGTGTCGGCGATGCGAAACAGTTAGGACGTATCGGTGCCAAAACCATTATCTATTTCGAAGTGATCACGACCGTCGCCATTATCCTCGGTATTACACTGGCGAACGTGTTTCAACCCGGTTCCGGGATTGATATGTCGCAACTGGCGACCGTGGATATTTCGAAATACCAAAGCACGACGGCAGAAGTACAAAGCCATGCGCACGGTTTGATGGGCACGATTTTGTCACTGGTTCCGACCAATATTGTCGCGTCGATGGCGAAGGGCGACATGCTGCCGATTATCTTCTTCTCGGTGCTGTTTGGCCTGGGTCTGTCTTCCCTGCCTGCGACTCACCGTGAACCGCTGGTCACCGTGTTCCGCTCCATCTCAGAAACCATGTTTAAAGTGACCCACATGGTGATGCGTTACGCGCCGGTTGGGGTGTTTGCGCTGATCGCCGTGACCGTGGCGAACTTTGGTTTTGCGTCGCTGTGGCCGCTGGCGAAACTGGTGCTGCTGGTACACTTCGCGATTCTGTTCTTCGCGCTGGTGGTGTTGGGCATCGTGGCGCGTCTGTGCGGTCTGAGCGTCTGGATTCTGATTCGTATCCTGAAAGATGAACTGATTCTGGCTTACTCCACGGCCAGTTCAGAGAGCGTGCTACCGCGCATTATCGAGAAGATGGAGGCCTATGGCGCTCCGGCGTCGATCACCAGCTTTGTGGTGCCGACCGGGTACTCCTTCAACCTTGATGGCTCAACGCTGTACCAGAGTATTGCGGCGATCTTTATCGCGCAGCTGTACGGTATCGACCTGTCGCTGTGGCAGGAAATCATACTGGTGCTGACGCTGATGGTCACCTCGAAAGGGATTGCGGGCGTGCCGGGCGTTTCCTTCGTGGTGCTGCTGGCGACGCTGGGTAGCGTGGGCATTCCGCTGGAAGGGCTGGCGTTTATCGCCGGTGTTGACCGTATCCTCGATATGGCGCGTACCGCGCTGAACGTGGTGGGTAATGCGCTGGCGGTGCTGGTTATCGCCAAGTGGGAACACAAGTTTGACCGTAAGAAAGCGCTGGCGTATGAGCGCGAGGTATTGGGCAAATTTGATAAGACCGCGAATCAGTAATTCATGACAGATTGCCGGATGGCGCTACGCTTATCCGGCCTACGGGAAGCTGTGGTCTGTAGGCCGGATAAGGCGCTTGCGCCGCCATCCGGCAATATTACATTCACCCGTTGGTTAACTTATCAAACTCTTCGCAGCCGGTATCAAACCCTTCCGTACAGCTCAGATTCAACCAGTGCAGCGCCTTCTGTTTATTCTTCTCAATAAAGCCCTGTTCGCCGTTTAAGAACAACATTCCGGCCCAGTATTCGGAGTAGCCGGTACGGGAAATGGCGGAACTGCGTTTGAAATACCAGGTCGCCTTATCGTCATCGGCAGGAATGCCCACGCCGTTGGCATAAATCAGCCCGAGCAGCATCTGCGCATCGGCGGCAGAATCGCTCTCCAGGTTTTCTGAGGCGTTTTGCAACAGTGAAATAGCTTTTGGATAGTCAGGCGTCCCCGCCTGGGTGTTGACCAGAATGCGCGCCAGAGTGATTTCTCCGGCTTTGCTGCCCGCTTGTGCCGCTTTTTCGGCCAGCGTTTTAGCCTGCGGATAATCCAGACTGACGGGGTTGGTGATTTTGATTTGCGCCAGCAATGCGCAGGCATCCGCATCACCGTTGTCTGCGGCTTTTTGCGCCCAGTATTCGGCCTTGCTGAGATCGCCGGAACTGAACCAGGTATCGGCAAGGAAATACTGTGCGCGTCGGTCTCCGCCCTCCGCCGCCTTCAGATACTGGCTGCCAGGCTCAGTATCGGTGGCATGGGCAAAGAATGTCATTAAGAACATCAATGCAAGAAGTGGTTTCATTTTGAGTTTTATTTAGGGTACGGAGTAGACAGTATAAAGAGATCGTATGGATAAAAAAACAGCCTCCGGCGGAGGCTGTTGCAAGGAAAATGTCTGATGGCGATGCTCACGCATCTTATCAGGCCGACAGTGGAAACAGGTCGTAGGCCGGATAAGGCATTCTCATGCCGCCATTCGGCAGATTACCCCATTGCGCTTTCGCGCAGACGGGTTTTCAACTTGCTGTATTCATCAATCACATACTGCTCGGCGGCGCGCTGATCGGCGATCGGCTCGACGCGCACGGCGCAGTACTTGTACTCCGGCGTTTTGGTAATCGGGCTTAAGTTCTCCGTCACCAGCTCGTTACAGGCGCCAATCCACCACTGGTAGGTCATGTAAATCGCCCCTTTGTTCGGACGATCGCTGACCTGCGCACGGGTGATAATTTTGCCTTTACGTGAATGAACCCAGACCAGCGCTTCATCTTCAATGCCCAGACGCGCGGCGTCGGCCGTGTTGATTTGCGCATAGCCAGGCTCATCCGCCAGCGCCGCCAGCGCGGCACAGTTCCCGGTCATCGAGCGACACGAGTAGTGGCCGACTTCACGCACCGTAGACAGCACCATCGGGTACTCTTCGGTGAGTTTGTCGATCGGTGCGACCCAGTCGCAGGTGAAGAACTGCGCCAGACCGTTCGGGGTGTCGAACTTCTCTTTGAAGAGATAAGACGTCCCCTGATCGGCATCCGACGTGTCGCGGCAAGGCCACTGAATGAAGCCCAGCTCGCCCATCTTCTCGTAAGTCGCCCCGTAAAAATCCGGGCACAGATGACGCAACTCATCCCAGATCTCCTGGGTGTTGTTGTAGTGCATCGGGTAGCCCATACGGGTGGCGATTTCACTGATGATTTGCCAGTCCGTTTTCAGATCCCACTTCGGTTCAACGGCTTTAAAGAAGCGCTGGAAACCACGGTCAGCAGCGGTAAACACCCCTTCATGCTCGCCCCACGACGTAGACGGTAAGATAACATCCGCCGCCGACGCGGTTTTGGTCATAAAGATGTCCTGCACGATGACCAGTTCCAGGTCTTCAAACCCTTTGCGCACCGCAGAGAGTTCCGCATCGGTTTGCAGCGGATCTTCACCCATAATGTACGCCGCGCGAACTTCGCCATGCGCAGCACGGTGTGGCAGTTCGCTGATGCGATAGCCGGTATGCGCTGGCAGGCTTTCCACGCCCCAGGCTTTGGCGAATTTTTCGCGGTTAGCCGGGTCTTTCACGTACTGATAGCCCGGATAGGTATCCGGCAGCGCGCCCATGTCACATGCGCCCTGAACGTTGTTCTGGCCGCGAACCGGGTTTACGCCCACGCTTGGCTTACCGAGGTTGCCGGTCAGCATGGCGAGACTGGTCAGCGAACGCACGGTTTCCACGCCCTGATAGAACTGGGTCACGCCCATGCCCCACAGGATTGCGGCGCTTTTCGCTTCGGCGTACATACGCGCCGCCTTGCGAATATCGTGCGCGCTCACGCCGGTGATATCCTCAACGGATTCCGGCGTGTAGCCTTCGACAATCTTACGGTACTCTTCAAAGCCTTCAGTACGGGAGGCGACGAACGCCTGGTCGTACAGATTTTCTTCAATAATGACATGACCCATAGCGTTGAGCAGCGCGATATTCGAGCCGTTTCTCAACGCGATGTGGATGTCGGCAATGCGCGCGGTTTCAATTTTGCGCGGATCGCAGACGATAATTTTCGCGCCGTTGCGTTTAGCGTTAATCACATGATTCGCCACGATAGGGTGGGAATCCGCCGGGTTGTAGCCGAAGATAAACACTAAATCGGTGTTATCAATTTCGTTAATCGCATTACTCATTGCGCCGTTACCGACCGACTGGTGCAGACCTGCAACCGATGGGCCGTGTCAGACGCGAGCGCAGCAGTCAACGTTATTGGTACCAATAACGGCGCGCGCGAATTTTTGCATTACATAGTTGGTTTCGTTACCTGTGCCGCGAGACGAACCGGTCGTCTGGATGGCGTCCGGGCCATACTTCGCTTTGATGGCGCTCAGGCGATCGGCGACGTAGTTCAGCGCTTCATCCCAGGAAACGGATTCCAGTTTGCCGCCACGCTGGCGACGAATCATAGGGGTTTTCAGGCGCGGGGTCAGGATCTGGGTATCGTTAATAAAATCCCAGCCATAGTAGCCCTTCAGACACAGAGTACCCTGATTGGTTTTCCCCTGCGCCGCCTCTGCCCGGACGATTTTGCCGTTATCGACCACCAGGTTGATTTTGCAACCTGATGCGCAATACGGGCAAACCGTGACGACTTTTTTCATCGGTCTCGCTCCAGTTAATCAAATCGCGCATACGCGCTGTCGGCCTCATTATGCATCTTTTATGCCATGTTTTTATTGGGGTCTTTCCCTGATATTACGGGTAAAATTTGGTCAAAACCCTGACGAAAAACAGGCTGTCGTCAGTTTTGACGTGACGAACAGGAAAAGCAGTGACGGCCCGGCAGTGTGACCAGGGTTATGTTTCCTGCATCTCCTGCTGCGCAATATCTGTCACTCCGGGCAGAATCAATCACACTCATCTGTAGGGGATGTGAAATGGGGAAGGGTGATGAAACCAGCCATACTGGTCGTGGATGATGACGCGGCGGTCTGCGCATTGTTGCAGGATGTCCTGAACGAGCACGTTTTTGCGGTGACGGTCTGCCATACCGGGCAGGCTGCGCTGGCGTGCGTCGAAACCCAGCCGGAGATTGCGCTGGTGTTGCTGGATATGATGCTGCCCGACACGAACGGTTTGATGGTGTTGCAGCAGGTACAGAAGATCAGGCCTACGCTGCCGGTGGTGATGCTCACGGGGCTGGGGAGCGAGTCGGATGTGGTGGTCGGGCTGGAGATGGGCGCTGATGACTACATCAGCAAACCGTTTAACCCGCGCGTGGTGGTGGCGCGAATGAAAGCCGTACTCCGTCGGGTTGGCGTGCTGATCGCCGAAGGCGGAAGCGTGCAGACGTCTGGCCTCTCTTTCAATGGCTGGCATCTGGATACCGCGCGCTGTCAGTTGCACAATCCGCAGCAGCAGGCGGTGGATCTCACCCAGGGGGAATACAGTTTGCTGCTGGCGCTGGCGCAAAACGCCCGTCGGGTGCTCAGCCGTGAGCAGTTGCTGGAATTAACGCACAGCGACAGCGTTGAGGTGTTTGATCGCACCATTGACGTGTTGATTATGCGTCTGCGCCGCAAAATTGAAATCAATCCGCATCAGCCGACGTTGATCAAAACCCTGCGCGGCCTCGGGTATGTTTTTGCCGCCGATGTGCAGCACCACGATAAAGCCGCGTAATCAGGCGCAGTTGCCGGATGGCGGCGTATTTGTAGGCCTGATAAGCGCAGCGCCATCAGGCGAACTGGCTACAAAAGCGTTCGTAACTCCTCAAGCGTTTTCGCGCCATCAATCGCATTGGCGCACAGCAGGCTGACCCGCGCGCAGGTGTGCGCCAGCTTAATGCTCTCGGCCAGCGGCCATGCTTCGTGGCAGCCATACAAAAAACCGGCGCAGAACGCATCTCCCGCGCCAACGCTACCGACTATCTCCCTCTGCTCCAGCTTTTGCGATGGTATCCAGACGCCAGGCTGATCCGGCGTTTCGCCCCAGGCGCCTTCCGGGCAATGAATCACCACCCGCTGGCGGACGCCTGCATCCAGCAATTCGCGGGCGGCTGCGGCGATGTGCGGAATATGCGGTTCGCCGTTGGGCTGGCGGATCTCCAGACCGCTGAACTCCCCGGCCTCCAGCTCGTTGATCACCAGATAATCCAGATGGCGTAGCGCGGGCAAAACCAGCGGCTGATAGCGCGGATCGCCTTTGCGGGACACCAGATCCAGCGAAGTCTCAAAGCCCTCCTCATGCATCTGCGCCATCAGCCGTGCGCTGCGGGTGCCGTAGTCATCATCCGGCATATCCAGACTGTCGAGCAGCAGCAGATAGCCCAGGTGGAAAATCTTCATCGAGGCATCAAGCTCATCGAACGCGGGCAGATCCAACAGACGGTTAGCGCCGGGGGAGTGGAAAAAGGTGCGCTGCCCGCTGGGATCGGTCATCACCTGCGACATCGACGTGGGGGCAAACGTGGTGCGCTGGACATGCTGGCGATTGACGTGATACTGCTCCAGCATCGCCATAATGTAGTCTCCGTCGGCGTCCTGGCCGATTAATCCCACAGCCTGTAACGGCAGCCCGGTGTGCATCTTTGCCAGCGTCAGCAGGACATTAAGCGGCGCGCCGCCCGTCGAACGTTCGCTATGGGTGATTTCCGCCAGCCAGCCGCGCTCCGGCCACTGTACGATTTGGTGCACATGGTCGACCAGCATATTGCCCGCCGCGATAATGCCTTTACGTTCCATCAGATCTGCCCCGCGCTGCCAAAAATGCGCATCTGTTCCGATACCGTATCGGTAATCGCTTCTTCAATGCCCAGCAGCAGTTCGGCGAACTCATCATACAGCGGCTGGCGGTTAGTCATCCGTGATTCCACCGCCGCCAGCGCAGCCTGCGACATACCGGTGTAGAAATTGATTTTGTGAATGCCCAGCGTAATGGCGCGACGAAAATCCTCATTGCTGATGCCGGAACCGCCGTGCAGCACCAGCGGTAGCGCCGTTTGCTGGCGAATGGCGTCCAGACGTGGGAAATCGAGTTTGGGCTCGCCTTTATATTTGCCGTGAGCGTTGCCGATGGCGACGGCCAGGGCATCAATACCGGTGCGGTCAACAAAATCGCGCGCCAGCTGCGGATCGGTAAACAGCGATTCGTCGGCATGACCATACAGCGCGCCGCCCTCATCGCCGCCAACCGCGCCAAGTTCCGCCTCTACCGACACGCCAACGGCGTGGCACATCTTCACCACTTCCCGGGTCTGGCGGATGTTTTCCTCATACTCCAGCGTGGAACCATCAAACATTACCGAGCTGAAGCCCAGACGTAACGCCCGCACCACGGATTCAAAATGCAGCCCGTGGTCGAGGTTAAGCACCACCGGAATATCGTGTCGGGCGGCTTCGAATTTTACCGCTTCGACCAGCGAGTCCAGCGAAACATACTTAAAATGGACTTCGGCAATGTTAATGATAAACGGCGAGCGTTCCTGCCTGGCGGCGGCGAACAGCGCGCGTAAAAAGTGGGAATCCAGAACGTTAAACGCCCCCAGCGCATAGCGATGCTTGCGGGCATGGTCGAGTCCATCGGCAAGAGAAATCAACGGCATAATGTGCTCCTTGTTCAGCAGAACAGGCGGTACTCGTTACACAACACCAGTTGCGCCGGTTCATCTTCTTCAATGTCGTTATAGCGGGCGATCGGCTGGAGAAAATGGTTGTCATGGTCATCGTCATTGACGGAAGAAACTTCGCCGACCAGCACGTCGCCAAACCCTTTTTCCGCCCAGAAGCTGTGATACAGGCCCGGCGTCAGGCAAATGCTTTCTCCTGGCGAAAGGCGCAGCTGGCTGCCTGCCGCATGGGTCTGTCGACAGCCGTCTATCACAATGGTGACGTCGGTATTGTCGGTCTGGTCCCGGGAGTCGGCGTTCCACAGCTCAACGATTAAATTACCGCCGCCGCGATTGATAATGTCTTCACGTTTGCGCCAGTGGAAATGCATCGGCGTAACCTGCGCGTCGCGCACATGCATGATTTTTTCCGCGTAGCATTTCTCATAAGGCATACCTTTGGGCGAGCCGTTGCGCAGGGTAAACAGCGTCAGTCCCTGAGCGGCAAAATCTGTCCCGCCGAACGCGGTAACATCCCAGCCGAGCCTGAGATCGAATACTTCGCTCCAGGCGGCATCAAGCTGACGCCATTGCGATGGGGCAAAGCTGGCGAAAGGCGGCAGGTGGACGTCATGCATGGAAAAGAATTGCCGCGTGTGGCCGAGAATTTCGTTTATTTCGGAGCGTTTCATTGAAAGAATTCTCCTTATTGTGATGTAGCCTTGTAGGCCGGATAAGGCATTTTTGCCGCCATCCGGCATGGGTTTACTGCCTGATGGCGCTGCGCTTATCGGGCCTACGCAGAGGCCGCTTTCCGTTATTTCACCGTCCAGCCCTTGTAGCTGCCGATGTTGTTTTTATCGATCATCGTCACCGGAATCAGCACAGGTTCACCAGGCGCCGGTTTGCCCTGTAGAATGTCATAGCCGATCTCCACCGCTTTTGCCGCCATCACCTGCGGATCTTGTGCGGGGGTCGCCACAAACAGGGAATTTTCACGCTTCAGCGCCTCTTCGCCATCGGGCGAACCATCCACACCGACGATAAAGAACTCATTGCGCTGTGCCTGTTTCGCCGCCAGATCGGCGCCGATCGCCGTCGGATCGTTGATCGCAAATACGCCGTCGATCTTCGGATTCGCAGCCAGCAGGGCGGTCATCACTTCCAGCCCGCCTTCGCGACTGCCTTTGGCGTTCTGGTTCCAGGAGAGCACCTTGATATCCGGGTGGCGTTTGAACTCGGTCTGACAGCCCTCGACACGGTTCTGCACGGCGGAAACCGGCGGCCCGTTGATGATCACCACATTGCCTTTGCCTTTCAGACGATCGGTAATGTATTTACAGGCCATTTCGCCCGCCTGGGTGTTATCAGAGGTGATGGTGGCGTCTGCGCCTTCGGCAGCCACGTCAACTGCGACCACCACGATCCCGGCGTCTTTCGCCCGTTTCACCGCCGGGCCGATCCCTTTTGAATCTGCGGCGTTAAGGATGATCATATCCACCTTCGCGGCAATAAAGTTGTCGATCTGCGAAACCTGCTGACCCAGATCGTAGCCGCTGGAGACCAGCGTCACTTTTACGCCATCACCGGCCAGTTTGCGTGCTTCCAGCTCCGCCCCTTTTGTTATCTGCACGAAGAACGGGTTGGCAAGATCGCCCACCGTCACGCCGATGGATTTCAGTTCTTTGGCCTGTACAAACGGCGATGCGGCCAGTAACGCGCCAGCACAGAGCGCGGTCACTAATGGTTTCAAACGCATACTCTTTTCCTCACGTAGGGTATTGTTGTTATAAGCCTGATGGCGCTGCGCTTATCCGGCCTGCGAACGGGTAGGCCTGCGCCGCCATCCGGCAAGTTGTCTATGCACTTTGATGGTGTCGGGTACGGTATTTGTCGATCAGCACCGCTATGATGATCACCGCCCCTTTGATCACCAGTTGCCAGAAGTAAGAGACGCCCATCAGCGTCATGCCGTTATTCAGGGTGGCGATGATCAGCGCGCCCACCAGCGTGCCGGTGATCGTGCCGATCCCACCGACAAAACTGGTGCCGCCGAGGATCACCGCCGCGATGGCGTCCAGCTCATACCCCATGCCTAAGTTGCCGTTGGCGCTGTAGAGACGCGAGGCGCTCATTACTCCGCCCAGCCCGGAGAGCAGGCCGCTCATGCCGTACACAAACAGCAGCACCAGCCACACTTTGATGCCGGTTAAACGCGCCGCCTGCATGTTGCCGCCCACGGCATAAATATGTACGCCCAGCGTGGTGCGGCGCAGAATGAACCAACACAGCACGATCACCGCGAGGGCGATAACCACCAGCCACGGAATCGGGCCAAGATAGTTATTGCCGATCCACTCGAAGCTGATGTTGGAGTTGATCACCGTGGTGCCGTCCGCCAGCAGGTAGGCAGCGCCGCGCAGCGCCGTATAGGTGCCGAGCGTGACAATAAAGGGCGGCAGCCCGGCGAAGGCCACCAGCGCGCCGTTAATCAGCCCCAGCCCCAGGCCGAGCATCAGCGCCGCCGGAATCGACAGCATGGCGAACTCCGGTATCAGAGAGACCACCATCGCCGCCACGGCGGTGGTGCCGAGAATCGACCCCACGGAGAGGTCGATGCCGCCGGTCAGAATGATGAACGTCATCCCCGCCGCCAGCACGATGTTGATCGACGCCTGGCGGGTGATGTTCAGCAGGTTGCTTTCAGTGAAAAAGTTAGGTGCGATAAAGCCAAATACCGCCACGATCAGCACTAAAATCGGTAAAATACCGACCGTTTGCATCAGATCGCTCATCAACATCTTTTTTGCGGAGGCGGACTTCGCCACCTGCTGGGGAGTGGTTGGGTTATTCATGATTTCACCGCCTCAAGGTGGGAGTCGTTTACGCCGGTCGCCAGCCGCATGATGTTTTCCTGTGTGATGTCCTGGCTGTGCAATTCCCCGGCAATGCTGCCTTCATGCATGACGTAGACGCGATCGCTCATGCCGACGATTTCCGGCAATTCACTGGAGATCATCAGGATCGCCACGCCCTTACGCGCCATTTCGTTCATGATGCGATAGATCTCGCTTTTCGCGCCGACATCCACGCCGCGCGTCGGTTCGTCCAGAATCAGAATGCGCGGGCCGATGGCGACCCAGCGTGAGATCAGGAGCTTTTGCTGATTGCCGCCGGACAAACCTCCGGCGCGAACCTGAGCATGCGGCACGCGAATGTTGAGTAACTGAATGGCGTCATCGGAGATGCTTTGGGCTTTTTTACGGTTCAGCATCCCCCAGTTGGCGTCGCGCTCCAGCGTCGCCATCGTAATGTTCTCTGCCGCCGCCAGTTCTAAAAACAACCCTTGTTCTTTGCGGTTTTCGGTGAGGTAGCCAATACCGTGCTCAATGGCTTCACGTGGGGAGTGGATCACCACCGGCTCGCCATCCACCTCGATCATCCCGCCGGTGGCTTTACGCACGCCGAAAATCAGGTGCGCCAGTTCGGAACGCCCGGCGCCGACCAGCCCGGCCAGGCCGACGATTTCGCCGGAACGTACCAGCAGGCTGCACGGCTGCACTTTACCGCCGTCGGTAAGGTGATGAACGTTCAGGCGCGGTTTACCGAGCGGGATGTCGCGTTCTTTGTTGAACAGGTCGCTTAACGGACGCCCGACCATCATGCGCACCAGTTCGGACGCGTTGAGTTTGTCGCGGGTGAGGCTGCCGACGTACTGTCCGTCGCGCAGGACGCTGACGCGATCGGACAGCTCATACACCTCCGCCATGCGGTGGCTGATATAGATAACCGCCATCCCTTCATCGCGAAGGCGCATGATCAGCTCAAACAGACGGTGGGTTTCACGAGATGAGAGGGCGGCGGTAGGTTCATCCATCACCAGGATACGGCTGTTGCGATGCAGGGCGCGGGCGATCTCCACCTGCTGCTGTTCGGCGATGGTCAGCCGCATTACCCGATCGCTGGCTTTAAACTGCGCGCCGAGTCGGTCGATGACCTTTTGCGCCTGCAACACCATCTCTTTACGCTGCACGATGCCGCCGCGCGACAGCTCGCTGCCGAGGAAAATATTTTCGGCGACGGTAAGGTTAGGCGCAAGCTGCATCTCCTGATAAATCAGAGTGATGCCTGCGCTCAGGGCATCTTTCGGCCCACGAATATGAAAGGGCTGACCGTCGATCAGAATCTCGCCGCTGGTGGCGGTATATGCACCGGCGAGAATCTTCATCAGGGTGCTTTTACCGGCGCCGTTTTCGCCCATCAGCGCGTGGATTTCACCGGGATATACCGTCAGATCGACCCCTTTCAGCGCGTAAAATTTGCCAAACGCTTTGGCAATATTGCGCATCTCCAGAACCGGTGTCCTGCTCATGGCGGATCTCCTGCGGGGTTAGCGATATCAGCACTCCATCACAGGAAAGTAAATGCAAAATGTCAGAAGCCGTTCATATTTGTCATATTGCGATTTTTCTTCATGGAGCGTGATATGCCGCAGCACAGACGTCACTTTTTCGCCAGTGCGCGCGGGCGACTGCTGTTTTTTAATCTGCTGGTAGTGGCGGTGACGCTGATGGTGAGCGGCGTGGCGGTGCTGGGTTTTCAGCATGCGAGTCAAATACAGGAGCAGGTGCAGCAGCAAACCGTCGATGACATGACCGGCAGTATGAACCTGGCGCGCGATACGGCGAACGTGGCGACGGCGGCGGTGCGGCTGTCGCAGGTGGTCGGCGCGCTGGAGTACAAGGGCGAAGCGGAGCGGTTGCAGGAGACTCAGCGGGCGCTCAGGCATTCACTCGAACAGCTGGCGACCGCCCCGCTGGCACAGCAGGAACCGGGGCTGGTGGCCCGCATTATTCAACGCAGCAACGAGTTGCAGACCAGCGTGGCGGGCATGTTGCAGCGCGGGCAGCGGCGGCATCTGGAACGTAATACGCTGCTGAGTTCGCTGTATCAGAATCAGAGTTACCTGCGGCATCTGCAACAGCTTGATGCGGCGCAGGATGCGGCGTTGTTCAGTCAAATGGATCGCCTGATTCGCGCCGCCATCGAAACGCCGACGCCGCGCGCCGTCATTAAACAGCTGGATGGCGTGATGCGCGCCCTGCCTGAGCAACATGCCGATCCGCTGGTGAACGTGATTCTGTCTGACTTTAACCAGGAGTTACGCAAACTTGAACCGCTCTCGGCGGCGCTGGAGCAAAGCGACCTGGCCATCAGCTGGTACATGTTCCACATCAAAGCGCTGGTGGCGATTTTAAACAGCGACATCAATCAGTATGCGGCGCAGGTGGCGATCATATCAGAACAGCGGGTGGCGCAAAGCCATCAGGAATTGCGCTCCGGCGCGTTGTTTATCATGACCTTCGCCCTGCTGGCGGTGGTGATTACCGGCTTTGCCGGGTGGTATATCTACCGCAACCTCGGTTCTAACCTGACGGCGATTTCGCGCGCCATGACCCGGCTGGCGCACGGCGAATCGGATGTCAGCGTCCCTGCCTTGCAGCGGCGGGACGAGCTGGGGGAACTGGCGCGCGCGTTTAACGTTTTTGCCCGCAATACGGCGTCGCTGGAGCGCACCTCCCGCCTGCTGAAAGAAAAGACCTCCCAGATGGAGATCGACCGAACGGAGCGTCAGGGGCTGGAAGAGGCGCTGCTGCACAGCCAGAAACTGAAAGCGGTAGGGCAACTGACGGGCGGGCTGGCACATGATTTTAACAACCTGCTGGCGGTGATTATCGGCAGTCTGGAGCTGGTCAGCCCCGACTCGCCGGATGCGCCACGCATTACCCGCGCGCTGAAGGCCGCCGAGCGCGGGGCGCTGCTGACGCAACGCCTGCTGGCGTTCTCCCGTAAACAGTCGCTGCACCCGCACTCGGTGGAACTGAAAACGCTGCTGGAAAACCTGAGCGAACTGATGCGTCACTCGCTACCGGCCACGCTGACGCTGGAGATAGAAGCCCAGTCGCCCGCCTGGGCCGCGTGGATAGACGTCAGTCAACTGGAGAACGCGATCATCAACCTGGTGATGAACGCCCGCGATGCGATGGAAGGACAAACAGGGACGATCAAAATCCGCACCTGGAATCAGCGGGTTACGCGCAGTGACGGACGTCGTCAGGATATGGTGGCGCTGGAGGTGATCGATCACGGTTGCGGTATGTCGCAGGAGGTGAAGGCGCAGGTGTTCGAACCGTTCTTCACCACCAAACAGACCGGCAGCGGCAGCGGACTTGGGTTATCGATGGTTTACGGCTTTGTGCGCCAGTCGGGCGGTCGTGTCGAAATTGAGAGCGCGCCGGGGCAGGGGACGACGGTCAGATTGCAGCTTCCCCGCGCCATCGCGCCTGCGGTGGCAAACCTGGAGCCAGTCGCGGTGCAAAGTACCGCCAGCGACGAGAAACTGGTGCTGGTACTGGAAGATGAGGCGGATGTTCGTCAGACGTTGTGCGAGCAACTGCATCTGCTGGGGTATCTGACGCTGGAGGCCGCCAACGGCGAGCAGGCGATGCAGATGCTGGCGTCATCCGGCGAGATTGATGTTCTTATCAGCGACTTAATGCTGCCAGGCAGTCTGAGCGGCGTGGAGGTGATCAACCATGCCCGCAAGCATTATCCCCGCCTGACGCTGCTGCTTATCAGCGGGCAGGATTTACGCCCGGCGCATAACCCCGCGCTGCCGGATGTGGCGCTGCTGCGTAAACCATTTACCCGGGCGCAGCTCGCGCAGGCGCTGCGGGCGGCGCATGTGCAGGCCTGATAAGCGTCGCGATATCACCGCGATGACAGAAAACGGCAGCGCGCCAGCGTTGCCGCGCCCTGCGCGCCGTTAAACGCGGAAGACGAGGCGGCAATAAAACGTACGGCCTGATACGGCAACGGTCGGCGCAGGTATTTTTGGATCAGGGTAATTAATTGTTCGCGCGGGAAAGCCTGCATATCCATCACGCCGCCGCCCAAAATCACCGCATCGGGATCGAACAGATTTATGCTGGTGGCAATCGCGCGGGCGGCGCTTTCCAGCAGCGCCTGGACGAATGGCGCTTCTCCGGCGTGGACAAACAGTGCGTCCAGCGCGAAATCCCGTGGCTGTTGTTCGTACCAGCGTTTCAGCGCCAGCCCGGAACAGACCGTTTCGAGGCAACCTGGATTGCCGCAGGCACAGGTCTGCGTCATGTCGCCCTGGGGAATGTGCCCCAGTTCGCCCGCCACGCCATGCGCTCCGGTCCAGGGCGCGCCGTTCATCCACACCGCGAAGCCCATTCCCGTGCCGAGGTAGGCGGCCAGCACCTGCTGCTGTGTGAGATGATTTTCCACGACGTCATACGACAGCTGTAAGTTAACGTCGCGGGAAAACGCGACCGGGCAGCCCAGCGCATCCTCCAGTTTTCCCGCGAGGTCATGCACTTCTTCAGGTTGCAGCGGCAAATTGGGTGTCGAAATGATGGTGCGGTTGTCTTTGCCGACCAGCGCCGGAAATCCCATCACCAGACCACGGCAGCGCGCCTCGTAGCGTGCGATCTGTTCGCTAATCATCTGTGCAATACCGGCCACCACGCCGGGCGCGATCACCTCCGCCGTACGCTGTTTCTCACAGTGCAGAGTCTCACCGCTTGCCGTTTGCAGGCAAAAACGAATATGGGTTGCCCCCATATCCACACCCGCCACAACGCTATGCTGTTTTTGCATGAGGCAGTACCTCGTTTTTCGCCGTCAGGATCTGCGCCGTCATCACTTGCCATGCGTCGTCGATATTCTCCGCGTGGTTAAACAGCCCGGAGGTGCCGACGATAAAGACATCCGCGCCTGCCGCCATCAATTTTTCGTAGGTGGCCTGATTGCAGGAACCATCCACTTCAATTTCGTAATGCAGCCCTTCACGCTCGCGCCAGGCTTTCAGCTCGGCGATTTTATCCAGCATTTCCGGGATGAACGGCTGCCCGGCAAAGCCGGGATCGACGGTCATCACCGTCACTTTATCAGCCTTATGGATATAGTATTTCATCGCCTCAACCGGTGTTTCCGGGTTGAGAATCAGGCCCACTTTCATACCGTGGCGGCGGATTTCGTCAATCAGACGGAATGCCTGACCGTTGATGGTTTCCGGGTGCAGCGTGATGAAATCCGCACCGGCGCGCGCCAGTTGGCCAATATAATCCTGCGGACGCGTCACCATCAGATGACAATCAAGAGGCTTGCTCGCCAGTTTCTTGACCTGGCTGACGAAGAAGGGGGACAGCGTCAGATTCGGCACAAAGTGGCCATCCATAATATCAATATGAAAATAGTCTGCATGGCTGTCGATAAATTCGATCTGTTCTTTAAACTTCAGCAGATCCATACACATTAAAGAGGGAGAGATTTTCATGATCCATTCCTTACTTACTGATAAGACGGTCAAGGGCGACAGCCGCGATAATTAATCCGCCCATCACCACCAGTTGGTAATAGGTTTGTACCTGCAAAATATTCAGGCCGTTGTTGATGGTGCCGATGATTAAGCCGCCAATCACCACCGAGAAGATGCGCCCCTTACCGCCGAAGAAGCTGGTGCCGCCAATGATGGCGCTGGCGATGGCGTAGGTTTCAAAACCCATTCCGGCTAAGGGTTCTGCGGCGCCGAGTCGCGCAGTAGAAACCACGCCCGCCAGTCCCGCGCAAATGCCGGAGATGATAAACACCACCAGGATGTGAAACTTCACGTCAATCCCGGAATAGAACGCCGAGTTTTTGTTGCCGCCGAGCGCGTAGATGTTGCGCCCAAGCCGCATGCGGGTGGTGAGGAACCAGAGGATCACCGCGACAATCAGCGAGAAGATGACCGGCACGGGGACACCTAACACGCTGGCGGCGAAGAAGTTCACGAAGTCGAATGAGAAGCCGTATACCGAGTTGGCGTCAGAAATCACCAGCGTGATACCACGGAAAATCGCGTTAGTGCCAAGGGTGATAATGAACGGATGCAGGCCAGTCCAGTTCACCAGGCAGCCGTTAATCGCCCCCAGCGCACCGCCGACCAGCACGCCGCCAATCAGCGCCGCAAAGAACGGATCGACGCCTGCCAGCATCAGTTTGGCCGTCACCATCCCGGACAACGCCAGAATCGCCCCGACGGACAGGTCGATACCGGCGACCAGGATGGCAAAAAATTCACCCATGCCGATCAGCACCGTTACCGAACTCTGGACAAAAATCTGGGTGATGTTGTTGGTGGTCAGAAAATATTCTGACGACAGCGAACCGAAGATGGCGACGATAATCGCCAGGATGAAGAAGGTGCCGTATTTATCCCAGAACAGCGCAAAGTTGAACGGTTTCTTCCCGTTCACGTCACCTTTTACTCTTGTGGTAATGCCCATGCCATAATCTCCTCTTCGCTCATGTCATCGCGATTGGTCAGGATTTGCGTCAGTCGTCCTTCGCAGAACACGGCGATGCGGTCGCAGACGGCGATAATTTCAGGAAGTTCCGATGACACCATCAGGATGACTTTTCCGTCGTCCGCCAACTGGCGCATCACTTTATAAATTTCGGCTTTCGCACCGACGTCGATACCACGGGTCGGCTCGTCGAAAATGATCACCTCCGGGTTACAGCACAACCATTTGGAAATCAGCACTTTCTGCTGGTTTCCGCCGGAGAGTTCGGTGATGTTCTGGTTAACGGAATGACACTTCAGCGCCAGCAGTTCGCGCTGCGCTTCGGCGGTACGCTGCTCGTCGCCTTCGTGGAACAGGCCCATCGCCCCCTTAAAGCCGCCGCTTTTCAGGCTGCGGCCGATCGCCATGTTCTGGGCGATAGAGAAATTGGGGAAGAAGCCGTTATCCCGGCGGCTTTCGGTGATGTAAGCCATCCCTTTTTTCACCGCATCCAGGGGTGAGCGCGGGGAGATGGTTTTCCCGTTCAGACGGATCTCGCCGCTTGCGCGTTTATCGACGCCGAACAGGCAATCCATCAGCTCGGTGCGCCCGGAGCCGACCAGTCCGGCGAAGCCTAAAATTTCGCCCCGGCTGACGCTAAAGGAGATATCGCGAACCTTTTTCTTGTCGCGGCTGGTGACGTTTTTCACCTCGAATACCGTATCGCGCTCGATGTTGCCGGTGCTCTCTTTCATGGCGTTAAAGCGGTTTTGCAGTTCGCGGCCAACCATCAGGCGGACGATATCGTCGTTGCTGACGTCGCTCACCATCCCGCTGCAAACGCTGCTGCCGTCTTTCATCACCGTATAGCGGTCGCAGATGCGGCGAATTTCCGCCAGCTTATGCGAGATGTAGACGATGGCGGTGCCCTCTTTGCGTAGCTGGTTCATGATCAGAAACAGGTAGTCCACCTCTTTATTGGTGAGCGAGGAGGTGGGTTCGTCCATGATGATCACTTTGGCGTTGAGCATCAGCGTTTTGGCGATTTCCAGCATTTGCTTATGGCTGATGGATAAGTTCGCCACCTTTTCGTCTAAATCGACTTTTAAACCGACGCGCAGCAACATCATGGCGGCCCGTACGCGCATCTCTTTCCAGTCAATCATATTGACGCCACAGACTTTTTTCGTCAGATGACGACCAATATATAAATTCTCCAGCACGGTTAATTCATCAATCACGCTGAGTTCCTGATAAATAATGCCGATGCCGAGTTGTGCCGCTAATTTATGATCCAGCTTGTCGTAATTAACGTTATTAATCGTAATGGTGCCTTTGGTCGGTTCATGTATTCCCGACAGAACCTTCATCAACGTTGATTTACCGGCGCCATTTTCTCCTAATAATGCGTGTATTTCATAAGGATAAACCGTTAAATCAACCGATTTTAATGCGTGAACCGGACCAAAGGATTTGCCGATCCCCGCCATCGAGATATATGGCGTGACCATAATTAACCTCTTTTACACTTCATCCTTCAAGCTGCCTCTTTGTTGGCTGCCTTCGCTCACCCCAGTCACTTACTTATGTAAGCTCCTGGGGATTTACTCAGTTGCCGCCTCGATGCATCTCGAATGATTTTGTGTAAGAAAAATATTGACTAAATCAGTGCCATTGCCTGATGGCGCTACGCTTATCAGGCCTACGTTCGCGTCGCCATCCGGCCTATTTACGGACTTACTTTGCGACCAGGATGGAATCGACCAGCTTAAATTCCGGCGCTTTATCCAGCGGGATCACGTTGCCTGATTTCGCGGCATCCACCATCAGCCTGAGCCCTGTCGCGCCGATATCCGAAGGGTTCTGAGCGATGGTCGCCGTCATCTGTCCGGCCTCCACCATTTTGCGGGCTTCCGGGATACCGTCTGTACCCACTACCAGCACTTTTCCGCTTTTCCCGGCGTTAGCCACGGCCTGGGCGACGCCCATCGCCATGGTGTCGTTAGCGCAATAAATCGCTTTGATATTCGGGTTGCGTTGCAGCACGTTGGTGGCAACGTCTAACGCTTTGATTCGGTCCCAGTCTGCGGGTTGGCTGGCGACCAACTTGATTTGGCTTGCCTTTTTGAAAGCCTCGGTTGCGCCATTGCGGCGCGCCTCGCCGGAGGCGTTACCGGCTTTACCTTCAATAATGGCGACTTCACCGCCCTCGGCGCCCAGTTTCTCAATAATGAACTCCGCGCCTTTGGCGCCCACGGCGACGTTATCGGTGGTGACAAACCCTTCGACGTTACCGCCCGCTTTTTTCAGGTTATCCATATCGATTTTTTCATCGAGATTGACCAGATAAATCCCTTTCTTCCACGCGCGGGCGACGGGCATCACCAGGTTTACTGAGGATAATGGCGCAAAGGCGATACCTTTGTAATTTTTATTGCTGAGATCTTCGAATAGCTGCAACTGAGACTGAAAGTCGCCTTCCGAAGGTGAGGCAAAAATATCGACGCTGACACCCAGCGTTTTTGCTTCATCTTCAATACCTTTTTTCATATCCACCCAGAATGGATTGGATAATGTTTTTAATACTACGGCATATTCGGCGGCGGCAAATGCGCTGGTGGACAACATTAAGCCCATAGCCGCACCGCTGAAATATTTCAGATATTTATTCATAGCAGTATTCTCAGTGTAGGGTGTTGCTCCCGAAAATGAGAGCAACGAGCATTTTATTTCAGCGCGCCTGGTGAAAAGAAATCAACAATTGCGCCAGTTTTTTGCATATTAATGGTTGCCTGTTCGATATTCAGTTGGGCGACGGAAACAAAAAATGCATCCAGTAGAGTGAGTTGTAATATGCGTGCGGAAGCATTACGCCCTAATAACGGTGTTTCTGGTGCTGGCGAACAAATAATATAGTCAGCCAATTTGGCGATAGGTGAATGGTAGCTGTGGGTGATACAGATAATTTTGGCACCATTCTTTTTCGCCAGTTCAACCGCGGCTTTTACATCACTGGTGCGCCCGGAATGGGTCACTACCAACACGACATCGCCTTCTTTTAATAGCGATGCGGACATCATCATGATGTGCGCGTCCGGGTAAGTCTGGCAGCGCACGCCGATGCGTAAGAACTTATGCTGTACGTCCGCGCAGATGGCATTCGACCCGCCAGCGCCATACAAATCACGCTGCTTCGCCTGATAAAAGAAGCGTGCGGCGCGATGAATCTCATCCACGTTGACGATTGACTGACCTTCCATAATGGTGCGTAAGGTAATGTTGAATACCTTATTCACCACATCCTGCGGCGCTTCATCAAAGGCCAGTTCGGCAGGCAATACCTGCTCAGACTGAGAAAAATAGTCTTCCAGCGCGCTGCGTAAGTTGCGAAACCCGCTGAATCCCAGCAGTTTCGATACCTTAACAATCATGGCTTCAGATACCGCCAGCGCCTCTGCGACATCTTTAATGGCTGGCGCGCTACTGAGATTACCCGGCTTGAGTAACCACTCGACGATACGGCTCTCGTTCTCCGTCATGCCTTCCTGCTTCATGCGCAGGTAAGGCGCAAGCCCGATGCCGTTTGGAAGCCCTGAATCAAATTCTGACTGACTCATTACGTTCTCTTGTCCTTGAAATGAAGACGCCACTATATCACCACAGCAGGAACAGAAAAGATGCTGACTACTTCACAAAATAGTTAAATTTATAAAGTTTGTCATTTTGTGAATTTAATAACGTTGATAAAAATACGGAATGAAAATAAGTCAATATAAAACAATGAATTATAGTTTTGACTTGTTCAGGCGCAGCCTGTGTAAGCATCAAGGTCGGGTATTTGTCGCTCTTGCTTTGCCGAACGGAGGTGTGTAGAACAGGCCCATACAGCGTCTTTCTGTCGATTTATTGTTCTTTTAAATTCATTTAAATCACAAATATTTTTTATTCGTAAAGTTTGACCGGGGCGAGAATGAGTATGAAAAAGATAGCATTTGGCTGTGATCACGTTGGTTTTATCCTGAAACAGGATATTTTGACGCACTTAACCCAGCGCGGTATTACGGTGATTGATAAGGGAACCTGGTCGCCGGAGCGCACGGATTACCCGCATTATGCCAGCGAGGTGGCACAAGCCGTTGTCTCTGGCGAGGTTGATGGCGGTATTCTGGTGTGTGGCACCGGTGTGGGGATTTCGATAACGGCAAACAAGTTTGCCGGAGTCCGCGCCGTCGTTTGCAGCGAACCCTATTCGGCACAGCTTTCGCGCCGGCATAATGATACCAACGTGCTGGCTTTTGGCTCGCGGGTTATTGGGCTGGAGCTGGCAAAAATGATCGTGGATGCCTGGCTGGATGCGGGGTTTGAAGGGGGGCGCCATCAAAAGCGCGTGGAGGCGATTATGGCGATAGAACAGCAGGGCAAATGAGATTCCTCCGCTACACGTCGAACAGGCCATTCGCTACCGTGAGGGGAAGATCTCTGCGAGGCTGGTTTTATGAAACGCTATTCTACGCTCATTGCTCTGGGCCTGTTGTCGCTGACGACGCTTCCTGCGCATGCCGATATTGTTGATGACACCATCGGTAATATTCAGCAGGCGATCAATGACGCGTATAAATCTGACAACGGGCGGGATTATGAGGATGACCGCCGTGATGAAGAGTGGCAGCGCCAGATGAGCGACGATCGCCGCAGACAATATGACGACAGACGCCGTCAGTTTGAAGATCGGCGTCGCCAGTTGGACGATCGCCAACGCCAGCTCGATCAGGAACGTCGTCAGCTGGAAGATGAAGAGCGCAGAATGGAAGACGAGTACGATCGTTAACCGCGCGACAATCGTAGGCCGGATAAGGCGCAATGCGCCGCCATCCGGCGTAAGGCTACTCCAGCACAATCTCCATCCCGTCATATCCGGCTTCAATACCGCCCGGCAGGGGGTTATCCATCAGCCATACGTCGAACGAGTGGCTGATGTGGGTGAGAATGACCCGTGGGCAGTGAATCACCTCATTGAGCGCGATAACCGTGTTTACATCGCAGTGATTACGCGGTGCTTCCGCGCGTGGCGCGTGACTACAGTCGATGACGATCGTTTGCGGCTGGTTATTCAGCAGAAATTTTACTGTCTTATCCGGCAGCGCTGCGGTGTCCGACAGCCACGCGACGCGGCTGTGCGCAGATTCCAGCAGATAGCCAAACGTTAGTTTTGAATGGTTAAGCGGCAGCGGCGTTACCTGTAATCCCTGGAGATCGAAGACCACAAACGGTTCGACGGTGTGGCTGAAATCAAGGATGCCGGGATGTTTAAACAGATCGTCGCAGCCCTGTTCATCCGGCGGACCATAAACCGGAATTGCGGCGCCCACGCCCCAGCGCAGGGGGAACAGCCCCTGAACATGATCCATATGATAATGCGTGAGCAGAAACTGCTGAAAAGATCCGGCGGGCCAGCGATCGGTAAGATCGTGCAGGCCCGCATCAAGCAGCGTTACCGCATCATTGAATTTGACGACGCCGCTACAGGGGCGGCGGCGATACTGCTCCTGTAAGCGTGCCCGACGGCAGGCGAGACAATCGCAGCCGTATGCTGGCACGCCCTGTGCGCCGCCGGTTCCTGTTAGCGTAATCGTCAGGCTCATTAGTCACCTCAAAGCGCTTTGGTAAAACGAAAATGGCTTTGCGCATACCCTTCACGCAGATAAAACCGGTGCGCATCATGGCGTTTCACGCTGGTGGACAGCTCCGTCATCTCCGCGCCGGCCTGGCGGGCTTCTTCTTCCGCCCATGCCAGCAACCGGCTGCCGACTTTCAGACCTCGCGCCTGCGGCATCACCACCAGTTCCTGGATCTCCCCGATCCAGTTAGCGTGATGCAGGTGGTACTGCATATGCAGGCCGATCATCCCGACAACCTGCCCGTCGCGCAGCGCCAGCTGGTAGCGTATCGTGCGATCCTGCAAATTTGAGGCAAACCCGGCGCGAAAGGCCTGGCGATCGAACTCCGCTTGTTTCAGTTCGCAGATCAGTTGATACACCGCGTCGGTATCGTCCGGCGTGGCCCGGCGTAGTTCACAGACAGGCATGGCTTTTCTCCTGGCGGCCCATTAACGTTAATAAGGTATCGACTGACTGTAGCAAACTTCCGTCATTATTGAGGATATGACAGTTAAAAGGGGCGTAACGGGCCGCGCGCGCCAGGCGAGCGGCAATCTCGGTTTCGCTTTCACGCCCGCGCGCCTGTAGACGCTGGCGCAAAATATCGGGAGAGACCTGCAAACAGATAGGCAGCAGCGCTTTGCCGTAGCGGGCCTGCGCCTGCGGCAGATGGGCGCGTGAGCCGTTAACCACCACGTCAAAACCGGCGTGCAGCCACAGATCGATCTCCACGCCAACGCCATAGTACAGGCCATTAGCGTGCCAGCTCAGCGCCAGTAAATTTTGCCCTGCCCGAGTGAAAAACTCCTGCTCGCTCAGCGCAATATGGTTCTCGTTGCCCGCGTTAGCCGCACGCGTGATATAGCGGTGCGCAACCAGCAACTGCGTATGTTCCCGCTGGCGGAGCGCCGCCAGCAAACTGTCCTTACCGGAGCCGGACGGCCCCATCAGCCAGATCAGTTTTCCCATAGTCAGAACACCCTTTTACCCTGACGCCAGACGTGGTCGATATGAATGTGATCGCCTTTACGGTGCGCCAGCACCAGGTCGGCGCGCCTGCCTTCGGCGATGATGCCGCGATCGTCGAGATTCAGCGCGCGCGCCGGGTTGCGGGTCACCAGGTGTATTGCCTGCGGCAGCGTAAATGTGTTGGCCTCGTCGTCCGCCACGCGGAATGCCGCGTCGAGCAGGCTGGCGGGGTAATAGTCGGAGGAGAGGATATCCAGCAACCCCAGTTCTGCCAGCTTATGCGCCGCCACGTTGCCGGAGTGCGAACCACCGCGCACGATGTTGGGCGCGCCCATCAGTACGTTCATCCCATGCTTGCGTGATGCCTCTGCCGCCTCGAACGTGGTGGGAAATTCGGCGATCACGCTGCCAAGCTGATGTGATTCCAGTACATGAGCGTGCGTTGCGTCATCGTGGATCGCCAGCGCGAGATGACGTTCGCGGCACATCTGCGCGATGGCGGCGCGGTTCGGCTGCGACCAGCGCGCCGCAAGCTGAAGCTGTTCCTCTTCGTAGTGGGCCATCTGCTCATCATTGAGTGAATATTTGCCCTGATAGTATTCACGGTACTTCTCGCGGTTAGCGAACTGGCGCTGACCCGGCGAGTGATCCATCAGCGAGACCAGCGTTACCGGCTCACGATCCACCAGCTTTTCGAACAGCGGCAGGGTGGTGTGATGGGGCAATTCACAGCGCAGATGCAGACGGTGTTCGGCGCGGTTAACGCCGCGTTTCTGCGTCTCTTCGACGGCATTGATCATCTTTTCCAGATTTTCCAGGCGATCGCCGCCGTCGCGGACATCGCCAATCGCAACGGCATCCAGCACGGTGGTGATACCGCTGGCGACCATCAGCGCGTCGTGGCTGCTCATGGCGGAATGAGCGGGCCAGTCCACCTTCGGGCGCGGGGTGAAGAATTTGTCGAGATTATCGGTATGCAGCTCAATTAAACCCGGCAGCAGCCAGCCGCCTTCGCCATCCAGCGCCTCAGGGTGACGGCTCTGACTTTCCGCAAAGGCGCGGATAATCCCATCCTGCATTTCCAGCGATCCCTGCACCACTTCGTCTTCCAGCACCAGCTTTACGTTGTTGATAATCATGATGTGGTTCCCATCAGATGCAAACGATCCGCTACGCGATCGCGTACGGTTTGATCGTGAAAAATGCCGACAATCGCCGCGCCGCGCGCTTTGGCTTCTTCAATCAGCGCGACCACGGCGGCGCTGTTTTTGGCGTCCAGCGAGGCGGTGGGTTCATCAAGCAGCAGGATCGGGTAATCGACGATAAACCCGCGCGCGATATTCACGCGCTGCTGCTCGCCGCCGGAAAAGGTGGAGGGAGCGAGATGCCATAGCCGTTCCGGGACGTTCAGGCGCGTCAGCAGGTTCGAGGCTTTCGCGGCGCACGTTTCGCGGGCGACGCCCAGATCCAGCAGCGGCTGCATCACCACATCCAGCGCGGAGATCCGGGGGATCACGCGCAGAAACTGGCTCACCCAGCCGATCGTCGAGCGACGCACTTCCAGCACCTTGCGCGCCGGGGCCTGCACCAGATCGATCCACTCATCGCTATGACGAATGTGGATGTGCCCTTCGTCCGGCAGATAGTTGGCATATAGCGAGCGCAACAGCGTCGATTTACCGCTCCCGGAGTGGCCGTGCAGCACCACGCATTCACCGTTTTGTACCTCCAGAGAGGCGTTTTGCAGCACCGGCAGGCGCACGCCATTTTGCTGGTGCAGCACAAAGGTTTTACTGACGTTTTCTACGCGAATCATTTTGGCCTCTTAATTCTGATTGCCGGATGGCGGCTTCGCCTTATCCGGCCTACAGGTGCGCTTTTTGTAGGCCGGGTAAGCAAAGCGCCACCCGGCAAAACAAAAAATCAGCAAAACAAAAAATCAGTTCTGCAATACCGACGACACCAGCAACTGGGTATACGGATGATGTGGATCGTCGAGCACGCGGTCGGTTAATCCACTTTCCACCACCTGACCCTGCTTCATCACCAGCAGACGGTCTGCTAACAGGCGCGCCACGCCCAAATCGTGGGTGACAATCACCACAGCCAGATCCAGTTCCACCACCAGGCCGCGCAGCAGGTCCAGCAGCTTTGCTTGTACGGAAACGTCCAGCCCGCCGGTGGGTTCGTCCATAAACACCAGCTTCGGGTGAGTGACCAGGTTGCGGGCGATCTGCAAACGCTGCTGCATCCCGCCGGAAAAGGTGGTCGGCAGGTCGTCGATGCGCGAGGCCGGAATTTCCACCTCCTCCAGCCAGCGCTTCGCCGTGGCGCGAATTTCACCATAGTGACGCGCGCCGGTGGCCATCAGGCGTTCGCCGATATTGCCGCCCGCCGAGACCTGGCGGCGCAGTCCGTCCATCGGATGCTGATGCACCACGCCCCATTCCGTGCGCAGCAGGCGGCGGCGGTCGGCTTCGCTCATGCCGTACAGTGAACGGTTCTGGTACAAAATGTCGCCGGACTGCGGCGTCAGGCGCGAGGAGATGGATTTCAGCAGGGTGGTTTTGCCGGAACCGGACTCCCCGACAATGCCCAGCACTTCACCAGGCCACAGGTCAAAAGAAACATCGCTGAAGCCTTTGCCCGGCGCGTAGAGATGGGTCAGATTATTGACTGAAAGCAGCGGTTGCGTCATTTGCTGAGTGCCTCGCTCTGTTGGCGGCAATAATCGGTGTCGGAGCAGACAAACATCCGTTTGCCGCTGTCATCCAGCACCACTTCGTCGAGATAGCTGTGCGTTGAACCGCAGATGGCGCAGGGCTCATCCCAGGTTTGTACGGTGAACGGGTGATCGTCGAAATCGAGGCTTTCCACGCGGGTCCAGGGCGGCACGGCATAGATGCGTTTTTCGCGCCCCGCGCCGAACAGTTGCAGCGCGGGCATCATATTCATCTTCGGGTTGTCGAATTTCGGGATCGGCGACGGGTCCATGACGTAGCGGTCATTGACCTTCACCGGGTAGGCGTAGGTGGTGGCGATATGGCCGAAGCGGGCGATATCTTCGTACAGCTTCACCTGCATGACGCCGTACTCTTCCAGTGCGTGCATGGTGCGGGTTTCGGTTTCGCGCGGCTCGATAAAACGCAGCGGTTCAGGGATCGGCACCTGGAAGATAATGATCTGATCTTCGGTCAGCGGCGTTTCCGGGATCCGATGACGGGTCTGGATCAGCGTTGCGTCTTCGGTGCGTTCGGTGGTGTTCACGCCGGTCACGCGCTTAAAGAAGTTGCGGATCGACACGGCGTTGGTGGTGTCATCCGCCCCCTGGTCGATCACTTTCAGAATGTCCGGCTCGCCAATCACGCTGGCGGTAAGCTGAATGCCGCCCGTACCCCAGCCGTAGGGCATCGGCATTTCACGCCCGCCGAACGGCACCTGATAACCGGGGATCGCCACCGCTTTTAAAATAGCGCGGCGGATCATGCGTTTGGTTTGCTCGTCGAGATAAGCAAAGTTGTAGCCGGAGAGGTTAGTCGTCACGGGCGGCCTCCTGTTGCAGGCGTTTGAGCAGTTCCAGTTCAGCCTGGAAATCGACGTAGTGGGGGAGTTTGAGGTGCGAAACAAAACCCGCCGCCTCGACGTTATCCGCATGCGCCAGCACGAACTCTTCGTCCTGCGCTGGTCCCGTGACCGTTTCATCGTATTCGGGTGCCTGTAGGGCTCTTTCCACCAGCGCCATCGCCATTGCTTTACGTTCGCTCATGCCGAACACCAGTCCGTAGCCGCGGGTAAAGTGCGGCGCGTCGTTTTCCGGTGCGACAAAACCGTTGACCATTTCGCATTCCGTCATCAGCAGTTCGCCGACGTTCACGGCAAATCCCAGCTCCTCCGGCACCGTTTCCAGCCCGACGTAGCCGCTGCGGATCTCACCGGCAAACGGGTGGTTGCGCCCGTAGCCGCGTTGCGTGGAATACGCCAGCGCCAGCAGATACCCTTCGTCGCCGCGCATCAGCTGTTGCAGGCGTGAGGAGCGCGAACAAGGGTAAACCGGCGGCGTGCGGGTGATGTCATCCGGCACGGCGCCGCTGTCTTCTTCACGCTTCGCCAGCCCCTGGTTCGCCAGCAGAGAAAAAACGTGCGGCGCGGCGTCCTGCATGGCGTCAGCGGTACGCAACGGCGGCGTTTCGCCGTTCGCCAGCAGGGTAAAATCGAGCAGGCGATGGGTGTAATCGTAGGTCGGCCCCAGCAACTGCCCGCCGGGAATATCCTTGTAAACGGCGGAGATACGGCGCTCTAAACGCATCTCTGCGGTGTTCAGCGGCTCACTGACCGCCAGTTTTGCCAGCGTGGTGCGGTATGCGCGCAGCAGGAAAATGGCTTCAATGTTATCGCCGCTGGCCTGTTTTAAGGCGAGCGCGGCCAGTTCGCGGTCGGCGATGCCTCCTTCGGTCATCACGCGGTCCACGGCCAGGTTCAACTGTTGCTCGATTTGCGCCACGCTCAGCTCGGCGAGGGTGTCGTCGCCCCGGCGTCGGTTTTCCTGCAACGCGTGGGCGTTGGCTATCGCCTTTTCGCCCCCTTTGACGGCTACGTACATCAGCACACCTCCACATGGGTGGTTCGCGGAATCGCCAGCAGTCGCTCGCCGCAGGTGAGGATGAGATCGACCCCCAGCGGGAACGGGTGCGGGCGCTCAGTCAGTTCATGGATGAGGCACTCCGGCAGCTGCGGGGCAATCATGCGTTCTTCGGCGATACCCGCCCCGGTCAGGCGCAGCATACGTCCACCGCTCAGGCTGGCGACCTGGACGATCAGGGTGGCGCTGGTTTCCGGCGCGACGGCGCTTCCGGCGGAAAGGGCGTTTAGCTGCTCGCTGCTGATACGTTCATCGGCGACGGCAAAGGCGGCCTGCTGCGGCTGTTCAACCAGCGGCGCGCTGGTGTGAAAGCGCAGGTTCTGACTGGCAATGTCGTTGTTGATGGACGGCGCGAGCCATACCGGCGTGTCGCCGTCGACCAGAGTGAGCAATACGCTGGTGGTGGCCAGATTCAGCGGCTGCCAGCCGTGCTTCAGTTGATGCAGGGCGACAATCACCCCCGGCTCGCTCATCGCCTTCAGCAGGCGACGAAAACTCTGTTGCGCGTCCTGAACGGGCAGGGTAAAGGCGGTTTGTAGGGTCATGCGTTATCTCCGCGTACCAGCGTAAAGAAGTCGACCCGGCTGGCGTTTACTTCGGCGCGGCGAGCGGTAATGTGTGCGTCGCGTTCCGCCTCCAGCGGGGCAATTAAGGTTTCCATTAAGGTCTGGAAGTGAGTGTGCTCCTGCAACAGCGCGTCGATGACGGCGCACTGCTCGGCGTGGTGTTTGTTGCGCCCCAGCAGGTAGCTGTAGCCCAGCGTGCCGCTCTTAAGACGCACCACCGCACGGGTCAGCGTGGTATCTCCGGCGAAAAAGCGGTTGCCGGTGCCGCCCATGCGGGCCTGAATCTGCATCAGCCCGGTTTCCGGGGCGCGAATCAGTTCGTATTCCGGCGTGAGTTTCAGCGCCTGCATTTTCACGTTAAGCGCGTCGGCGTTGCTGTAAGCCAGCGCGCGCATCCAGCGCTGGCGAGTGGCGGTATCGAAGTGCATTCCGTCAGTGCTCCATAGTGAATTCGATCATGTCGGCGCGGGTCAGGCTGACGGAGTACTCCGTCGCGTTTTCCTCGCCGTCACGGTGGTTCAGCGTGCGCACGCACAGCAGCGGCGCCATGTTGGGAATTTCCAGCACCTTGCTCTCTTTGGCCTGCGCACGGCGGGCGCTGATGCGCGTCTGGGTGCGCTGTAGCGCCAGACCGCACTGCTCGCGCAGGTAGTCATGCAGTGAACCGTGGTTAAAGCCCTGCAACAGCGGCCAGAGGGCGAGGTCGGAAAAGTAATGGTCGATCAGGCACAGGGCGATGCCATTTACCCGGCGCAGGGTGCGCAGGTGGATGACGTTATCGCCCTCTTTGACGCTCAGCGCATCGGCGATGTGGCTGGATGCCGGGCGCAGCACCGCCAGCAGTTTTTCGCTGGTGGGATGACTGCCTTGTTCCAGTAGATTCTGGCTAAAGCGCGCCTGGGCATTGAGCGGGTAATCGAACGGGCGCATCAGCACCAGCACGCCGACGCCCTGGCGACGCTGCACCCAACCGCGCTCCACGAGCTGGTCGATGGCGCGGCGCAGCGTGTGGCGGTTCACCTCATAGCGGGCGGCAAGCTGATGTTCCGCCGGAAGGTAATCGCCGCAGCGGTAATGTTGGCGAAGCTCCTGCTCAAGTCTCGCGGCAATCTCCTGATAGCGCGTTGGATAACTGGTCGGATGTGTAGACAAGTGCATAGCCATCAATGCCTCGCTAATCAGATAAAGTGCTTACGCAAACGCTGGGAGAGGAAATCCAGCAGGCTGACGGTAATGATGATTAACACCATCAGGGCGCAGGTCTGCGGGAACTGAAAGCCGCGAATCGCTTCCCACAGCGTGACGCCGATGCCGCCTGCGCCCACCATGCCGACCACCGTGGCGGAGCGGACGTTGGACTCAAAACGGTACAGCGAGTAGGAGATGAGCAGCGGCATAACCTGCGGTAGCACGCCGTAGAGGATCTCTTCAATTTTGTTGGCGCCGGTGGCGCGAATGCCTTCAACCGGGCCGGGTTCAATGGCTTCCACCGCTTCGGAAAGCAGCTTGGAGAGCACGCCGGTGGTGTGGATAAACAGCGCCATTACCCCGGCAAACGGCCCGAGACCAACGGCGACCACGAACAGCATGGCGAAAACCATTTCGTTAATCGCGCGGCAGGCGTCCATCAGGCGACGCATCGGCTGGTAAATCCACCACGGCACGAGGTTATCGGCGCACATCAGGCCGCAGGGAATCGACAGAATGACCGCCAGCGCAGTGCCCCAGACGGCGATTTGCAGGGTGACGGCCATTTCGCCCAGATAGTGCTGCCACTGGCTGAAGTCCGGCGGGAAGAAGTCGGCGGCGAAGGTCGCCATGTTGCCGGAATCCTGAATTAGCGTGAGTGGGGCCATTTCGGCGCCCTTCCACGAAACGACCAGGACGGCGAGAAGGATGGCCCAGCTCAGGAGCGAGAACCAGCTACGCTTTGGCGGGGCGACGGTGATGCTTTGCATGTTTAGCTCCGTGCGTCGGTTATTGCCGGATGGCGGCGCAAGCGCCTTATCTGGCCTACAGAACATCGTAGGCCCGGTAAGCGAAGCGCCACCGGGTATCAGGTTTACTGCACCGCTTTGGTGACGCTGGTCATCGCGCCCAGCGCGGCGGTCAGGCGGTCGAGATCGTCCAGCTGCGCTTTAATCGCGGAGGTTTTGCTGGTTTTTTCGCTCTCGTTCAGCCCTTTGTTGTCCTTCACGCCCTGCATTTCTTTAAACAGCGCCAGCTGGCGAATCGGCACCAGTTGCAGGTCGCTGGAGGGGCGGAATGGCGCCCAGCCCAGGCGTTCCAGCACGGTTTTCTCTTCCGCTGTTTTGCCGTAATTCATAAAGAAGTCGTACACCTTGTCCTTGGTGGTTTCGGAGAGATTTTTACGCCAGACGATCGGATCGCCTGGGATCAGCGGCGACTTCCAGACAACCTTCAGTGCTTTCAGCTTGTCTGGCGCGGAGGTTTTCAGTTTGTCGAGGTTTTCGGTGTTATTGGTTGCGACATCCACCTGCTTGTTGGCGACGGCCAGCGCGTTGGTTTCGTGGCTGGCGTTAACGGTGCGTTTGAAGTCGCTGGCGGAGATGCCGTTTTTGGCGAAGACGTAATAACCGGGGACGAGGAAGCCAGAGGTAGAGTTCGGATCGCCATTGCCGAAGGTGAGATCTTTACGTTTGGCGATCAGATCGTCCAGGTTATTGATCGGGCTGTCTTTGTTGACGATCAACACGCTCCAGTAGCCCGGCGATCCGTCTGCGGCGACGGTCTGGGCAAATACCTGACCGTTAGCGCGATCCACGGCTTCCATCGCCGAGAGGTTGCCGTACCAGGCGATATCCACTTTGTTGAAGCGCATTCCCTGAATGATGCCCGCATAGTCAGGCGCGAAGAAGGCGTTCACTTTGACGCCCAGTTTCTTTTCCATATCCTTCAGGAACGGGTCCCACTGCGGCTTCAGGTTTTGCTGTGATTCGGTCGAAATAATGCCAAAGTTCAGTGCTTTTTCCTGTTCTTCCGCATGTGCCGGGCTTAACAAGGTGCTGATGCTGAACATGCTGGTGAACGCCAGCGCGGCAACGGCTTTGTAGCTCATTTCCATTCCTCATTGTGGGGATGTTAAGCAGCCTGCGCGTTCTGTTCGACGCGGTTCATGCTGCGGTAGAGATGGTCAAAACGATCGTTATCAAAGTGCTGGCTGCTGCCGTCATAGAACACATGCCCCTGACGCAACGCCACAATGCGTTCGCAGTAGCGCAGGGCGTAATCCACCTGATGCAGCGTGACGACCACGGTGATGCCGTCGGTCTGGTTAATGTCGCGCAGGGTGTCCATCACAATGCGTGCCGACTCCGGGTCCAGCGAAGCGATCGGCTCATCGGCGAGGATCACTTTCGCCTGCTGCATCAATGCCCTGGCGATAGCAACGCGCTGCTGCTGTCCGCCGGAAAGCGTCGATACGCGCTGATGCGCGAAGTGCGCCATCCCGACGCGGGTCAGCGCCTGTAACGCGCGCTGCTTCTGCGCCTGGGTGAACCAGCTAAAACAGGTACGCCAGAACGGCGTGCTGCCGAGCGCGCCAATCAGCACGTTCTCCAGTACGGTCAGACGGTTCACGAGGTTGAACTGCTGGAAGATGTAGCCGGTGTGAGCGCGGCTTTTGCGGATGTCCCGCGCCAGTTTGCCCTCACGCTGTACCGTGCGGCCCAGCAGCTCGACATGGCAGCCCGGCGCTTTATCGCCGGTAATCAAACCGCTTAAGTGACGTAAAAGGGTGGATTTGCCGGAACCGGAAGGCCCAAGCAGAGCCACCATCTCACCGGAAGAGATGTTCAGATCAACCGCATGCAGCGCCTGATGCTGATTGAACGTTTTGGAGAGTTTCTCGACGCGAATAACCGTTTGCATGATGCGGCCTCCCTAAAAAAGTGGCCCCATCGTGGCGGATTAATGTGACGTTTTAGTTAAGGGATGGTTACTTGACGATGAAGAATTGAAGGGGCTTCGATGACAGCACGGGAGGGCGCGCCTCCCGTCGGTTTACTCTGTCGGCTGCGGCTGTTTCACCACATTGATCATCCACGGTACGCCATATTGATCGGTCACTTTCCCGAAACCGTGCGCCCAGAAGGTTTCCTGCCAGTCCATTTCGATTTGTCCCTGTGCGGCCAGGTTATCAAACCAGCGTTTCCCTTCGGCGACATCCTGCGTGTCGAGCACCAGCGTAAAGCCGGAGTAACTCGCGTTCCCCGACGCGACGGCGTCGCTCATCATGATGTCGCTGCCTGCAATGCGCACGTTGGCGTGGGCGATGGAGGTATCAGGGAATTGTATGCCTGACGGGCAACCGTCTTCGCTGCCCTGCTCTGGCGGGGGCATTTCACCGAAGGTGATTTTATAGAGGAGTTCCGCGCCTAACGTTTTGTGGTAGTACGCGATAGCGTCGGCACAGTGACCGGCAAAAGAGATGTAGGGACTTAACGGCATAATCGTGACCTCAGGTAAGAGAAGCCAGTTAAGTGTAGTTATCGTAGGCCCGGTAAGCGAAGCGCCACCGGGCAATAAATGCCGGATGGCGGCGTAAACGCCTTACCGGGCCTGGAAAAATCAGTTCTTTTTCACGAACTCAGATTTCAGCTTCATCGGGCCAAAGCCATCGATCTTGCAATCAATGTTGTGGTCGCCTTCAACCAGACGGATGTTCTTCACTTTGGTGCCAATTTTCAGCATGGAAGAACTGCCTTTTACTTTCAGATCTTTAACAACGGTCACGCTGTCGCCGTCTGCCAGCAGGTTGCCGTTGGCATCTTTTACGATCAGCTCGTCGCTGTCCTGCGCCGGTTCTGCGTCGTTCCATTCATGGGCGCATTCCGGGCAGATGAACATGCCGTTATCTTCGTAGGTATATTCGGAGTTGCATTGTGGGCAATGGGGTAATGACATGTCGATTTCCTCAAAAAAAGTCAGCAGGGGCAAAAGCGCCCAAAAAATGGCAGATTGCCGAAAAAGGCCGCAATTATACACAAAATCCTTAACGTTGTCGGGACTACTCGCAATTTAAGGATACGACAACCTGTGGCTGAAGGTTGCCGCCAGGGTAAGAAAAATGTCATGACTATTTTTTTAAGGGAAATTGCTACGTTTTACTATTTAAGATAAGGTGAGAGGAACGACCAGACGCGTTATAAATCTTTAACCCTCTTACTTTTACACAGTAAGAGAGACAGGTGTGGTTGATAAAAATACCTCTAATATTAACAATAAGTTATTTTAATAAAATTATTTCCACACGTAATTATAAAAGCCGAAAAGCAAACAAATAAAATCATCCGGCTAAATAAAAGTAATAAAGTTTGCGTTAAGGAAAGATTTTCCATGTACACACAGACAATATATGAATTAAGCCAGGAAGCGGAAAGATTGTTGCTGCTTTCTCTGGAACATCTCCGGTTATTGCAACAACTGCCTGTGGCTTCGCTGGATGGCGTCGCTCAGGAAGATGGGGAAGGGAATGAAAATACCCGGCCTCAGCATGTTAGCGGGCGTGACGTGGAGGCTCAGCACGGCACGCTCAATAATGAGCTACGTAAAATAACGCGCCTGGAGATGGTGCTGGCGATTGTCGGGACGATGAAGGCTGGGAAGTCGACGACAATTAACGCCATTGTCGGAACCGAAGTCCTGCCCAACCGTAATCGGCCGATGACGGCGTTACCGACGCTGATTCGCCATACGCCAGGGCAGAAAGAGCCGGTGCTGCATTTTTCTCACGTCGCGCCGATTGATACGCTCATGCAAACGCTGCAACAGCGTATGCAGGCGTGCGATCGCCAGCATCTGACCCAGGTGCTGGAAATCGATAAAGACATGAATGCGCTACTCCAGCGAATTGAAAAGGGCGTGGCTTTTGAGCGTCATTACCTGGGCGCGCAGCCCATCTTCCACTGTCTGAAAAGCCTGAACGATCTGGTGCGCTTGTCAAAAGCGCTGGGGGTCGATTTTCCTTTTGCGGCGTATGCCGCGATTGAACATATTCCGGTGATTGAGGTGGAGTTTGTGCATCTGGCGGGGCTGGAGAACTATCCGGGGCAACTGACGCTACTGGATACGCCCGGCCCTAATGAAGCCGGGCAACCGCACCTGCAAAAGATGCTTAATGAACAGCTGGCGCGCGCTTCTGCCGTACTGGCGGTGATGGATTACACCCAACTGAAATCCATTTCGGATGAAGAGGTGCGCCAGGCCATTGCGGCGGTGGGGAAATCCGTGCCGCTGTACGCACTGGTGAATAAGTTCGATCAGAAAGACCGCAACAGCGACGATGAAGAACAGGTTCGCGCGCTGATTTCCGGCACGCTGATGAATGGCAGCATTACGCCCGGGCAAATTTTTCCGGTCTCTTCCATGTGGGGATATCTGGCGAACCGTGCGCGTCACGAACTGCGGGTGCACGGGCGGTTGCCGGATCATCAGGAACAGCGCTGGGTGCAGGATTTTGCCGAGGCCGCGCTCGGCAGGCGCTGGCGGAGCGCCGATCTTGATGATATCGAACATATTCGTCATGCCGCCGATCTGCTGTGGGAAGATTCGCTATTTGAACAGCCCGTACAGCGACTGATTCACGCCGCTTACGCCAACGCCTCACTGTATGCGCTCCGGTCGGCGTCGCATAAGTTATTGAATTACGCACAGCGCGCGCGTGAATATCTGGATTTTCGCTATCACGGGCTGACGGTGGCGCATGACGCGTTGCAGGTCAATATTTCCCGCGTCGAAGAAGATATGCGGCAGCTTCAGGTGAGCCAGGATCGCGTGAGCGATGAGGTTGGCCATGAAGTTGAACGGATGATGGAGGCGGCGAACACGTTCCTGAGCCAGCAGCAGGCCGATATTTTGCACCGTATCGCGCCGCTTTTTCGCGAAGAGAGCGTGGTGGCGTGGCTGCCGCGCGATCCCCTTTCCCCTGAGCAGGAGGCGGTGGTCGAGGGTGAAACGCTGGTGCTGCATAACGAAAGGCAGGCGCAGGTCGTTTTAAGCAAAATGCGTGCGTCATGCGAAGCGGTATTACTGGCGGCGCAGGAGAACATTAGCCGCGATCTGGCGCTGCGCTTCGAACAGCTCGAATCGACGCTAAGCCGGGTGTTAAATGACGCGATGCGGCCAATTGAGGCGCGGGTAAAAGACGATCTAAGCCAGGCGGGGTTCCGGGCGCGAATCAGCTTCCCGACGTTTCATGCCAGTATGTTTAACTTCAATACTCAACCGTTGTTTAGCGAGGCGGTCGCTCAGGAGAACCCGCCGGAAGGCGCCGCGCCTCGCGCGGGCGGCGTGCGCGACACCTTTGCGCGCTGGCTGAATCAACCGAATTGGGGATGGAATGATTATGTGGAAGCCAGGACACGCTATGTCATTGATATAACGGCATTGCATAACACTCTGATCCAGCATGTCAGCCATTTCTTCCAACAAATTCATAAAGCTTTAGATGCCCAGGTCGATGTTTCTGTTACGGCAGGTATGGCGACCTTTTTTGCCGATTTTTCGTTGTGTCTGTCGGGATTGCAGGAGAGCTTGCGCGAGAGTCTGGTGACGCGCCAGCAACATGAATCGGTTGTGAACAGACTGAGCCAACAGTTACAGCACAGTATCTCCGCCACCCGGTGGATTCATGAAGATTCCCGCCTGTTACGTGATGATATCCAGACCCTTTTTGCAGCCGAGCACTCATGACGAACGTGTTACTGGAAGGCCCGGGACGGATGCTGGAATGCATCCACCCGAAGTTTATGGTCGATCTGGTTCAGGGAGAAGAGCCGAAGCGACCTGGCGGCAACCTGCAACAGCAGCAGCGTTTTCGCGAACGCCTGACGCAAGAAATTCTGAGCCAGACGCAGCTTCGCGCCTGGGTCATGGCGGGCGTATTCAATGAGCATCTGATGATGCGTCTTAAGCTGGTGGAAAAACTGGCGGGGATGCTCGATCCCGGCCATCTGGCGCTGACGCGCATTTCCCGGCAATTGACCCTTCTGCAACAGACGGAAAGCCCCAGAGGGCAAGCTATTCCTGGCATCACGCAGCAGTTAGCGGCGCTGAGCGACGGGTTTGCCCGGCGCAGCGAACATAAAGAGAAGGCGCTGACCCGGCGTGGATTGACGGTGCAGGCGGGCGAACACAGCGAGCAGATTTTTACCCGCTGGCGCGCCGGAGCCTATGACGGCTGGTCATTACCGGGGCGCTGTTTTGTCGCGCTGGAGGAGCTGCGCTGGGGGCCGTTTGGCGATGCCTGTCGGTTGGGCAATATGGAAGTGGTCGCGATGCTGAAAGATAATTTGCGCGCGATGGCTACCGATTATCTGGCGCACAGTATTCACGCCGCGCCCACCACGCGTCATTATTACCATCAGTGGCTTCATTCGCCCGCCGTGGCCGGCGCGGGGGAGCACAATGACATGTTGAGCTGGATTGGCGACTGGTGCGATCCCGATAAACATCCGGTGTGCTGGTCAGTGACCCAGCGCTGGCAGACGGTGGCGTTGGGGATGCCAAGGCTGTGTTCGGCACAGCGCCTGGTGGATGCGATGATTGAGGAGATTTTTGCGCCGTCCCCTCTCGTGGGCTGAGAGGGGACGTATGACGTTTAGTGATGGAGGGATTCCGTTGGGTTTGCCTCCGCGTTGCCCGGCGCCGGGACGTTGCCGAAACGTTTTGCATACAGGGCGGTGATAATCGGAACCAGAATCGCCGTCACAATCACGCTGGCGGCAACCAGCGCCGTGGCGGACGCGGCGACGGGTTCAAACGCCGGGTTAATCTGCGCGATGATCACCGGGTTCGCTACCGCAGCGCCTGCCGCAGAGGAGGCCGCGACGCCCGCAGTGCCGTTACCGCCGCCAATGACGCGGTCTGCGATAATCAACGGGATACCGGTAATAATGATAACCGCGACACCCAGCAGGATACCCAGCAGGCCGGTATCGACAATCACGCTCAGGTTAATGGTGTTACCCAGCGCAAAGCCGAAGAACGGGATCAGCACCGGCGTAGCTTTGCTGAAGAACGCGCGCAGGTCGTGGTCCAGGTTGCCTAATGTGAAGCCAATCAGGAACGGCAGCACGGCGCCGACAAAGTGATGCGGTTCGAAGGAGGCGAGGCCTGCGGAACCCAGAATCACCATCGTCATCAGCGGGCCAGATTCCAGAGACATCAGGACGAACGCGCCGGACTCTTCTTTGGTGCCGTACTGGTTCATCAGGCTGGCGTACAGGCCGCCGTTGGTCATGTCCATTGCGGAGACGATCGCCAGTACGGACAAACCGGCGAAGAAGCCGGTTTGAATACCGGTATCCGGGATAAACGAGGCGGCAATCATCGCGACCACCCACGCCACGGCTATTTTAGTAATAACCAACGTACCCGATTTACGTAATACCGTCCCGGTAGCGCGCAAATCAATCGAGGCGCCAATACAGAAGAACCAGACGGCCAGAATCGGCACGGTGCCGCTGATCATGCCTTTTGTAAATGAACCAAAATAGGCGCCGGTATCCGGGGCCAGGGTATTTAAAATTGCGCCGAGCAGCAGAGGGATCAACATCATCCCGCCAGGGATGCGTTCAATCGTGGCTTTAATTTTCATAAAAGTCCTCACATCTTGTCGCGCGGAACTAACGGACAAGTCGATAAATATTATTTGATTTCAATTTGTTATTTCACAAAGAGAACGGCGGGAAACCCTCTTTCTCCCTGCGTGATACATAATCGAATGTGGCATACGTCTGTTTGTCACAATCCTCAGGGATGTTGCGTCGGGTGTTATCTTGCATTCAGTGGAATATTGATTCAATCAAAATAAAACACTGTTTTAGTTATCTTCATCACATATTTTGCGTAAAGGCCCAGGAACGCGATGATTATTAAAAATGCTGTAAATTGTTTGTGAAGAGTTATGGCGGATTTTTTGCTAGCAGCATAATAGTGACGGACGTGATATTTCGGAAAGAATAACGAAATCGCCTCTCATTTATTGTCAATAATGCGCTTTGCTGACAATGTAAAAATACAGATAAAAATGCCCTTATTTACGCTCGCTGACGAAACGGCAATATATGTGTGAAGTTGATCACAAATTTAAACACTGGTAGGGTAAAGAGGTCATTAACCGCCCAATCAGGCGTCAACAGGTTCGGTTGTACAGACCTTGACCAGTCAGTGTAAGTAAACCTGCTACGCTTGTTCTACGAGGAATTGTGCCCGCACGATTCCAACGCTCGACGGTGACGTTAGCGCTTTGTGCGCCAATGAATGCAGTATGTAGCGAGACAGGGCTTAGTCTACGAGGACAGCTATGCTGAAAAGGAAAAAAGTAAAACCGATTACGCTTCGCGATGTGACCATTATTGATGATGGTAAACTGCGTAAAGCGATTACCGCAGCCTCGCTGGGTAATGCGATGGAGTGGTTTGATTTTGGTGTTTATGGGTTTGTCGCCTACGCGTTAGGTAAAGTGTTTTTCCCGGGGGCTGACCCCAGCGTGCAGATGATTGCCGCACTTGCCACCTTCTCCGTTCCCTTCCTGATTCGACCGCTTGGCGGCTTATTCTTCGGTATGCTCGGCGATAAATATGGTCGCCAGAAGATTCTTGCCATCACGATTGTGATTATGTCGATCAGTACGTTCTGTATCGGGTTGATCCCCTCTTATGCCTCTATCGGCATCTGGGCGCCGATACTGTTGCTGCTGTGTAAGATGGCGCAGGGCTTCTCGGTCGGCGGCGAATATACCGGCGCGTCGATCTTTGTCGCCGAATACTCGCCAGACCGTAAACGCGGCTTTATGGGAAGCTGGCTGGACTTCGGCTCCATTGCGGGCTTCGTGCTGGGCGCGGGCGTGGTGGTGCTGATCTCCACCGTTGTCGGCGAGGAGAACTTCCTCGACTGGGGCTGGCGTATTCCGTTCTTCATCGCACTGCCGCTAGGGATCATTGGTCTTTATCTGCGCCATGCGCTGGAAGAGACCCCGGCCTTCCAGCAGCATGTGGATAAGCTGGAGCAGGGCGATCGTGAAGGTTTGCAGGAAGGGCCAAAAGTCTCCTTTAAAGAGATTGCAACCAAACACTGGCGCAGCCTGCTGGCGTGTATCGGCCTGGTGATTGCCACCAACGTGACCTACTACATGCTGCTCACCTATATGCCGAGCTACCTGTCGCATAACCTGCACTACTCGGAAGACCACGGCGTGCTGATTATTATCGCCATCATGATCGGGATGCTGTTTGTGCAGCCGGTGATGGGGCTGCTCAGTGACCGTTTCGGTCGTCGTCCGTTTGTGATTATGGGCAGTATCGCGCTGTTTGCGCTGGCTATTCCGGCCTTTATTCTGATCAACAGTAATATTATCGGCCTGATTTTTGCCGGTCTGCTGATGCTGGCGGTGATCCTGAACTGCTTTACCGGGGTGATGGCCTCTTCTCTGCCAGCGATGTTCCCGACGCACATCCGTTACAGCGCGCTGGCGGCGGCGTTTAATATCTCGGTGCTGATTGCAGGTCTGACGCCGACCCTGGCCGCCTGGCTGGTGGAAAGCTCGCAGAACCTGATGATGCCAGCCTATTACCTGATGGCGATTGCGGTCGTCGGTTTTATTACCGGTATTACCATGAAAGAGACCGCTAACCGTCCGCTGAAAGGGGCGACGCCAGCGGCCTCGGATATCCAGGAAGCGAAAGAAATCCTTGGCGAGCACTACGATAATATCGAGCAGAAAATCGAAGATATCGATCAGGAGATTGAGGAGTTGCAGGCTAAACGTTCGCGGTTAGTGCAGCAGCATCCGCGTATTGACGAGTAAGCTTTAGCGCACCGCCTGATGGCGCTGCGCTTATCAGGCCTACAGACGGCGCAACACCTTTGCCTGATGGCGCTACGCTTATCAGGCCTACAGACGGTGCAACACCTTTGCCTGATGGCGCTGCGCTTATCAGGCCTACAGACTGCGTTTATCAGGCCGACAAATCTTAATGTTCGCTTAATCTTCGTCAGGCATACTCTCCTCCAGACCATCGGAGGAGAGTGTGATGAAAACGCGAATGTATGAAAGTCTGACAGCCCTGTTCAGTATGCTGATTGTCAGCAGTTTCCTGTATGTCTGGGTTACGACTTACTGATCTCTTTTCAACAGCACCCACGCGCGGGTTCCCGTCGTTCCCACACGGTTTTGCAAAAAGAATTGCCCGTGGTGCAGCTGCGTGATGCGGGAGACGATGCTCAATCCCAGCCCGATACCGCCATAGCGGCTGTCCATGCGGACAAACGCTTCACTTAACTCCCCGCATTTACTTTCATCAATTCCCGGCCCTTCGTCTTCGACGGCCATCATCGCGTCGCTTTCCGCATTATTGAGGATAATGGTGATGGTTGACCCTTTCGGACTGTAGCGGTGCGCATTTTCCACAAGATTACGCAACAGCATACGCAGTAGCGTGGCATCGCCGCGCACGGTGGCGTCTGCTGTGCTTTCCGGCAGTTGCAGCGTCTGCTGGCGTGTTTCCAGCATGGTGTTCAGTTCATCGTAAGAGGGCAGGATCACGTCATCCAGCAGCTTCACCGACTGGTAATTACCGGATGAGAACGACTGCCCCACGCGTGCTAATTGCAGCAGCTGCGAAACGCTGTCCATCATTTGATCAAGACGCGCAATCAACGGCGTGACGTTAACGTTGTGCGCTTTCGCCAGCAGTTCCAGATGCAGACGCACGCCCGCCAGCGGCGTGCGTAGCTCGTGGGCGACGTCGGCGGTGAACAGGCGTTCATTCTCCAGCGTCGTCGTCAGGCGAGTGACCAGTTGGTTAAGCGCCGAGACGACGGCTTCAATTTCAATCGTCGAGCTGTGAATATCGATGGGCGTCAGGTTATCGGCCGTGCGGGCTTCCAGCTCTTTTTGCAGGTCGGCAAGCGGGCGGGTGATGCGCCGGACGGCCTGATAGCAGATCAGCAGCGTCAGGCTGACCATAAATACGGCGGGAACGATCAGGCTGGCGACCGCTTCGCGAACCTCATGCCTGATGTGCCGATCGTTATTCCTGTCCTCCAGCAGCGCCTGCTCGAAAAGCTCAATCTGCTCGGTGCTCTCGTGCCATAGCCAGAAGGTGCTGATCAGTTGCAGCACCAGCAGGATAGAGCCAATGGTCAGCATCAGACGCTGACGAAGGGTCATCGGTCTGTGCAGAAAACGCGTAAGGTTCACTTAGTTTTCCTCAACGGCAACCAGCATATAACCAAACCCGCGCACCGTGCGGATACGTGATTTCCCCACTTTGTCGCGCAGGTTGTGAATATGCACTTCCAGGGTATTGGTTGACGGTTCGTTATCCCAGTTATAGATGTCGTTATACAAGATTTCACGGTGTACCGGGCTGCCTGCTTTGAGCATCAGCCGCGACAGCAGCGCATACTCTTTGGGCGTTAAGATAAGCTCTTGCCCGGCCAGCCACACCTGACGACGCCCCAGATTCAGCATCAGATTGCCGACGGTCAATTCGCTTTCACCCTGATTGTGATGACGACGCAGCAGCGCGCGAATACGCGCATGTAACTCCTCCAGCGCAAACGGCTTCACCAGATAATCATCCGCCCCGACATCCAGCCCGGTGATGCGGTCGTTGAGCGTGTCGCGGGCGGTGAGGATCAATACCGGAAGGGTGTATTTTTTCTGTCTTATTCGCGTCAGAAAGTGCAGACCGTCCTCATCAGGCAACCCAAGATCCAGCACGACCAGGCTGTAATGCCCTGTTTCCAGACAGTGTTCCGCCGCCCGGGCGGTAGAAACGCCGTCGCAGGCGTAACCCTCCGTTTGTGCAGCGAGTATCAGTCCCTGTAATAACAGCGTATCGTCTTCAACAATCAGAATTTTCATTCAGTTAGCCTCCTGCAAGGTTGCAGAATATCGTCTGCGGCCTGGTAGTTCCTGGTCTGTACGCCCGTTAATCCGAGCATGGTTGAGAAAAGATTGTCCTGCGAGAAATCCTCCTGGGCTGCCCGCTTTTGCAAACATGTCAGGTCTGTCCGGTAACGTTTCTGATAATCCTCCGAGAGCCAGAGGAGCATCGGGATATGCTTTTGCGCATCCGGCGCAATGGCGTATGGCAGCCCATGCAAATAGACGCCATTTTCTCCTAAAGATTCACCGTGGTCGGAAAGATAGACCAGGCTGGTGGTGAATTTATCCTGATGCGCTTTTAATATATTGATTGCCTTATCAACAATATAGTCCACGTACAGTACGGTATTATCGTAAGTATTCACTAACTGTTGCTGTGAACAGGTCTGAATTTCATTGGTGTCGCAGGTCGGGGTAAATTGCGCAAACTGCGGCGGATAACGGTGATAATAGGTCGGACCGTGGCTGCCGATGGTGTGCAGCACAATGACGCCGTCGCCCTGGAGTTTATCGATGTATTCCTCCAGCCCGTGAAAGAGCACTTCGTCGTAACATTCGCCGTTAATGCACTGACCCGGCAATTTCAGCGCGGTCATATCCTGATGCGGCACGCGATCGCAGGCGCCTTTACAGCCGCCGTCGTTATCGTTCCACAGCACGCTAACTCCGGCTCGTTGAATGATGTCCAGCAACCCTTCCTGATGGTGCGCCAGCCCTTCGTTGTAGTGTTTACGCTGCATACCGGAAAACATGCAGGGAACCGAGATCGCCGTTGCGGTGCCGCAGGAGGTGGTGTGCGGGAAGTAGACCACATTATCCTGCGCCAGACGCGGGTTGGTTTGCCGTGAATAGCCAGACAGCGAGAAGTTATCCCCACGCGAGGTTTCGCCGACGATCAGGATGGTCAGATTATGTCGTTTTTCTTTCAGCATCGCGGGATTGCGATGCGCATCTTCGCCAATGCGTACCAAAGGCAGGTTGGCGAGTCGCTCATGTGAATACCACGACCAACTGGCGACCAGGCTGTTCGACGGGCTGAGAGACTTGATCAGCTCTTTGTTATTGCGAAAAAGCGAGGCGTAATCTTTGTAGAAGCAGGCGGCGACCAGCACGATCAGCAGAAGCGAAGCCAGCACGTTGAGGGCGCGATACGCGCCGCTGCGTAATGTCAGAGAGGTCGGTTTGATTTTGATGCTACAGGCGATTACCGCCGCCAGAAGGCCGCTTAATCCCAGCGTAAGCGCCATTTGTGGCGTGACCAGCGCGAACGTTTCTGCCGGTGTGGTATCCATCATGTTGGCGATCATGGAGCGGTCCATGACGATGCCGTAGGTCATGATGAAGTATTGCGCGGCGGCGCCCGTCAGAATAAAGAGGCAGGCCAGCGGGCGGTTAAGCCACAGGAACGACGCCAGCGTCAGTACGATATTGATGACGCTAAACGCGACAAGCGGCATGGATAAAAACACCAGCACGTTGTGCATTGAATCCAGCGGCAGGGCTTGCATCACCTGCTTGTAGAAAGCGATGTTCAGACAGACGGCGATGTAGAATGAGAGGAGTAACAGCCAGGTAATGTGTCCGAGGGTCGGTCTTTTTAAAACGCGCTTCAGCATTATGGTATGTCCATCAACTAAGTGCGCCGATCCTCGCAAAGCAACATTAAGCCAACCTTAAGTTTTTAAGGTTGTGGGGCGACCTGCGATCGTCGCCACAGGACTGATAAACGTAGCGCCATCGGGGGGTAAACGGCGTATCCGCCATGCTGTAAATAAAGGGAAAAACGGCCCGACAGGATCGCCGGGCCGGGCAGGTTATTTCGCGCAGTTCGCGCACTGTTTGCTGACAATCTGCTGGAAGAAATCGTTGCCTTTGTCATCCACCAGGATAAACGCCGGGAAGTCTTCCACTTCGATTTTCCAGATCGCTTCCATACCCAGTTCCGGGTACTCCACGCACTCCAGATGCTTGATACTCTGTTGCGCCAGCACCGCAGCCGGGCCGCCAATGCTGCCCAGATAGAAGCCGCCGTATTTGTGGCAGGCGTCGGTGACCTGCTGGCTACGGTTGCCTTTCGCCAGCATGATCATGCTGCCGCCGTGAGATTGCAGCAGGTCAACGTAGGAGTCCATGCGTCCTGCGGTGGTTGGCCCCAGGGAGCCGGACGGGTAGCCTGCTGGCGTTTTCGCCGGGCCTGCGTAGTAGATGGGGTGATCTTTAATGTACTGCGGCAGACCTTCGCCGGATTCGATGCGCTCTTTCAACTTCGCATGGGCGATATCGCGACCGACGATGATGGTGCCGCTCAGCGACAGGCGGGTTGATACCGGGTACTGTGAAAGCTGGGCGAGGATCTCTTTCATCGGCCGGTTGAGGTCAACTTTCACCACTTCGCCTTCACCGGCCTGACGCAGGGATTCCGGGATGTACTGCGCGGGATTGTGCTCCAGTTTTTCGATCCAGATCCCTTCACGGTTGATTTTGGCTTTGATGTTGCGGTCAGCCGAGCAGGAGACGCCCATGCCGACCGGGCAGGACGCGCCGTGACGCGGCAGGCGGATTACCCGGATATCGTGCGCGAAGTATTTACCGCCAAACTGTGCGCCGAGGCCGAGCTTCTGCGCCTCTTCCAGCAGTTCCTGTTCCAGTTGAATATCGCGAAAGGCCTGGCCGTGTTCGTTACCTTCAGTCGGCAGACCGTCGTAATAATGCGTACTGGCCAGCTTCACGGTTTTCAGCGTGCTTTCCGCCGATGTCCCGCCAATCACAAACGCGATGTGGTATGGCGGGCAGGCTGCGGTGCCCAGAGTGCGCATTTTCTCAACGAGGAAGTTTTTCAGCTTGCCGGGCGTCAGCAGCGCTTTGGTTTCCTGATACAGATAGGTTTTGTTCGCCGAGCCGCCGCCTTTTGCCACGCAGAGGAACTTGTATTCATCGCCATCAACCGTGTAGAGGTCGATTTGCGCGGGCAGGTTGGTGCCGGTGTTGACCTCTTTGTACATATCCAGCGCGGCGTTCTGCGAATAGCGCAGGTTGTCTTCGATATAGGTGTTGAACACGCCTTTGGAGAGCGCGGCTTCATCGCCGCCGCCCGTCCAGACGCGCTGGCCCTTTTTACCGACGATAATCGCCGTGCCGGTATCCTGGCAGGTCGGCAGAACGCCTTTAGCGGCAATTTCGGAGTTGCGTAAAAATTGCAGCGCGACGTACTTATCGTTTTCGCTGGCTTCGGGGTCATGGAGAATGGAGGCGACTTGTTGCTGGTGCTCCGGGCGGAGCATAAAGGAGGCATCGTGGAAGGCTTGCTGGGCCAGGAGTGTCAGGGCCTGTGGCTCAACCTTCAGTATCGACTCTCCTTCAAATTCGCCAACGCTAACGTGATCGGAGGTCAGGAGATAATACTCCGTTTTGTCTTCCCCCATCGGGAAAGGCGCCTGATATATAAATTCTTTATTCGACATATGCTTCCAGCCTTTTTAATTATCCTGAATTATTTGAATTGTATAGATGGCGTGCCGCGCGATAACGGGCGGCACGCAAGGTGCTGTTACAGGAACCCGTACATGGCGGCGAAGATCCAGCCAAATACACAGGAGACGCTTACGCCAATCAAACCGGGCAGAATAAAGCTGTGGTTAATGACGAAGCGACCAATGTGGGTGGTGCCGGAACGGTCGAACTGAATCGCGGCCAGATCGCTCGGGTAGGTCGGCAGAATGTAGTAGCCATAGCACGCTGGTGCTGACGCCACGATGTAAGCCGGGTCTACGCCGATAGCCAGTGCCAACGGAACAATCGCCGCCAGCGCCGCCGCCTGGGAGTTTACAAACTTGGAGACCAGCAGCAGAACAATTGCATAGGCCCACGGATACTCTTTCACCATTTCGCCCAGCACGCTTTCGATTTCAGTCATGTGCGCGCCGAACATGGTTTCCGCCATCCAGGCAATACCGTACACCGCCACAATCGCGATCATACCTGAACGGAAGACTTCATTTTTTGAGATAGAAGCAGGATTGGTTTTTGTCAGGATAATAATCAGCGCGCCGGTCAGCAGCATGAACATCTGAATGACCAGCACCATCGACAGCGGTTTGCCGCCGAAGACCGGACGCAGTTCAGAGAAGGCGCCTAACAGAGCGACAACGGCGATGGCCGACAGGAAGATCCACATGGCCAGCCAGTTGCTTTTCGGCAGTTTTTTATCCAGCAGCGTGGCGGTGTCGCCATACACGTAGTGGTAGTTTTCCGGGACGGAGATGAACTTCTGGAACTCTTCGTCTTTATCCAGATCTTTACCACGGAACCAGCTGAAAATACCGATAGCCAGGATACCCAGCAGGGTCGATGGAATGGTGATGGAAAGCAGGTCAAGGAACTCCAGATGCTTACCGTTAAAGGTGAAGTTACCCAGCATCGCGACCAGCGAAACGACCGCCACAGAAACCGGGCTGGCGATGATCCCCATCTGCGCGCCGATAGAACTGGCTGCCATAGGACGTTCCGGGCGAATATTGTTCTTAATCGCGACGTCGTAGATGATGGGCAGAATGGTGTACACCACATGGCCCGTACCGCACAGGATGGTCAGCGTGCAGGTTACAAACGGGGCGACGATGGAGACGTATTTGGGGTTGCGACGCAGCAGCTTCTCGGCAATCTGCAACATCACATCCAGGCCGCCGGAGGCCTGTAGCGTGGCGGAGGCGGCGACCACGGCGATGATCACCAGCATCACGTCGACGGGCGGTTTACCCGGCTGGAGGTGGAAAACAAAGACCAGAATGACCAGACCGATACCGCCTAATAAACCCAGCGCGATACCGCCTTTTCTGGCGCCATAAAACAAACACACTAATATTATGATAAGTTGTATACTAAATAACATTTATCTACCCTCGCGATAAACCTGTTTAATTTTTGATAAATAGATCACAGTCATGTTCTGTTTTTTGTGAATTGTCCTCAGAGCCTGACGAATATTCGCTTTGTCTGTATTGATGATTAATCTCTAAACATGAAATAAGAATTTTTCAGTAAATCATGAGTCATTCTTGGCTTCTGTTTATGGCGTATTCAGAGAACGAAGCTCCCTGGCGATGGGCTGGTTGACAAAGAAGAGCAGGGCAGGTTGTGTGTTTTGTATTCTATGTTACTGAATTTCAGGAACATATCGTCTGCTCACAAAAATAGCGTTATTTTAATTTTTTTTATGTGTCCGGTGAATCCCAGACTACTCCTTTATAGTTAAAAATACACACTCTACGAGTCACATAATACTTAATTAACTTTTGTTACCGTTTTTGAAATTAAAAACAATGTGACGCTTCTGAATAATAAGCTGATGAATTAAAACATATTTGTGTTCATATTTGATCTGGCACAAATTCTCTATTTTTGAGGGTGTAACTTGTGCCTTTGTTATTTTTCATTATTGTAATAATTGTTACCTTTATATAACGCATAATGCGAAGCGGCTTCTTTTCTACTGGCAATATTGCTTAAGTAAAGAATAATGTTCGGCCTGAATACGATAACGGTAAACCGGTCTGCCGGTCACGCCATAATGGATGCTGGTAAACAGAATATGGCAATTGACCAGCCAGATAAGATATTTACGGCAGGAAACGCGGGAAATATTGACCTCATTCGCCAGCTCGTCAGTTGAAAATTCCTGGTCCTGGTGCGCATCGATCCACTGACACAGGGTGCGCAGCGTTTGCGGCGTCAGCCCTTTAGGCAGGCGTCGGGTATCCGGCTCATTGGATGAACTGCCGTGAATCAGCCGATCCAGCTCTGATTGTTCATAATACTGGTGCTTCTCCATCGCCGTTTTCTTTTGCAGCCAGCCGGTCAGCGCCTCTTCAAAGCGGGAAGCCTGAAACGGTTTGATCAAATAATCGACCACGCCGTAATGGAGCGAATCTTTGATGGTGGTGGCGTCGGCGGCGGAGGAGATAACGATGACGTCACATTTGCATCCGGCGCTGTGCAGGACGGGCAGCAGGTCCAGCCCGTTCTCCTTCTGCATGTAAATATCCAGTAAAATCAGATCAATATGGTTTTCGCCATCGAAGATAAACGCTTTTGCTTTCTCCAGCGTAGACGCGGTGCCGCAGCAGTGAAAGCCAGCGATCTGCGCAACATAGCGGCGGTTTAACTCTGCTACCATCGCATCGTCATCGACAATTAAAACATTGATCATATGCTGGTCCTCTCCCCGTCCCAGGGTATTTGAACAAAAAATTGTGTGAAGATCCCGGGTTCCGATTCGACGGTAATATTGCCGCCGATACTCTCAACTTGCTGTTTTACTATCGCCAGACCGACGCCACGCTCCGTTCCTTTTGACGAGACGCCTTTGTCAAAAATTTGCTCTATGCGTTCGGGGTCAATTCCCGGCCCGTCATCGTTGACTTCACAATGCAGCCAGCCATGCCGATAATGCAAGGATACGCTGATTTCACCGCCGGGTTGTTGACCTAGCGCCTCCAGCGCGTTTTCAATTAAATTGCCCAGAATGGTAATCAATACGGTGATTTGATCTTCATTACGGCTGTCCGGTAATCGACTTTCATTGCTAATCACTAGGCTGTGCCCTAAATCGGAGGTGCGATTAATCTTACTGAGCAAAAAGCCTGCGATAACGGGCGACTTTATTTTCCCCAACAGTGAGCCGATCTCTTCCTGATAGTTATTAGCCGTCTTAATAATATAATCTTCAAGCTGCTTATAACTCTTCAGATGCAATAATCCCAGAATGACATGTAATTTGTTCATAAATTCGTGGGATCGTTCACGGAGTGCATCCGCGTAGTTGACCATTCCGTCCAGACGCTGCATGAGCTGGCGGACTTCTGTTTTGTCCCTGAACGTGGAGATCGCGCCGATGATTTTTCCATTGCTGCGCACCGGAACGGTGTTGATAAGCAGCAGACGATCTTTAACGGTAATCTCTTCATCCCGGCGCGGCGTACCGTCGCGGAGCACGTCGTTCAGATTCACTACCTGCGACCAGGCGTGGCTAAGCGAGGATAAGTGCGCGTCATCCTGCGATTTGCGGTAATCAAGAAGTTCCTGCGCCGCCTGGTTGATTAATGTCACCTCGCCGCTGTCGTCAACGGCGACTACCCCCTCTTTGATGGATTGCAGCATCGCCTGGCGCTGCTCAAACAGCGTGGAAATTTCATACGGCTCCAGGCCGAACAGGATGCGTTTGAGCACCTTCACCAGCACGTAAGTGCCCAGCAGCCCCACCAGCGCGCCGAACAGAATCGACCAGATGATGCTCCAGCGGCTGTTGTTGATCTGCTCCGTTACTCTGCTGAGCTCAAGGCCAATCGCCACGACGCCGATCTGCTGATGATTGTCGTCATAAATGGGCGTGAAAACCCGCAGCGCTTTGGCAAGAAAACCGCGATTGATGGCGACGTTTTCATGCCCCTGTAGCGCCAGCAGGATGTCGTCGCCTTTAAACGGCTGGCCGATTCGCTGCGCTTCCGGGTGCGAATAGCGAATGCTCTTCATATCGGTAATCACGATAAATAACATATCGTTGCGTTTGCGAACCGCCTCGGCGATCGCCTGAATGCCGCTCTCTGTCGGCTTTTGCTTCATACGCTGGCGAATTTCCGGGGAGTCCGCCAGCGTACGGGCGACCGCCAGCGCTTTGTCTGCCAGCGCGTCGCGCGTCATGTGGCTGATCTGTGAGAAATAAATCAGATGGACGACGAGCAGCACGGAGAACAACACGGCGCTGACCATCAATATCACGGTCGTGCCGAGTTTCATCTGGCGTTTTCGTCCAGCGCGGCGTTGCAGAGAATGTTTCATCGCGATCCTGAGATTACACATTGTGTGGGTATTATCCCTGATGGGACGGGTAATTCAAAGGAGGTAGGGAAAGACAGGGACATAAGCACGCTATCGCCCGGCAAACAGGTTAACACCCCGCCGCAATATAATCACCGTTCGCACTGATGGGGATCACCGTCAGAAACAGAATGAGGGCAAACAGCACCAGCGCCAGCCCGCCGATGATACGGATAACCGGCCCCAGCCAGCGCAGGGGGGCATGGTTCCCGGCAAACAGCGCCTGGGTCTGGTTGCGTGCGTAACGTACCGCCAGCGACAGCCCCATAATCGACAGCGCCGTGCCGAAGGACATGGTCATGACGGCGGCAATCCCCCAACTGACAATGCCGAGCGCGTTGGAGAACAGTAAAATCATGATTGCCCCGCTACAGGGGCGGGCGCCTGTCGCCAGAATCACGCCGAGGCGTGTTTTCCAGTTGCCGTCGGTGAGTTCTGCGCCCACGCCGTGATGCCCGCAGCCACAGTGTTCGTCGTGGCTGTGCGGCTGGGAGAAACGCGAGAAAATGGGCTTTGGACGCAGGGTTTTTAACGCCTGGTAGATGATAAGTAGCCCGAACGCGCCAATCAGGACGGCGCTGATTTTCTCGACGTACCAGCGGCTGGTGCTGAGATCGCCGGCGGCCAGGTTGAAGCCGACCGCCAGAATAAACACGAACAGTATGGCGCTGACGCCCTGCATCAGGCTGCCAATAAAGGGTACGACCCGCGCGGCAAGCAGGCTCTCTTTCGTCGTGCTCAGCCAGGTGGTGACGATAAATTTCCCATGCCCCGGCCCAATCGCATGCAGTACGCCATAGAAGAACGCGCCGGTCAGCAGCCATAGCCCGCCGGTGTACTGGTGGTTATTGAGTTGCAGCAAATACATGACCAGATAGCGGTGCAGGGTGATCTGGGCGGCGAGACACCACTGGATAAACGCTTCCCAATGGCTGTGCACGGTGAAACCTGCCCACAGCAGCGTCAACATCAGGAGTCCTGCCAGCGGTAAACGCAGGGAGGGAAGCTGTTTTGGTGCGATCATGATTCCGCCTGGTGATGAGTTTTGCGGAAAGTATAGCCTGAGGAAAGCGATTCTCCGCAGAATTGTCTGCCGGATAAGGCGAAGCCGCTATCCGGCATTTTCCGGTTAAGGCGCGAGGAAGATCTGCGGCCCGCCGCTTGTCGGGTGTGTTCCGACGTGAACTTCCGCGCCGTACCAGCGGGTTAGCGTATCGGCTTGCAGAACCTCGGCGGATGCGCCTTCGGCAACGATGTTGCCGCCATGCAGCAGCACGATTCGATCCGCCCACAGGGCCGCCAGGTTGAGATCGTGCAGCACGATGCAAACATGCAGATGGCCCTTACGGGTCAGCGTTTTCAGCAACCGCAGTAAATGCTGCTGATGGAACAGATCCAGCGCGGAGGTGGGCTCATCAAGAAAAAGCCAGCCGCGTGGGGAGCCGTCGCACCATAGCTGCGCCAGCGCGCGCGCCAGCTGTACGCGCTGCTGTTCGCCGCCGGACAAGGAGGCGTAACGTCTTCCCGCCAGCGACAAACATTCGGTAAGCTGCATCACCTGATGAATCACCGCCGCTTCGGGCTGCTGCGTCCAGGGCATTCGCCCCATGCCGATTACGGCCCCAACGGGCCAGTCAAACCCCATTCGCGTTTGCTGAAGCATGACCGCGCGGTAGCGGGACAGCGTCTGCGCAGACCATTGCTCAAGCGGTTTGCCGGCCAGCAGGCAACGCCCGTCTGCCGGAGTGAGATAACCGGTGAGCAGCCTTAACAGCGTCGATTTCCCGGCACCGTTGGGGCCAATTAATGCCAGCAGTTCTCCCTGGGTCAGGGAGAGCGAGATATCGCGAATAATTGTTCTGCCCGCAGCGGCGTAGCTGACGCTGTCAGCGAGAAAACGTTCAGCCATACTGACCTCCCCGGCGGAAAATAAGCCACAGGAACCACGGCGCGCCCAGAATACTGGTCAGCAGCCCGACCGGCATTTCAGCCGGGGCAACCAGCGTTCGGGCGATGGTATCGGCAATCAGCAGCAGAAAGGCGCCCGCCAGCACGGAGCCGGGGATAACCGCACGATGGTCTGCCCCTAACCACATTCGTATCAGATGCGGCACGACCAGACCGATAAAACCGATCACGCCGCTGACGGCGACAGCCGCCGCCACCAGCAACGCGCTACAGATCAGCAGGATTCGCTGAACAACCCGGACATCGACGCCCAGGTAATGCGCCTCTTCCTCTCCCAGTTGCAGCAGGTTAAGCGCGCCAGCAAGACGCCAGATGAGAAATACCGTTGGGATCATCAAAGAGGCGACCGCCAGCAGCGTTGACCACTGCGCCTGGCCAAGGCTGCCCATTCCCCATAGCGAGAGCTGGCGTAGCTGGGTGTCATTGCTGATCCACGACAACACGCCCACCGCCGCGCCGCATAGCGCATTAATGGCGATGCCGACCAGCAGCAGCCGGGAGAGCGAACTGTCCCGCTGTCGGCTGAGCAGGAAAATAACGACTGTTGCGATGAGCGCGCCAATGAATGCCGCCAGCATCGGCGCATACAGCATAATCAGGGGAGGCAGCGTGAGCGGAAGGACGACCCACAGCGCAACGGCTAACGCCGCGCCGCTGCTGATGCCGAGCAGTCCCGGATCGGCGAGGGGGTTGCGAAAGAGCCCCTGCATCACGCACCCGGCCAGCGCCAGCGAGCCGCCAATTACCAGCGCGAGCAGAACCCGGGGCAGACGAATGTTGAACCAGATCTGGCGTAACGCGTCGTCGCCGTCATGCCAGAGCAGGCTGAGCGGCAGGCGTAATGCGCCAAAACCGCTTGCCACGACCGTCACCACTGCCAGCATCAGCGCCAGCGTATACAGAGAAAGCGTGATCCGCCGTGGCATCAGGGCAATGACTCCGCTTTCGCGCGTAGCTGCTGAATCGCCTGAGGCGTACGCACGCTAAAACCGAGCAGCGCCATATCATCGACCGCGAACACCTGCTTATTGCGCCCGGCAGGGGTCTGCGCCAGTCCCGGTAACTTCCAGAGATTCTCTTCGCCGCCCATCGCCGTTAATCCCTCCTGGGGAAGCACCACCAGATCGGGCTGGCTGGCGATCACGCCTTCCTGTGAGAGCGGCTGATAGCGGGAGACGCCCTGCATCGCATTTTGTAGCCCTGCCGCGCGAATGGCGGCATCCGCTCCCGTTTGCTGTCCGGCGGCCATCGCGCTCATTCCGCCGTGGTTAAGAATAAACAGCACCCGCTTATTGAGCGGCGTGGTCGGCAGCGCGGAAATCTCTTTATTCAGCGTCTGGCGCAGCGCCTCGCCTTCAGCCACCCGGTCGGTGGCGTTGGCGATGACCTGCACTTTCTCGTCGATGACGCGCAGGTCGTTGCGGCTCGGTACGGTAATGACCCGAACATGACTTTGCTCGACCTGTTTGAGTACCAGCGAGGGCTGAGCCTGGCTGCTTGCCAGCACAAGATCGGGACGCGTGGCGAGGATACCTTCGGCATTTAGCTGGCGCAGATACCCCACATCCGGCAGGGCAGTGGCCTCCGGCGGCCACTGGCTGGTGCTGTCGCGGGCGACCAGCGAAGACTGTGCGCCGAGCGCGTACACGATCTCGGTGACATCTCCGCCGAGCGCGACGATCCTATCCTGTTTCGCGGCAAGAACCGTCAGCGGCAGGGCGGCAATCAGGGCAAGCAGTTTTTTCATGCCGCCAGCCCTTTTGGCATCAGCGCCTCAATCTGTTTGCGCCACTGTGTCTGTTCTGGTTCGCCTTCCGTACGCTGACCGTAAAGCTGAGCGATTTGCGTGCCGTCATGCGCAAAGAGTTCCAGACTGGTGACGTGGCCGTCTGCGGTAGGTTTGCGGGTTATCCAGGTCTCGGCAATCGTCTCTTCCAGCAGGTGCAGCGTAAACGTCGGGTTGAAAATATTCAGCCAGCCTTTCATCGGCACGACTTTTTCGACCACGCCGGTGAAAATTTGCACGCAGCCTCTGTTGCCGACGAACACCATGATTTCATTGCCGTCTTTAAGGGCGGCGTCGAGGAGCTGCGCCAGCGCGCCATTCGGCACCTTGCAGGCCAGATCGTCAGCGACCCGTTCAAAAGCCTGCTGGCGGGTCAGGTTATGGCGCTTGAGCAGCGTGAAGAACTGGTGAACGTCGGTCATCGCGCGCCACTCTCTGTCGACGGTCACGGCATCGGCAGCCGTTTCGTTAACAGGGGTTTCAGCCGCTTTCAGCGCCAGCGGCGCATTCTCGGTCACGATAAAATGTTGCAGAAGCTCGTCCCAGGCGGCGGTGTCGGTGTTGTCCGTGGCATACACCTTCAGGAGCGCATCGCCCTGATGATCAAAGAACTGAATGCTCTGGCGCTCGCCGCGGGCGGTCGCTTCCTTAATGTGGAACACGCTGGCCCATTGATTTAAAAATAAGCGCAGATCGAGCGCGCGTGGGTTCAGTACCAGCCCGGCGTGACCGCTCAGGTGTTGATTGGTGAATGCGCCGACCTGCTCGTGTACCGCATACTCGTTGCGGCAGATGCATTTTGTTTCGCCAACGGATTCCAGCGCCGCGAAAATTTCACGCGTGTCGCCGCGCAGCCGCCATGCGTCATGACCGACGCGGGCAAACGTCAGCTCCGCCTCGCTGATCCCCAGTAAACCAGCGATGTCACGCGCGTACTTACCAGGATGTTGTTCTTTTAGCTCAAGCCAGCGTGTGTAGTGGTTCATTGTCTCTTCCTTCCAGTGTTTGCCCCGGCGAACCGGGGCGGGTGATTACCATTGATAGCTCACGAAAATCTTGCCGTTGCGCCCGTCCTGCGGGATGCCCTGCGGCGACCAGTACTCTTTATCGAAGGCGTTACCCAACACCAGCGTGGTGGTCATGCCTTTCAGCGCCTGCTGTCCCTGGTAGCTAACGTAAAAGTCGTTGACGGCATAACCCGGCTGTTTGCTGTATTCGCTGCTGATATGCGTTGAGCGATCGGCAAACGTTCCTACCCAGCCAACGGAGAAGCCGCTCTGCGCGACGGGAATATTCAGCTTGCTGGTGACGGTATCCGGGTTAATGCTGGAGATATACTCTCCGGTATCCTTGTCTTTCCCACGGGTGCGGTTGTAGGCCACGTCGAGGCTGAACAGATCAGCGGTATATTTCGTCATCACATCCCAGCCCCAGATTTTGGCGTTCGGGACGTTGTAAGACATGGTGGTCGCGGCGGCGAAATCGACGGTCGTGGAGATGTAATCTTTTGCTTTGGTATCAAAGTAGCTGGCTTTGAACTCCAGCGCATCGTTGGACAGCATCAGATTGTCGAAACGCAGACCAAAACCGTACTCCTGCGTTTCGTTGGTTTCCGGGCGCAGGTTAGGGTTTGGCACCCAATAGTTAGTGTAGAAGCTGCCAATGGAGAAGTGTTTTGCGTCGTTATACATTTCACCCATTGTCGGCGCGCGGAATGCCTGGGCGTAAGAGCCAAACAGCATCAGCCAGTCTGTCGGGCTGACGGTTAACCCGGCGCGGGATGACCATTTATCGGCATCAACATCGTCATAGCCGTCGCTGCTGCCGCGGTAGTTGTCGTAACGCGTGCCGCCCAGCAGGGTGACGGGCAGGTCGCGAAGGGTGATTTCATCCTGCAACCAGCCGGAGCTGAAGTCGATTTTTGCTTCCGGGAAGCCGGTTGTCACGCCGCCGGGTTTTTGCTCCTGACGGTAATACTCTCCGCCATACGTCAGCAGGTGAGAGGCGAAAGCGTCGCTGAAGAGGCGCGTGCGGTTTTCAACTTTTCCGCCTTTGGTGGTTTGTTTGCGAAATTCGCCCGTGTTATCGACGTTCTGGGCGTTGATGCGCGCTTCAGACCAGTACACTTTGGCATCGGCATTCAGCCAGTCGTTGCCCTGCGGCGCGATCCTGTAAGAGAGCTGCATGTCGCGCTGGATGGTCGAGCGATCCACAAGAGGGTTGCTGGTGGAGGCATCAATCGTTTGTGGGTTCTTCGGCTCTTGCGCGTCGTTGTTGTAGTAACGTAATGACCCACTCAGCGCCTGCGCATCGTTAATATACCAGGTGCCTTTTGCCAGCATGTTATTGATCGATTCATCATTTGGCGCCGTGGAGCCGTCGCCCTGGCGCAGGTCGCCACGATCGCGGCTGGACCATGCCACCAGTCCATCAAGGTTATCGGTTCGGCCAAAGGCGCTGGCGCCCATTCCCAGACTGTGATCGCCGGTGCCGCCAGTACCAAAGACGCGGAAACCGCTGTTCTGGCCCTCCTGAAGCAGATCTTTCGCATCGGTGGTTTCATAAGAGATCACGCCGCCCAGCGCGCCGCTGCCGTACAGCAGTGCGGAAGGGCCGCGAACGATCTCAATACGTTTGATCAACGCCGGATCGAGGAAGGTGCTGTTGAGGTGCCCGGTATCGGTTCCCTGACGAACGCCGTCCACCAGAATCAGTACGCCGCGACGATCATAGCCACGCATACTGATATCCTGGCCGTTGGTTCGCCCGCTTCCGCTCAGGGTGATCCCTGGAACAGGACGCAGCAGATCGGCTGCCGAGCTGGCGGTCTGGTTTTCGGGATCAGACGTATCGATAACGCTCACCATCATGGGGGCTTCAAAGGTGCTGCGCGCATTACCGGTCGCAGTGACGGTGATATCGTCTGTGGTCGCGTAAGCCGCCCCTGGCAGGGTGCTAACGATTGCCAGCGCCAGCAGAGATGGGCGCAAAGAGGCAGATTGCAGGCGTAACATAACAACTCTCCATAAGGAAATTGAAAAGTGCTGGCTGCCTGGGGGGAGACCTGGGTGGCTGGCGAAATTGGTTATTTATTTAGTCAGGATCAGTTTCCCGGATTGCGTCTGGCGGAGCAGATAATGTTCACCCTTATGCTCAATCAGTACCCAGCCTTCTTCGCCGAGCAATACTTTGCTGTCTATCTGGCGTTTGGTGCCTGAAGGAGAAAGCGGAGCGTTGTTTTTTATTATTGCAGCCATAGTGTTATGCATAGCGGGCGCATCCGTTATGAAAATGATAATAAACATGATAACAAGAATGATTATCATCAAGATCAATTTTTGCATCAAGCGTTTTTTCGTAAAATAGCGTCTGGATCAACTTTGGTGAGAAAAGCGGTGATATTGAGGGGTACGGCAAGTAAAAACCCGCAAAATGGCGGGTTTTTTATCTCGTTACATCGTGATTCACAACGGACTTTATTTTTTCTCCAGCGCTTCCCAGAGACCTGACAGGTAAGTGACGCCGAGCGCGCGGTCGTAAAGACCATAGCCTGGGCGTCCCGTTTCTCCCCAGATAAAGCGACCGTGATCCGGGCGGATATAGCCATCAAAGCCGTTATCGTGGAGCGCCTGCATTACGCGGTACATGTCCAGCGAACCGTACTGCGAAGGGTGAGCCGACTCGTAGAAGTCTTTATCTTTGATCAGCTTAATGTTGCGTACGTGCGCAAAATGGAGGCGCTTGCGACGCGTGAATTCAGCCAGGATTTCATAGACGTTATTTTCTGGATCTTCCGCGATCGAACCGGTACAGAGGGTGATGCCATTCGCCGGAGAGTCAACGGCATCGCAAATCATCGCCAGGTCGGCGTGGTTTTTGACCACGCGCGGAAGGCCGAAAATAGAATACGGCGGATCGTCCGGGTGAATGGCCATTTTCACGCCCACTTCTTCGCACACGGGAATAATCTCCCGGAGGAAATAAAACAGGTTTTCCCGCAGCTTGTCGTCATCCACCCCACTGTAGCGCGCGAATAATTCCTGCACTTTAGCCAGGCGCTCAGGTTCCCATCCCGGTAATGCGAAACCGTTGGAGTTATCCAGAACCTCTTTTACGACCTCTTCCAGCGTCTTATCAATGCCATGTTTTTCAAAGGCCATCGTCAGAGAACCGTCCGGCAGGACGTAGTTCATGTCCGTTTTCATCCAGTCGAAGACCGGCATGAAGTTATAACAGATGACCTTTATGCCAAAGCCCGCCAGGTTGCGGATCGTCTGCTTGTAATTCTCAATATAGCGATCGCGTTCCGGGGTGCCGATTTTGATGTCATCGTGGATATTGACGCTTTCGATGACTTCCATCTTCAGGCCCGCAGCGTGCGCCTGCTCAACCAGCGCCTTAATTTTTTCAACCGGCCACACTTCTCCAGGGGCGACATCATAGAGCGCCCCGACGACGCCTTCTACACCCGGCACCTGGCGAATGTATTCCAACGGGATTTTGTCTTCCTGTGGCCCAAACCAGCGCATTGTCATCTGCATTCTTTGTCCGCCTTTCTTATCTTATTGCGTATTTCGTATATTTGACTTCATACCATACTAGTATTGACTAGCATATTCAGTAATGACAATTTGATCAACCTTACCGTAGAAAAAAGATTAAATGCCGCCAGGAATATACATTTCCGTTAAGGGGAAGCTTTTACTGGAAAGCTTATTTCCGGTAAGTGTTTTAATTTTGTAAAATATAATGATCAGTTTGTTCTTATTTGTCGTTTATCGTGAAAATAACCGCTATAGCACAGGGATTAATACACGCCATTACGACTGAAAGTGATTTTTTTATTGAAAGTTGCATAACATGATTTAAGTCACAAATTTCTTAATTACACTTGTATGGTAGTAGACTTTAAATGGGCGGGAGGGGTAATGTCGGGGCTATTAAGTACCTGTCATACACCGATTTTAGCCTCAACCTGGGGACGTTTTAGCAAAAGCCATCCCCTTGTGCGGAGTAATTATGTCCATGATAAATCAAAGTTTTATGATAAATAACGAACCGGGTCAGCGGTTGTATTCTGAGCTGGCTAAGACGTTACCTATTATTGACTATCACTGCCATCTTGAAGCGAAAGCGATTTGGGAAAACAAACCTTTTGCCGATATTACCCAGCTTTGGCTGGAAGGGGACCATTATAAATGGCGGGCGATGCGCGCCAATGGCATACCCGAGCGGAAAATTACCGGCGATGCCTCTTCAGAGGAAAAATTTGAAGCGTGGGCGCAAACCGTTGAGGCCAGTTTTGGTAATCCGCTGTATCACTGGACTCATCTTGAACTGAAATATTATTTCGCGATTGAGGAAACGCTAAACAGTAAGAACTGGCGCACGATTATGGCGCAGTGTAATGAACAATTACGTCGCGATGATTTTTTACCGCAGGCGTTAATTACCCGTTCAAATGTTGAAGCGCTTTGCACAACCGATGGGCCGCTTGACGATCTGGAATATCATCAGCGACTGGCGGAAAAGCGTGATTTTTCAACGCTCGTGCTGCCGACCTTCCGTCCCGATGAACTGTTTGAAACGCATCCCGATCGCTTCCTGACGTTTGTTTCTCGCCTGTCGCAGAAAACCGGAAAAACCATTACCACTCTGAATGAGTTTCTCGCGGCGCTTGAAGCGCGCGTCGATTTTTTCCACAGCACGGGTTGCCGGGTGTCGGATCATGGGCCGCTGGCCGTTCGTTTTCGCCCGCTTGATGCTGCCGGGCAGGCCGCGCTGTTCCAGCGCCGACTGGCAGGTGATGCGCTGACTGAAGATGAACTTCAGGCCTGGGATAGCCTTATTTTTGTCGCCTTAGCCAAAATGTACAAACAGCGCGACTGGGCAATGCAGATTCACTTTGGCGCGATTCGCAACAACAACACGCCAATGTTCGAAAAAATCGGCATTAACTGTGGCTTTGATTCTATTGGCGATCAGACGCACCTTGCGGAAAGCCTGAATGGTCTGCTGAACGCAATGGCGGAAAACAACGGTCTGCCGAAAACGATCCTCTATAACCTCAACGCCAGCTATAACGATGTGGTTGCCTCCACCATCGCTAATTTCCAGAGCGGTGAAGATGGTGTGAAATCCCCGCTGCAATTTGGCTCCGGCTGGTGGTTTAACGATACGCGACGCGGCATGGTGAATCAGCTCAATGCGCTTGCCGATCAGGGATTACTCTCTAACTTTATTGGTATGCTGACGGATTCCCGCAGCTTTGTCTCCTATACCCGACACGATTATTTCCGCCGAATCCTCTGTGATTTGATTGGCGGGTGGGTCGAAAGAGGGGAAGTGCCGGAGGACGATGCGATCCTCAATAACATGATTCGTGGCATCTGCGTGGATAACGCCCGCCGCTATTTCCGTTTTCGATAAGACTGATGCAGGAATAAACGATGACCCGTAAGAACAGAAAAGTCACCATTCCCGTCAGTATCGGCTACGGCCTGACGGATATCATGGGGGGCGGCGCATTTACCGTTATCGGTGCCTGGCTGCTTTTCTTCTATACCACCTTTGTTGGTCTGTCGCCGATTGAAGCGGCATCTATTGTGGCGATCGCGCGTATTGTCGATGCGATCGTGAGCCTGTTTATGGGCAGCTTCACGGACCATTTCTATAAGCATTATTTGGGCAAGAAATTTGGCCGCCGCCGTTTCTTCCTGCTCATTGGCGCGCCACTCATGCTGGTTTACATCCTGTTATGGATGAACGGCATGAACTTCTGGTTCTATCTCGCTGTGTACCTGGCCTTTGAGATTATCGCCGCTATGGTGCTGATCCCGTGGGAAACGCTGCCGTCTGAGATGACCAAAGACTTCAATGACCGTACCAAACTGTCAACGTGCCGCATGTTCCTGTCGGCATCCGGGACGTTCCTTGCCACCTTTATTCCGGGCCTGCTGATCGGCTGGCTGGGTGAAAACAACGCGGATGCATATCTGATCAACGGCGTTGTATTTGCCGTGCTGTTTACGGTCTGTGTGTTTATCTCCTGGAAAGTGACCTGGGAACGTGAACTGACGCCGGAAATGCTGGCGGAAATGGAAAAAGAGCGTCAGCCGATGACCGCTGGCGAAAAACTGGCGGCGTTTGGCAACCTGTTCAAAGAGTATGCCTCAACGTTAAAAGTGCGCGCGTTCCGTAAACATCTGGCGATCTATCTCTTCTCCTTTACCGCCAAGGATGTCTACAACACCGTATTCGTCTTTTTCTGCGTCTACTGCCTGAATGTTTCATCCTCGCTGGCGGGAACATTGCTGTCGATGAGTATCGTCGGCTTGCCGGTCACGCTGGCGGCGGGCGTGGCGATTATTAAATATGGCCCTTCTCGCCTCTATGTCTTCTCCTACAGCCTGATGATGCTGTGCCTGGGCGGGTTCTTCCTGGTTTACCAGTTCCCGACCGACAACAAAATCGTATTGTTGGTGATTCTCGCCGGGGTTTACCAGGTCGGGCGCTGCATTCTGGAGTTCACGCCGTGGAACGTGTTCCCGTTCATCCCGGACATTGACGAAATGATCACCCGTCAGCGCCGTGAAGGGCTGTTTGCCGCCGTCATGACGTTCTCCCGTAAGACAACGGTAGCTATTGCGACCTTTGCCGTGGGCCTGCTTCTGCAAAGCGGCGGCTTCGTGAAAGGCAGCCAGACGCAGCCGCAGGAAGCGATCACGACTATTGCCATGCTGCTGTTCGTTGGTACGGCCGGGCTTCTGATCATTGCACTGTGGCAAGCGCTGACCTTCCATCTGAATAAGCGCACGCACAAAATTTTCGTGGACGAAATTGAACGCCTCAAAGCGGACGGTCTTAAACAGGATGTGACGCCGGAAGCCCGCCATATTGTGGAAGACCTGACGGGCTACAGCTATGACTCGCTCTGGTGTCAAAGCGCGCCTGAACGGGTAAAGCCCGCTGAACCCACCTCCATACTGAGCTGATACAGCCTGGCGGCAGCAAGGGCGCAATAGGCCTGCTGCCGCCAATCCCTCTTTTTATACAGTGAGTAGAAAGATGCAAAATAAGCTATTACACGCGAAAGCCACCGTTCCGAACTGGGATCGCAACGCGCTGGTTCCGCGAATTGTTCACCTGGGATTCGGCGCGTTTCATCGTGCGCATCAGGCCGTTTATGCGGATATTCTGGCTGCGGAACACGGCAGCGACTGGGGCTACACCGAAGTTAACCTGATTGGCGGCGAGCAGCAGATCGCCGATCTGAAAAATCAGGATCGCCTCTATACGGTGGCGGAAATGTCGGCCGATGCCTGGACCGCCCGCGTGGTTGGCGTAGTGAAGAACGCGCTGCATGCGCAGGTGGATGGCCTGGAAACGGTGCTGGCTGCTATGTGCGAGCCGCAGATTGCCATTGTATCGTTGACGATCACGGAAAAAGGCTACTGCCACTCTCCGGCTACCGGCCAGTTGATGCTCGATCACCCGGCTATCGTTGCCGATCTGCAAAACCCTCAGCAGCCAAAATCAGCGCCGGGCGTTATTGTCGCCGCGCTGGCGCGCCGCAGAGCGGCGGGTCTCCCGGCGTTTACCGTGATGTCCTGCGACAATATGCCGGAAAACGGTCATGTCATGCGCAACGTAATATGCGCCTATGCGCAAGCCGTTGATGCCGGGCTGGCTGCCTGGATTGCGCAGAACGTGACGTTCCCCTCCACGATGGTGGATCGTATCGTCCCGGCGATGACGGCGGAAACGCTGGATAAGATTGAACAGCTTACCGGCGTGCGCGACCCGGCAGGCGTGGCCTGCGAGCCATTCCGCCAGTGGGTTATCGAGGATAACTTTGTCGCAGGCCGCCCGGAATGGGAAAAGGCCGGAGCCGAACTGGTGGCTGACGTGCTGCCGTTTGAAGAGATGAAGCTGCGTATGCTTAATGGCAGCCACTCTTTCCTCGCTTATCTGGGTTATCTTTCCGGCTATCAGCACATTAATGAGTGTATGGAAGATGAGCACTTCCGACACGCCGCGAGGGCGCTGATGCTGGAAGAGCAGGCGCCGACGCTGAACGTGACGGGGGTGGATCTCACCCGCTATGCCGATATGCTGATTGCGCGCTACAGCAACACGGGACTGCGTCACCGTACCTGGCAGATTGCGATGGACGGCAGCCAGAAACTGCCGCAGCGCATGCTGGATTCCGTTCGCTGGCACCTGGTTCACCACCATCGTTTCGATCTGCTGGCGCTGGGCGTTGCGGGCTGGATGCGTTACGTCGGCGGGGTGGATGAACAGGGAAACCGTATTGACGTCAGCGATCCGCTGTTGCCGGTCTTGCAGAATGCGGTGATGCAGAGCGCGGAAGGCGAGGCGCGGGTAAAAGCGCTGCTGGGCGTGGAGGCCATTTTCGGGAACGAATTACCGCATGAGCCGCTGTTTGTGGCGCAGGTAACGCAGGCTTACCTGTCGCTGCTGGAAAACGGCGCGAAAGCGACGGTCGCCCGCTATATCTCTGAACGGTAAAGCGTAAAGGAGTGCCGCCAGATAACGACGGCACTCCTGCGTTATTCACCAACCCTTTTCCTCTTTTTTTCTCCCGTCGCTTTCTTCTGCGCTAAACAGTGACTAAACAGCGATGATGTCGTTTTAACGATGTAACGCACCTGCGCGAATTAGCGATGTCCGCCACAAAATTCACATATCACTCCCACTGATGAAAGGAAGCGACTTGCTTTTGTACAGGGAGGCGGATAGTTTCTGTAACGTTACACTAAAACGTTACAGAAGAAACATACAGCAGTTTTTCTCATTTACTCTCCTGGCGATTTAGCGGTGCCAGACGGCGTTATCGCTACCCTAATGGTATGTGGAAGGACAATCATGATGGAAATAAAACAGCTTCGTTCGACCAGACGTTTTTTAGCTTTAGCTTGCTTAAGTACCGCGCTGATAGCGGGCAGTGTGGTGACTTCTTTTGCTCAGGCAGCGCTTAATTTTCGCGTTTACTCCTCTTTGCCCGGGGATGATTCCTCCGCGCACTATATCTGGTTTACCCGTTTTCAGGAGAACCTGAACAAAAACGAAAAATTGAAAGGGCAAATTAAGCTCAACTATTTTGCCAACGGGATGTTAGGAAAAGAGGCCGATGCCACGCAGCAGGTACGCATTGGCGCAATCAATATGATGATCTCCGGCACCTCGATTTGGGCCACGCTGGTGCCTGAAATCGGCGTTCTGGATCTGGGGTATCTGTTTAAAGATTACGACCAGGTTGGCAAAACGCTGGACGGAAAAGCGGGCGAGCAGCTTTCTGCGTTAATGCTGAATAAAGCCAACGTTATGGTGCTGGGTTATGGCTATAACTTAGGCGCGCGTAATGTGTATACCAAAAAGGCTATTGAAAAACCTGAAGATTTAAAGAATCTGAAAATCCGCGTTCTGCCAGTGCCTAACTTTATCGCCACGCTGAATCATATGGGCGCGGTGGCGATTCCGATGCCGGGCGGCGAGGTCTATTCCAGTCTGCAAATGGGCGTTATCGACGGCGTTGAACATGATGCGCCGACCATCTACTCCAGCAAATATTATGAAATTATCAAGAATGGCACCCTGACCCGCCATAGCTTTAACCCGCTGATGATTGCCATGAATAAGAAGAGCTTCGAGCAAATTCCAGAAGCGCTGCGGGCCGATGTCCTTGCGGCGGCGCAGGAAGCCACAGAGTACGAGCGCCAGCAGGCAAGCCAGAAAGAGCAGGAAGCGATTAAAAACCTGGAAGCCAAAGGGGTGACATTCCGCGAGACCGATCGCGCGTACTTTGCGCAGCAGGTGCAGCCGGTCTGGAAGGCATTCCTCGATCAATATCCTGATATGAAACCGATTGTTGATGAGATTACCGCCGCGGCGCCAGGCGATAAGTCGTAATACGTGAGCCGCCGATTCAGCCGGTTTTGGGGCGGGTCGGCGGTATCACCCGGTAAGCCCATGAAAGGAGTCCAACATGGCAGATATCTCTATGAAAGCAAAGGATGAAAATGCTTTGCTGATGCTGTTAGGCCGACTGAGCAGAGGCTTAACGACCTTAACATCCTGGGCCGGGGCACTGGTGCTGTTTATCAACGTACTGGTGGTATTCGCATCCGTTATCTGGCGCTACGCATTGCATTCACCGATTCACTGGGCGGAAGAGGTGGCGCGTGCGCTGATGATTGCCCTCGTCTTTTTTGGCGTGGCCACGTCCACAGGCAGAGGCGGGCATATTGGCGTCGATCTGTTCCTGCGTTTTTTGCCCGAGCAGGTGCGCCCTTATGTTATCCATGCCAGTCGTTGGGTGCTGTTTCTGGTGTCGGTGGGGCTGGTGATTTCCAGCTATGACCTGGTGCAGGCCGCGCGGGTACAAACGACCGAGACCGGCCTGCCGCAGACGATTTACGTTATCCCGGTGTTGATCGGTTCCGTGGTAATGATGGTGGCCGCGCTGGAACATGCGCTGCATGAACGCGCGCGGGTTGTTCTGCTCAGCGGCGGCGGAATCCTGGTGCTGGCGGCGCTGGGGTATCTGAAACTCTCGCTGATGGCCGATCCGGCCAGCGCGGCGGCGGGACTGATGCTGATCTGTTTTGCGCTGGGTATCCTGGCCGGTGTGCCTATCGCGTTTACGCTGGGCATGTCCGCAATGGTGTTCTTTATTTGCGATCCGTCGTTACCGTTTGTCTTTTTCTCTCAGCAGGTTGCCGCCGGGGTAGACCACTTCGTTCTGCTGGCGATTCCGTTCTTTTTACTTGCCGGGGCGGCAATGGAAATCAACGGGATGTCGACGCGTCTGGTTGAGCTGATTGTGCGCGGGATGGGGCGCTTTCGCGGCGGGTTAAACATGACGACCGTGCTGTCGATGGCCTTCTTCTCCGGGATTTCCGGTTCCAAACTGGCGGATGTCGCCGCGGTGGGCGGTGTCTTGATGCCTGCGGTGCGTCGCGCTAAGCAGGACAGCGAAGAGGCCGCAGGGGTGTTCGCCGCATCGGCGGTGATGGCGGAGACCATTCCTCCGTGCGTAAACCTGATCGTCATGGGGTTTGTGGCGAATATCTCCATCGGCGCGTTGTTTATCGCCGGCCTGGTTCCCGCCGTCTGCCTGCTGATACTGCTGATGATCGCGGCCAATCGTTTTGGCGGAAAAATTAACGTCAGCGAGGCTTACCCGGTTTTACGCCCGCGTGCGCAGCTCTACCTTGGCGCCGCCGTGGGGCTGGTCATGATCTTTATGATTGGCCGTGGGGTGATGATGGGGATTGCCACCTCGACAGAAATCTCCGCCTTTGCGGTGATTTACGCCATCGTTGTCGGTCGCCTGGCGTTTCGCGAGCTGACGCTGAAAGCGACGGTAAAAATGTTTATTGATATCGCGGCCATGTCCGGCGTACTGCTGTTCATCGTCGCCTGCGCGACCAGCCTTTCTTATGCGCTGACGATACAGATGATTCCGCAGCAAATCGCTGAACTGCTGGTGGGGATTGGGATGGAACAGGGCGCCTGGCTGTTCCTGCTGTTGACCATTGTGATTCTGATTATCTTTGGCGCGGTTCTGGAAGGTGCGCCAGCGTTGATCATTTTCGCCCCTATCCTGGTGCCAATCGCCATTCAGCTTGGGTTTAACCCGCTGCATTTCGGTATTGTCATGATTCTGGCGATGGGCTTTGGCTTATTTTCACCGCCGATTGGATTAGGGCTGTATACCACCTGCGCCATCTGCGGCGTGGAGATGAAACATGTTATTCGGCCAATGGCGAAATATCTGGCGGTTGTTTTCGTCGGCATCATCATTGTGGCGATGGCACCGCCATTAACCACCTGGTTGCCTGGACTGGCAGGCTACTGATTATTCATTACGGATATTCGCCACGCTCAGTGGCGGGGATGTCCGCGCGCTGAAAATAGCAGTAACGCGACAGGTTATCGCCTGGCGATGTTTAAATCTGAATAAGTGGAGTATGAAATGGGATCATTAGTGGGTAAAAAAGTTTTTATTACCGGTGCGGAACAGGGTATTGGTAAAGAAACGGCCAGAAAATTAATTGAGGCCGGATGTGATATCTATATTCATTATTTCAGCGGCGAAGAAGGCCCACGAGAATTAATGGCCATTGCGGAGCAAAAGGGAGGCCGGGCGGCTTGCGGTTATGCTGATTTAACGAATGAGGAAGATGCCGCGCGGTGCGTTGCACAGGGCGCGGCGTTTCTTGGCGGCATTGATATTCTGGTGAATAACGTCGGTGGAATTATCGCCCGAAAATGGCTCGGCGAGATCGAACCACAGTTCTGGCGTACCGTTATTGACGTGAATATGACCACGATGCTCAATGTCACCCAGCAGGCGTTGCCCTGGCTGAAAGCCTCGCCAGATGGGGCGAGCATTGTGAATCTGGCGTCATTAGCCGGTCGTTCCGGCGGCCATGCGGGCTCTCTGGTTTATTCCACCACGAAAGGCGCCGTCTTGACCTGGACGCGCTCACTTGCCGCCGAACTGGGCGAATCTGGCATTCGGGTGAACGCCGTGGCCCCAGGATTGATTCTGGGCACCCGTTTTCATAATCAGCATACGACGCAGGCGTCTGCCGACCAGACGATTCAGGCTATTCCTTTGGGGCGCGCCGGTACGCCTGAAGATGTCGCCCGGGTAATCTGTTTCCTCGCCTCTGAATATGATGGTTTCGTCTCCGGTGCGACGATTGATATTAATGGCGGTATTTATCGGGCGTAAAAGCGGGCGGGTTGTAAAACCCGCCTGAGTTAAAAGGGACTCTTTATGATAAAGTCAGATATTATTCATCCCGATTTATTACAGGCATTGGCGCAGTGCGGTCATAAAGCCAATATTCTGATCGCGGATGCGAATTACTCTTTCCTGACCAACTCGTCACCGCAGGCACGTATTATCTGGCTTAACTTTTCTCCCGGCTTAATTGGCAGCGTGATGATTCTGGAGAAAATTCTTGGCTATATTAACGTAGAGAAAGCGACGTTAATGACGAGCCCGGCTGAATTTGATAACACGATTGAGCGTGAATACCGTGGTCTGCTTTCAGAAATGACGGAACTTTCTCATGTTGAGCGAAATGCGTTTTACGCGCTGGCAAAATCATCGGATACGCTGCTGGTGATTGCGTCAGGCGAAACCCGCCGTTTTGCCAATATTCTCCTCACCGTCGGCCCGACATTACTCTGAGAAGACGAGAATAACGCGACGTTCTTCTCGCGTTATTCTCATCGTATATTTTCCGCTTCCCGCACCGATTGTCGGCATACCAGAGAAGGGGGAAACAAAAACTCGTCGGGAGGGATTGCCGGAGTCTCTATTCGGGCGATCAGGCGCTCAACCATCACGTCCGCCATCTCCGTGAGCGGCGGCATAATAGAGGTCAGGCCGGGGTAAACCAGGCCAGAGAGTGAAATATTGTCGATACCGACGAGAGAGATCTCTTCCGGCACGCGGATACGGGCTTCGTGCAAACCACTCATCAAACCAATGCCAAGCGCATCGTTAATGGCGACGATGCCGTCAGGACGAAGGGATTGCTGGCAGAGGGTTTGCGCCAGAGAACGGCCCAGTTCGGTCATTTCGGTATCTCCGTAGGCGGCCATCGCTTTTCCTTCGATGATCATCCCTTCACGATACATGTTGTGCTGGCGTACCGCGCTGAGAAAGCCTTCTATTTTATGCGCGCGGCTGGGGGTCATCCCTGCGACGGTCGCAAACGCGAGGCGGCGACACCCGCGCGCGATAAGATGCTCTGCCGCCATTCGGCCCGCCTCAACGTTATCCATCGACACGCTGTCCAGCGCGAAACCGCCAGAGTCAACGCTTGCGGGCATACGGCCATCGTAGTTCACCATTATCATGCCCTGCGCCGCCGCGCGGGCGAAATGCGGCTTTTCGATATCACAGGCGGCCACAATAATCCCGCGAACGCCATGAGCAAACATATCTTCCAGAAACGCTTCTTCTTCTTCGATTTGGCGATAGGTGTTGCCGATCAGCACGCGGTAGAGGTGTTTTTTGGCGGCCAGATCCACTTCACGCGCCAGTGCCGCAAAGCTGGGGTTCACGATGGATGGCACCAGCAACCCGATCATTTTTGCCTGCCCCGTTTTGAGTTGCTGGGCGACCCGGTTGGGGAAATAGTTGAGCGTTTGCATGCTTTGCTGAATGCGCGCCAGCGTTTCCGGGCGCATTTGATCGGCGCGGCCGTTAAGCACATTGGACACCGTGCTGACGGAAACGCCCGCATGCTTTGCGACATCTCGAATGTTTGCCATACATCTCCTTTGCAGCAATCGGTGAATGGCGGCTCATTCAGTATCGCCATCTGGATAGCAGAGTATAAACTACAACGGTTTAGTGTAACGTTACAGCTAATCGTGTCAATGCCATAAATCCCGTAACCGTTGTTCACACAATGAAAAATCTAAATAACATTGATAATGAGTTTTACTCTCATTATCATGTTGGCTGTGCGGGTTTCGGTGATTATTCTTCGTATCAAGGATGGACACAGAACATATATATGGAAAACCCTTCCCATACATAAAACGAGCATTTTTGTTCGGGTTTCATTCAATAAAACCCCATTTTAAACGGGTTTTTTCGTGTCCTTGTATTCATGAGATTAATGATGAAAAGCAGCGCAAAAAATAATTATTCTCTGCAAAAATCCTTGCTGGCATTCGCGATTGGTGCCGCCGCTCACGGTGTTTACGCAGCAGAAGACACTACCGGGAAAGAAGATACGATGGTCGTTGAGGCCAAATCCGCAGACAGTGGTTTTAAAGCCGGTGGCGACGCGCAGGTGCCCGCGTTCCTGGAGGGGCAGGTTGCCCACGGAGGACGACTGGGGGTTCTGGGCGAACAAAAAGCGATGGATGTGCCGTTTAACGTTATCGGTTACACCTCAAAACTGGTGGAAGACCAGCAGGCGAAGACCATCGGCGAGGTGCTGAAAAACGACGCCGCAGTACAGCCCGTACAGGGATACGGGAACTTCTCAGAAAACTATCGTATTCGCGGCTTTGAGCTGGCGGGGGATGACGTGACCTGGGGCGGTCTGGCTGGCGTGCTGCCGCGTCAGGTCGTGGATGCTTCGCTGTTTGAGCGCGTGGAAGTGTTTAAAGGCGCCAGCTCTTTCGTGAACGGCGCGGCAAGTTCCGGCGTGGGCGGTATGGTCAACATGGAGCCGAAACATGCTGATGACCTGCCGCTGACGCGCCTGGGAGTGGATTACACCTCTTCAACTCAGGTAGGCACCACGCTGGATGCCGGTCGTCGTTTTGGCGATAACAATCAGTTTGGCGCGCGAGTAAACATTCTGCATCGTGAAGGCGAAACCGCCGTTGATAACGAGAAAAAGCGCACGACGCTGGCCGCCCTCGGGCTGGATTATCGCGGCGATAAACTGCGCTCCTCGCTGGATGTCGCCGCCCAGAAAAAGACGTTCCACGGCGGGACGATGGGAATTAACTTAAGCGGCGTCGATTTCGTGCCGGATGTACCGAACAACACGGATAACTACAGCCAGAAGTGGGGCTACAGTGATATCACTAACCAGTTCGGTATGGCGCGCGCTGAATACGACATCCTGAATAACTGGACGGTCTACGGCGGCGCCGGGGCGCAACATGCGCATGAAACCGGGATTTATACCGCGCCAAAATTACTGGACAGATCGGGTGATGCTGTCGTCAATGTGCTGTATACCAACCGTATTATTGACGCGTTCAGCAGTATGGCGGGTATTCGCGGCGAATTTGATACCTGGTCGGTCAGCCATAAGGTGAACCTGGGCTATTCGGCGGTGATCAAACGCGATAAAACGGCATGGCGTATGAACTGGGCCAACCCTGGCTCCATGACCAATATCTATGACAACCATGACGTGCCGATGCCGCAGTGGGATCTCGCCGGCGGCAACTATCACGATCCGCTGACAACCTCCCGAAACCGTACTCAGGGTTATCTCCTCAGCGATACGCTGGGATTCTTTGATGACCAGGTGCTGCTGACTGTCGCCGCGCGTAATCAGAAAGTGGTGGTGCGTAACTACAGCAATGCGACCGGTGAAGAAGACACTGACTCTCGCTATACGGAAAGTCGATGGATGCCGACCTACGGTATTGTATATAAGCCGTGGGACACGGTGTCACTGTATGCCAACCACACCGAGGCATTACAGCCGGGTGAAAACATTACCGATCAGGAGTCGCCGGATTACGGTAAAAGCATCGGTATTCTGCACTCTAAGCAAAATGAAGTGGGCGTGAAAATTGATTTCGGCACCGTCGGCGGTAGCCTGGCGCTGTTTGAGATTAAGAAACCGTCCGTGATTAAGAACGAGACGACGCAGGAATATTCGACCGATGGCGAGCAGCGTAACCGGGGTGTGGAAGTTAACCTGTTTGGTGAGCCGGTCTACGGTCTGCGTCTGAACAGCAGTGCGACCTGGTTACAGCCGAAACTGACCAAAACGCAGGATGGCGTCAACCAGGGGAATGATGCTTCCGGTACTCCACGTTTCACCGCCGTTCTCGGTGCTGAATATGATATCCGGCAGGTTGATGGGCTGACCGCTACCGCGCGACTGAATCACACCGGCTCGCAGTATGACGGCGCCGCTAATGAGAAGAAGCTGGACAGTTACACCACGCTTAACCTCGGCGTTCGTTACCGGATGCGCGTAAACCAGGAGCAGAATGAGATGGTATGGCGTTTAGGGGTGGATAACGTCACCAACGAGCAATACTGGTCTGGCGTATCCGACTACGATGGCGTGTATGTGTTCCGTGGCGAACCGCGTACCCTGAAGCTGTCTGTTAATTACGACTTCTGAGTTAAAAACGGGCAGGGATGCCCGGTAGTAATGCCGGATGACGGCTTCGCCTTATCCGGCCTACGGTATTACGGTGTGGTGCGGGTAATGCCGGATGGTGGCTTTGCCTTATCCGGCCTACGGTATTACGGCGTGGTGTGGGTAATGCCGGATGGTGGCTTCGCCTTATCCGGCCTACGGTATTACGGTGTGGTGCGGATAATGCCGGATGGCGGCTTCGCCTTATCCGGCCTACGGTATTACGGCGTGGTGCGGGTAATGCCGGATGGCGGCTTCGCCTTATCCGGCCTACGGTATTACGGTGTGGTGCGGGTAATGCCGGATGGTGGCTTCGCCTTATCCGGCCTACGGTATTACGGTGTGGTGCGGATAATGCCGGATGGCGGCTTCGCCTTATCCGGCCTACGGTATTACGGTGTGGTGCGGATAATGCCGGATGGCGGCTTTGCCTTATCCGGCCTACGGTACTACGGTGTGGTGAGATTGTAGGCCCGATAAGCTTGCGCCATCGGGCAACCGAACCGGCTATGATGATTTCTGAAACTCGCTGACGGTTTCCCACGCAATCTGCTGCAATGCTTTTGCGGTGGCTGGGGTCATATCTGTGTCTACGGGCAGCGCTCCGCCCACTGGCGACTGGTTATACAGCGTGGCAAAGAACACACAGGCGGCTAAATAGGTTCCTGCGATGGAAGGGTGTACGCCATCGTGGTAATAAAGATTAATTTCCGGGTGTGCTTTACGCGCTTTTTCAAAAGCCAGACCGACCGGCGCGACATAGCCGCCAGTTTTCTGCGCAATGGAAACATAGGCGTCAGCAAGTTTCTGTATATCCTCTGGTTGATCCCGCTTTGCCCAGGTCATGAAGTACACGACTTTTGAACCTGCCTGATGCGCCATATCCGCCATTTTTGTCGCGGATTCGATGAAGTTCTGCCGGGTGCTCTCTTTCTGCGAGATCGTCTCCGTGGAGTTGCCTTGCAAGATGACAACGTCCCATTTTTGCAATGTATTCTGATAGGCGAGATTATGAATTTGCCAGCCTAAATGACCGCTTGAGATGGTGATCCCCCGATATTTATACCCTTTCGCGTGATTCGGCAGTAAAGAGCGCGTCAGATCTCGCAACCGGGTATTAATATTGTTGTTATAGAACGTAAAAGAGTTGCCATACAGCGCGACAATTTTATTATCCCCCTCTATTTTTGCATAGGGTGAGGGCGCTAATAGCGCATCAGCATGCACACATAAACTGCCAAATAAAAAAGTTGATGCAAGGGATAACTGCATTATTCTTTTCATAAATCACCTGTCAGAAGTCATAGCGGAGTCCAACGATGAGCGCGTCATCATTGACTTTTTGGTTTTTATTGGCGAAGGCTTTATCGTAAGTAAATGATAACCAGGTATCATCGGCTAATGTTATTTGTGTTTCGACACGCCAGTCCTCTTTTTCATAGACGGATTTATCTTTCTCATCCAGGAAACTGTAACCGGTAAGGAATTTAAATTTACCGTATTTCCAGGACAGTAATGAATCCATGCCTTTAAAGTCATTGTCGCTTTTATTATCGCGCGCAATGGATGTGCGTAATGCGGTGACGGCGGCTTCAACGTTCTTATAGCTGAGCTGCAAGCCTGCCATGATCTGGTCGTTTTGATTCCGGCCATCGGTGGTTTTTACGCCATCCTGGCGTTTATAACGGCTGGCGGCAATCGCCGGTGTGAGTCTGAAATCCCCCAGTCTGAGCGTGTTTCTGTAACTGGCCATTGCGCCATAATCCAGAGCTTCATTACTGCTGCCATTGCCCGCGACCCACGCCAGCTGTATCTCATTGCCTGCAAATTTAGCATTCCATTGTACGGTGCCGTCCTGGCGGTTGAACTGGTAGGAGTCATCAATGGTGGTGATGCCGTAGCTGTAAATATTCGGCGTAAAGTTTTTATATTTATCAGTCATTTTCATGACCTGATACAACGGGTTTTTGGTCCTGCCTACAATCAGTTCGCCCCAGGTTTTATTGGACAAACCAATATAGGAGTAGCGCGCTTTTAAATCGCTATCCCCGGTATTGCTGTCGTTTTTTTCGGTTCGCACCTGCCATTCCAGACGGCCCACGATCTTTGTCTCGGGGATAAAATCCAAATCCCGGGTAAGGTAAATCCCCAGACGGCCACCCAGATTCGTTCGTGTTTCGCTTCCGGCATAAGAGTTTTCTCCGCTGGCAATTTTACCTTCTACACGGCCATAAATATCCAGCGTATTTCCATCTTTATTATAGATACTCATCGCATATGAGGAGGTTGTCATCCCCGTCAGTAGAATGAGTGAAATCATTTTTATTTTCATAGCATCCCCAGAAAACAATAGTTAGCTTATTTATCTGTTCGAGTGAGCGGTTTATCGCAGGGGGGATTGTTCTGGAAAAAAGGAAGTTCATGATATGGGAATTATTTTTTCTCATTACAAAATGTGATTTTTAGCGCATAACGATGTCCTGTTTTATCGTGTTGCTAAATTTAATGGTGATTATTTGCGAAAAGTTAAAGCAAAGCGAAATACGCGTTGCACTAACAAGGCAACTCATTGTGATAGCTATCTCATTTTTGTGTTTTTCGGGTGTTAAAAAGGGAAAACAAAATTCTCATGACGTATTTTATGAATGGGAATTTTATTTTCCCCTGTTAATCAGTTGGCCGATCCCGCAAGATTCATTCACGACCTTTTATATTAATATGCTTTATATTGCCGGAGAGTCGCAGTATGTACGGTAAGCAAACAACAGTATTTGATTCTGACCTCTATTCATCGCTCTTTACCGAGAGTCGGATGCGGGAAATCTGGTCTGACGACAATCTGCTTCGCTGCTGGTTGACGTTTGAAGCAACGGTAGCGCGCGTGCAAAGCGAGCTGGGCATTATTCCTGAACAGGCGGCGATTGAAATCGAGCAGGCATGTCAGAACATCGAGATAAACTGGCCTGCCTTAGCCCAGGGAACGCAAACGGTAGGCATGGCGATTAAGCCCTTGATCGACCAGATTTCGGCTGCTGGCTCTCCGTTGGTTAGCCGCTATCTCCACTGGGGATGCACCACCCAGGATCTGCTGGACTCCGGCGTGGCGATGCGATTACAGCAGACGCTGCAACGGGTATATCAGCAACTGATTGAGGTAGGGGAAGAGATGAAGGGCATGGCCTTAAAGCATGCCCGCACCGTTATGGTTGCGCGCACCAATTCGGTTGATGCCTCCGCCACGACCTGGGGGCTGCATGTCTCCGGCTATCTGGCGGAGGTGAATCGGCATCTGAACCGGCTGCAACAGCTCTATCCCCGGGCGATTACGGGTCTGTTTGGCGGCGCGGTGGGGAATCTTGCCTCCGTCGGCTCTCAGGGAATGGCGACGCGTGAGCGGTTGATGCGGGCGCTGGGGCTAAACGTCCCCTGTGGTATAAACAATGCCAGCCAGGATGCAATTGTTGAAGTGGTTCAATGCTTTGCGCTGATTCACGGTACGCTCTGCCGCCTGGCGAATGACGTGGAAACTCTGGGACGCACCCCCATCGCGGAAGTGCTTGAAGGCGAGGGCGGCGGGGGCTCCAGCACCATGCCGCACAAGGCTAATCCGCGCGCCAGCAATATGATTCAGACGCTGGCGAGGATGGGCTGGATGTACGCCTCCGGCGCGCCTGCGATGCTGGATCAGCAGGATGTGCGCGCGGCGTCGATGAGAGTATTGAACTGGACGATTCTACCCGAGGCGTCGAACGCCTTATCGGTCAGCCTTAGCCGGGCCAAAAAGCTGCTTTCCCACCTTATTGTGAATGAAGACCGAATGCGCGCTAATTTTGACTGCTCGAAATCTTTCATTATGTCGGAATCGATTACGATGAGTCTGGCGAACAAAATAGGGCGAGAACCCGCTTATAATTTAGTTAAAGCGCTGCTCAGTCAGGCGAATGGTGAGCAAAGTCTTATCGACATTGTCCACGCCAGCCCGGAAATTCGGGCGTCGTTATCCGCAGAAGAAATTGCCGATGCCTGCGAGCCGTTGTCTTATATTGGTTGCAACGATGCGCTGATTGCCGAGACCCTCGCGCGGTTTGATGAAATGAAAGTCATCGATATTGCGTAGCGCTTTATGTCGGGAGCGTCCCTCCCGACTCTGCTGGTCAGGTATTATGTGAAGAAGCGGAAAATGTCTCAAAGAAGAGAAACAACTCTTCCAGTTGGGCAAAGTTGCCTTCATTGTCACTCTTCTCATAAGCCAGATGCAGAATCAGTTCGATAAAAAAGAAACCGAGAATTCGGCTTTGAAAAATGGACTCCACGTCGCTTGGCAGGACAAACTGAAGATCGCAGAATTTACCGTAAGGATTGGCATCAGAATTGGTGATCAGCACGACGGTCGCATTTTTCTTTCTGAACCATTTCGCGATATTGAGTGCGACCCGGTTAAAGCGATAGTAGGAGAATACGATCAGAACATCATCTGGTTCGATGTTTATCAGGCACTTGGGCAACTCGCTGATGTCGGTAGGCAGAAGAGTGATGTTGCTGCGAAAGTACTTTAACAACGTACAAAAATGCAGCGCCATCGCATGGGAGGAGGAAGGGCCGACCACATAAATATGGCGCTGGCTGTTGAGTACCAGTTCGATGAATTTATTCAGGCTATCGATGCTGATGGTCTGTTTAAAACCATTAAATAATGAAGTGACTTTATTATTAAAGGTCTCAACAATCTGTTCTGTTTTGGTGGTGTTTTTAGGCCGCTGGCGACTGTTTTTCTCAAAAGGCGCGGCGATTTTGTTTTTTGACAGCGTGGTATCCAGCGCTCTTCTGAAAGCCGCATAGCCAGTAAAACCAACTTTATTCAGAAAGCGCCCGATGGTTGCTTTGCTCACGGCGGCATTCTGGGAAAGATCGACAATCCCATGATAAGGTAATTCGCTGAAGTGTTTATTAATATAGTCATTAAGCCGACATTCAGACTCGGTCAGGTCACCAATATTTTGGGTGAGTGAATTATACTCATCCAGACTTAATGTGTTTTTTCTGTACATGTGCAGTACCCGGTGACGTTTTATATTGAGATTGTTATATGAAAAGATACCTCTGCCGTCAATCATTCCGTGGCTGGCAATTTAGTAAAAAGTCTTATTTTCTGCGGAATCGCGCCCCATGTAGATAAGATGCGATCTTACTCACAAAAAAATATGGGAAAAGCCCTTTCCCATATTTTATAGCACGGTGGTTTATTACGATTAAATCGACAGTACAATTATTTAATACCGTGAACTGACGGACATATTCTCATGGCAATATGTATGAGCAGGTTTTTAGCTGTTGGTGAAAACGCTGCTTGCATAAGGCTGACATCTCTGATTTGTATGGTATAGGGATTGTTGTTATGACTGCATTTATTATAGCAATAGTGATAACAGTAATTGCCGCGTGGTTAATTGTGAAAAATTACCAGCCGCAAACTGTGTTATTATTCGCGGGGCTGGCGTTATTAACAGTTACCGTTCTGTTTTACCCAGAGAATAGTATTCTTTATGGTAAAGCAAAATCTACCGGGTCAACCTGGCTGGATATCTTCAGTTTTGCAAAAGAGTCTTTGACCACGCAAATCGCGGGTATCGGCTTAATTATTATGGCGGCGGGGGGATTCGCCAGTTATATGGATCACATCAAAGCCTCGAATGCGATGGTGAATATGTGTATTCGTCCCTTGCAGGTAATTAGGGCGCCTTATCTTATTCTTGCGCTGGGCTACATTTGTGCGCAGCTTCTGCATGTGGCGATCTCCAGCGCAGCCGGGCTGGCGATGTTATTACTGGTGACGTTCTTTCCCGTTCTGGTGCGGCTGGGCGTCAGTAAAGCGTCCGCTGCCGCGATGATCGGCCTGTGCGCGTTTATGGATCTTGGCCCGGCGGTTGGAACGGCGAATCTTGCGGCCAAACATGCCGGAATGGAAAGCGCGATTTACTTTGCGCACTATCAGATGCCGGTGGCGGTTGTGGTCATGCTGGCCGTCGCGGTGGTGATTTTCTTTACCGCCAAATATTTCGATAAAAAAGATGGGTTTGTTCCGGGGACGGAAGAGGTTGCCGAAGCGGAAGAAGAAGGACGCAAAGTGCCCGCCATTTATGCGCTGCTGCCTGTATTGCCCGTCATTCTGGTTCTGGTTTTCAGCCCGTTGGCGATCGCATCCATCAAAATTGACGTTGTGACGGCGATGATCCTCGGGGCGGTGGTCGCTTTTTTCTTCGAGCTGTTCACCACGCGTGATTTCCGCGCCTGTTGCAAAGGGTTGCAGGTATTTTTCAAAGGAATGGGAAGCATGTTTACCAGTATCGTTTCTTTACTGGTCTGTGCGGATATCTATGCCCAGGGGCTACAGAAAATCGGCGCAGTGGACTATCTCCTTCAGTCTGTACAAAGCGCCGGTCTGGGCTTTACCAGTATGACGCTGGTGATGACGGCGCTGGTAGGCGTTACTGCGGTATTAACCGGTTCTGGCGTGGCGGCATTCTTCTCCTTTTCCGGGCTGGCGCCCTCTATCGCGGCGAAGTTTGGTGAAAGCGCGGTCAATATGATTCTGCCTATGCAACTGATGGCGGGAATGGGGCGCTCTATTTCTCCGGTTGCAGGCATCATTATCGCCGTGAGCAAAGCGGGCGAATGCTCACCGTTTATGATCGTCAGAAGAACGCTGCTCCCGGCGCTGGCGGGGATTGCCGCGATGTTGATTGCCAACTATGTGCTGATTTAACGCTTTCTTATTACCGGATTTAACTCATGGACAGCAACGTGACACACGATGTTTTATACGTCCCGTTTACGGGGAAACTGTTACTGGAATCGCCGTTATTGAATAAGGGGAGCAGTTTTACTCAGCAAGAGCGGAATGATTTTAATCTTAATGGATTGCTGCCCTGCGCTATCGAAAATATTGATGAGCAAGCGGAACGCGCTTACCAACAATATCTGGAGGCGGAGTCTGATAACGCGCGGCATATTTATTTGCGTAATATCCAGGATACGAATGAGACGCTATTTTATTACCTGCTGAAAAAACATCTCCCGGAAATGCTGCCGATTGTTTATACCCCGGTTGTTGGCGCGGCCTGTGAAAAGTTTTCCGGGATTTACCGTCGCGCCAGAGGGGTCTTTATTTCGTGGCCCGATCGCGAACGTATTGACGATATTCTGCATGATATCCCGAGACACGATATCAAAGTGATTGTGGTGACGGACGGGGAACGTATTCTGGGACTGGGCGATCAGGGCGTCGGGGGAATGGGGATACCGATTGGCAAACTGTCGCTGTATACCGTTTGCGGCGGGGTAAATCCGGCGCATACGTTGCCCGTTATGCTGGATGTCGGGACAAACAATCCGCGATTATTAGACGATCCCCGCTATATGGGCTGGCGGCATCCGCGCATCACCGGTGAAGACTACTTTGCGTTTATCGGTATGTTCATCGCTGCGGTGAAACGTCGCTGGCCGGATGTATTGCTGCAATTTGAGGACTTTGCCCAGCATACTGCGGTTCCTTTGCTGCATCGTTATCGTGATGAGCTGTGCTGTTTTAATGATGATATTCAGGGAACGGCGTCGGTCGCGCTGGCGACAATTTTAGCGGCCTGCCGCGCCAGCCAGCGTGATTTTAATCAGCAGACGATGGTCATCGTTGGCGCAGGGGCGGCGGGTTGCGGCATTGCCCGCCATATCATCGCCTGCCGGGTGGCCGAAGGTATGGACGCCGCAGAAGCCAGCAAAACGATTTTCATGGTGGATCGCGACGGCCTGGTGATGACCACCGCCTCGTCGCTGGCTGATTTTCAGGTTCCGCTGGCGCAGCCTCCTGAAATGCTATCTGGATGGGCATACGCTGGCGCGACGCCATCCTTGCTGGAGGTCATTCATAACGCGAAACCTGGCGTGATGTTGGGCGTTTCAGGACAGGCGGGACTGTTCACTGAAGAGGTGGTGCGTACGATGTATCGCCACTGCGAACGCCCGATTATTATGCCGTTGTCTAACCCGACCTCCAGAATGGAGGCCCGGCCGCAGGATCTTATCCGCTGGACTGATGGACAGGCGATTATCGCAACGGGAAGCTCTTGTGAGCCGGTAGATTTTGCCGGACGTACGATACCGGTATCGCAGTGTAATAACGTGTATATCTTTCCTGCCATCGGTCTTGGCGCAATTGCCAGCGGCGCCAGGAGGATCACGGAAACGATGCTGATGGCGGCGAGCCGCGCGCTTGCCGACGCCTCGCCTTCGGTGCGTCATCATGGCGGAGGATTGCTGCCGGAAATCAACATGATATGCGACGTAACCCGCCGTATTGCCTTTGAAGTGGGGAAGGCGGCGCAGCTGTCTGGCGTAGCGGATGCGCTGGATGATGCTGTGCTAACACAGCGCATTACGGCGCATTTTTGGCTACCGCACTATCGTCCTTATAAACGCCGTGCTATCTAGTTTTTGGCTATGAATGCCCCGCTTCGGCAGTCGCGCCGGAGCGGGGCCGGGCGTATTAATAAAAAATACAAGGCGATAAAAAATAAAGGTAAGGAATAAAACTGACATCATAAGTTGAAAAATAAAACTTCATTAGCCTGCGATGCATTGCGCGGATTGTGCAACTTCATGATATGTATTTAATTATTTTTGAAAGCGGATGTGCGGCCTTATACAAGGTCAGATGGACGACGGTTAATTAAAATGCTGTTTTTATTTTATGTGGGGAAAACCTTATTCAGAGCGATCGAAATAAGTAAAGAATTGCGGATAAATGTCGTTATAACACTTATCCAAACCGATCGAGACCCTACCCCATGATGTGGAAAACAACTCAAGCCCGAGTGACACTCCTGCTTATAAGTTTTTTTGTTATATTACTGTTGGTTACGTTTGTTGTTATCAAACAATTTGTCTCTCCGCAGATTATTGCAACGGAAACCAGAAATATAAGAGCCACGGTCGAGCTGCAAAGTGACGCGATAAAAGAGCAAATGAACCGCGTTAAAGCGCAGCAGCGCACGATCACCGAACTGGTTTCCGGGCTTCAGAGCGATCAAATTGACGCGCTCTTGCCGCTGTTTGTGAACCAGTATGGCGATCTGAACGTTTTTGGCGGCGGCATTTGGCCATTACCCGGGCTGCGCGAGCCGGGCCGCGACAAATTCAGCACTTTTTATGCGCGCGATGCCGGTGGCGTGCTCCAGCTTAATACGGTCTGGAACCAGCCGGAGTCAGAAAAATACTGGGAACAGCCGTGGTATAAAGACGGTATGGCTGCGCCAAAAGGTGAGTGTGCATGGGCCAAAGCCTACCAGGATTCGGCCAGCCCGCAGCCGAGAACCAACTGCGCGATGACAATCTGGAAAGAGGGAAAGGCCTGGGGTGTCGCCACTATCGATGTGACGTTGGGCTTTTTTAACCAACTGGCAAAAGAGATGGGGAAGGCGGTCGAGGGAACCGTATTAATTGTTGAGTCTGATGGCAAAATTGTTGGGAACGGCGCGCCGACTCAAGGTAATACCGCATTGATGAATGTGCGCGATTTGAATATTCCGTCAGCTTTACCGCTGCTCAATCTGCTGAGCCAGGGGCAAAAAGCGGAATATGAGGGCGGCTATGACGGCGAAGACGGCGCCCATTCGCTGTTTGTTTTGTCGATAGAAGGCAGCCCGTGGTATCTGGTGATTGATACGCCCAGCAGCAACCTGGTGCGCCAGTCTAATGCGATACTGACAACACTCACGCTCGTGCAGACGGTGATCGGCCTTATCATTGTTCTTGTCCTGATGCTGATTGTGCGCAACATTTTCAGGAATGTGACGCTGCTGAACAGGAACATAGAGGCGCTATCCGGCGGCGGCGCCGATCTCACGCAACGGCTTGTGGAAAGTAAAAGCCCGGAATTTAATGCCATCATCAACAACTTTAATAAATTCATCGCGTTCCTTCAGGATTTGATGCAGCAGGTTGGGCACAGCTCCTCGGCAATTTCTTCCGCTTCGCGGCAGATCGCCGGAGGCAACCTGGATCTCTCCTCCCGTACGGAAGAACAGTCCGCTTCCATTGTTGAAACGGCGGCGTCGATGGAGCAGCTCACCAGCACCGTACGGCAAAATGCAGAGAATGCGTTGCAGGCGAACAGGCTGGCGACACAGGCTTCCGACGCGGCGAAAGCGGGGGCTTCAGTGGTCAATGACGTGGTTGCCACAATGAGCAACATCAATGATTCATCCTCAAAAGTGGTGGAAATCATCAGCGTAATTGATGGCATCGCGTTCCAGACCAATATTCTGGCGCTGAACGCGGCGGTTGAAGCGGCGCGGGCCGGTGAGAATGGCCGTGGTTTTGCCGTCGTTGCCGGTGAGGTGCGTTCTCTTGCGCAGCGAAGCGCCCAGTCCGCGCAGGAAATTAAGAAGCTCATTGAAGAATCGGTCAGCAGTATTGAGCAAGGTAGCGGTCTGGTTCGCCAGGCGGGTACGACAATGGACGGCTTAATGGAGAAGGTTGAAGACGTGAGCGTTTTAATCTCTGAGATCAGCTCCTCAAGCGATGAGCAAAGTCGCGGAATTGAGCAGATTAATATCGCCATTACTCAGCTTGATAGCGCGACCCAGCAGAATGCGGCGCTGGTAGAAGAGGTTGCCGCAGCGGCCCAGTCAATGGAATCGCAAACCGAGATGCTTGAAAAAGTGGTCGGCAGCTTCAAACTCTGAAAAGCGGTATAGCAAAACGCGCAGCATGATGGGGTTAGCCCTTCGCCGGACCGTGGAACACGTCGGTCTCAGAAAAGTTATCCCCTGTCATGCGGCGCTCTATGAAACCAGTAAGGCGCAGCGTGCGTTCAGCGAGGTGCGGGATGTTTCGGTAAAAATTGCTGGATTATCTCCGGCAGACGATCGTGAGTGATGGGCGGCGAGAAAAGATAGCCCTGAAAGCGGTCAACTCCCAGCGCTTTCAACTGATTGAATTTCTCCAGACTATCGACGCCTTCGGCAATACAGCGGCTCTGCGTCAGCTGGCAGTAATAGAGCAGGCTCTTTATCAGCGCCAGTGCATGTGGATCGCGTTGAAAATCATTCACGATACTCATATCCAGCTTGTAGCCGCTAAAGCGGATTGTCCTGACGGGAAACATTACGCTGCTGTGTGAAAAGCAGTCATCGAGGAAGATACGAAAGCCTTGCCGTTGGATTTTGTCCATATTTTCTGCTGTTCTTCCTTGCTGATGCAGATCGACCGTTTCTGCAAATTCCAGCACTAATCTACCCGACCATTGCGGCTGCTGTAGCTGCTGGCGCGCCGTTTCCATCATCCGCAGCAGGTTTTCGTGGTTGGCGATGCAGGGTGGAATATTTATTGAGAACCAGAACTTACCCTGGTGTTGGTTAATGTTCTGGATTGCTATTTGTAGCACAAAGGCCGTGAGCAGAAGCCAGGCGTATTCGGCGTGGATCTGCGGCAGAAATTCGCCGGGAAGCAATACGTTGTCGCCTCTTCTCCAGCGGGAAAGGATTTCAACCCCCTGCAACCGCAGGTGGCCGTCGGTTATGGGTTGAAATACCGGGAATACCTGTTGACTATGAATGGCATGGATAAATTCGCGCTCAAAGGGAGATAGCGCGGCGATGAGCTGCTTGTTGTGAGTCTTGCTCTGGCTTCCAGGAAAGCGGGTAATCAGATGCGGGTGAGACGCCACCATCTTTTTTAGTCCTGACGTTCTTTGATTATAAAGTGTTTTCTGGCTCACACCGCGGATCTTCGCCTGTGTGTTGATGCTGTACCCGTACAGAAGAGAGAGGGTGGCGCTCAATTCCGTTTTACTTAACCCCGCTGCCGGTTTGCCCTGTATCTGCGCGTCTAAAAAGGACAATTGCTGTAGTTTCGGGTATTGCAGGAAGTCACCCTGTAGCAGCGCTGCCAGTTGTTTCCCAGGAAGGTCGGAAGCGACCGCCCGGACGGCGGTAAGTTGCCGTTTATCAGGAACATGGTAGAGCAGCGTTTGCCATAGCCAGGCGGATGGACTACGGCTAAGGATCAGCATGGGCAGCGGTGTTTCTGCCTCAGCAAGCAGGAAGGCGGCTTCCCTAAGAATAAACAGCAGCCAGTAAGGATCGTCAGGGAGAAAAACGACAATCCTTCCGACCTCGGATGTTAGCTGTAGCGAAAGGCGCTCCTGCGTCTGGTGTTGCAGCAGCACCGGTCGCCGTTGACTACTGGTCATCATTCTGGCGAGTCCTTCCGCTGCCATTGAACAGGGAGACAGGATATAGTCCACCCTTGTTTTCTCCAGCGGGGAGGGAGGGTTACTGGTAAACAAATGTCACCCCGATGATCGACTGGACGTTGCCCGCCGTGACCTGGCCGCTGGTGCGCGCGTAGGTTGCGGTTAAGCCAAGATTTACCGGCGATGTGCCGACCGTGCCCAGTGCTACGGTGTTGTTAGCGGGAACAACACTACCGTATCGGGTCATCTGAACGCCGATACCCTGCGCCGCTGAGGAGGACGCGGTGTTGCTGAAGATAGAGTTGGCGGCATCGACGGTCGTACCTGAAAGGTAATAGCCGAGGTTCTGGTTTTGCGCACAGTGGACAGTGACCGGCACGGCCATTGAGCCGGGATAGTCTGGAAGCGTCACGGTGACATCACGCGCTGATACGTCGCATCCCCCAGTAGGGACAACAACATTATTGTTGGCGTAAATATTCCAGATGAAATTATTCGGGTTTCCGTCGCTGGCCACTTTATGCATATTCAATTGCGCGATGAGTTCGCCAGAGTTGATGACGACGCCTCCCGCTGCTCCGGTCGCGGTCAGATACATGCGCAGCGGCAATCCACGATAATCCGTATGAGTGATGGTATAGACGGATGAATTACCGTTCATCGGCAAAGGATACGTATTCCCCGCCCAGTAAACGCTCCCCGTAAACGCCGCAAGCGCGCCACCGAAGGCGGAACCGCTGGTTAAATTGATGTAGTCAATGATAGAGCCGCCGGAGGAGTCGTTTTTACAGGAAACTGAAGAGGATAAATCTACGACCAGGTTTTGACCCACTCCAACAGATGGCGTCAGGTTTACATAGACATTCGCTGACCCTGAGGTCATGGTCTGCCCGGTATCATTGACTTTACAGGTGAATGCCGCAGCATCCAGCGACCAACCCATCAGCAGCAGTGTGGTGAATAGCGCGATGATTTTTTTCATGACAAACTCTCCTGACTCAGGCGTAGGTATAGGTGACGCTAATCACCGCCTGAATAGTTCCCTGGGTGGCGCCGCCGTTGACCGTTAACGCTCTGACCTGTAACGGAAAGCGGGTGGACTGCGTTGAGTCATCCACCTGAACGGATTTCGTGGCGCCATTGTTTAACGTGGTGCCTGCGTCATCCTGCAATTCGAGCTGAATATTGCCGGCGGTCCCCTGGTTTTTGTAATAACCGGTGCTGTCTGCGGTTCCGCTAAAGGTTGCGATGACCCGGGAGGTGCCGATCGGACAGTTAGTGAGTTCCAGCGCGGTACTGTGCCAGGCGGAAGCCGAACCTGCGGTTACCAGGCTGAAGGTATACAGGTCTCCGAGGTCAACGGCGGCATTGGTGGTAGACACCGTGCACGGTTTCGCCACCACCTTCCCGTTGACGGTAATCGTGATATCAGCGGCCTGAAGCCCTGAAGAGGCCGCTGTCAGTACGCTTGCCAGAAGCCACCCTACATAGTTGCATTTCATCTCAGCCTCCGGTTACTGAAATTCAAGCGTGAATGTTGCTGTGGCATTGACGTGCCCGGCGGTGACCGGAATCTGCGTAGCCATCAGGCGTGCATAAAAGTTGAGGATGTTGGTCTGCCCAGGCGTGAGCGTGGTCCACGCGATGGATGATGACGCGGCGTTGAGCGGCAGCATCGTCTGTTGGTTATTGAGGATCTGCACGCCCATGCCTGCGGCTGCCGAGGCACCGCTATCGATCTTCAATAGACTGGTGTTGCTGCCATCCTCCGTGCCGGTAAAGCCGACTTTGACTGCCGTAACCGAGTTACCGCAGGGAGAGAGGACAATACGGAATGGGACGAGCGGGGTTGTCGCCCCCACCGCATTAAACTGTTTGGCAGCGTTATTCATCAGGTCAACGGTAAAATCCTTTGACTCTCCCGCGACAGCGCAGGCATTGTCGCGGACGTAGCCGCTAATCGTAATCGTGCTGTCGGCGGCGAAGACATTGACGCAGGCCAGCGTCAGCACAGCGCCGAGGAAATACAGTGGTTTTTTCATCATCATTCCTTCCTTAACGGCACTCTGCAAAGAGCTGGCTCAGCACATGTTTCTGGCTCTCTTCCGGCAGGCGATACCGGGCCATGCAGTTGGCCCCCGGGCCTTCACCCCATTTCACCTGAACGCTTCCCGCCAGCGGCATGCCACTCAGGTAGACCTGGCCGTTATCTGCCACGATGCTGCCGCTCTGGTTATCGCCGGAAGTGACCATAGCGCCGAATGGCACGGGTTTGCCGTTGTGCGTCAGCGTCATCAGGATTTTTACCCCGACGTGGGCTTTAAATTCGGCGCGGACGATGGCGCCGTGGGTCGGCACGACGCTGACCACCGCATCATCGAGATCGACGTTATCCGCCAGGGTGTTGGTATCCAGCGCGACGCGGTTTTCCCTGTACTCAGTGGCGTACGGCATGACGGCATAACCGCGCCAGTCGGTACGTACGCCGGTCTGGTTCTCGACTTTCACGTCTCCGGCGCCAGGCGCTTTAATCAGCACTACCGTGTCATTTAATGGCTGGCTTAAGGTGATGCCGTTGGCATGGGCGAGTACACCGCCGCTCATCCCGTAGTACAGCTGTTTAAATCCATCGCTGTGGCTGTAGCCCACGTTAGCGTTGCCGTAGCCGCCGCGATAGTTCATCGCCGCGTAGCCAGTTCCGCCATTGTTGCCTTCGCCACCGCTGGCATAACCGGTTTGCATGCTGTAGCTCAGGTTATTGTCTTCCAGCAGCGTGCCGTAAAGACCGGCCAGGTTAGTCATCCGGCCATCCAGGTCGTGCGACATGCTGTAGCTGGCGCTTGCGTGCCGCCAGACGGATTTGCTGTCGGAACGCAGCCAGTGGCTGAACGGAATATTGACGTTGAACGCTAACATCTGGTCGCGGCCCTGTTGCCAGGCGTTTTTGGTCAGGCTGTAGCTCAGCGTCCAGTTGATATCGTCAACGGCGGCATTTAACCCCAGCTGTAGCTGTTCGTCGGCCTTGTTGGTTGACCAGTAAGTTTGACGGCTGCCATTCACGTACAGTGTGGCAGTGCGCCCCAACTGCTGCGTTACGCTCATCTGAACCTTGCCCCGCTTGTTATAAGCAAGGTTGTAGTAGTCGGTGAATTTGGGTTTGACCTGAATCACGCCATCCTGGGTTTCAACGTCATAGCCACTCATCCTGCGGTAAGTGGTGTCGGCAAAGCTGTAATAGCCCTGGGTGGAATAACGGTATCCCACCAGTTGGACGTTGGTGCCGGTCTCATAGAGCGACTTGTTATAAAGGAAGCGTATCGATTGCCCTTGGTGAGAGCTGTCGTCAGGCAGGGTGGCGTTGGCCTGAGTTGCATCCAGCGAAACCGCGCCGAACTCGCCCATGTTCTTACCGACCCCTAAATTGAAGGCGCGATAGTTGTCGGCCAGTTGGGTGCCGCCATACAGCGTCCAGCCTGCCGGGAGCCCGTGCAGGAGGGTGCTCTGGAAGAACTTTGGTTTTTCCTGCTGGTCGTTGCCGCTGCGGTATTCACCAGCGGTCACTGCATAACGGGTGTGCCCTTCACGCTGTAACATTGGCACCGTAGACCACGGCACGCTGAAGACCTGGCTGGTGCCATCGGCCTCTTTGATGGTGACCTGGAGATCGCCGCCGTTGCCTGCGGCGTAGAGATCGTTAATTGTGAAGGGGCCCGGCGGCACCGTGCTCTGGTAGATTTCATAGCCGTTTTGTTTGATCGAGACCTGCGCCGTGCCGCGCGCAATGCCGTGGATGACCGGCGCAAAGCCTTTCTGGCTATCCGGCAGCATATTGTCATCAGAGGCTAACTGGGCGCCACGGAAGTTAATCCCGTCGAAGATATCGCCGTTGGTGTAGCTGTCGCCAAGCGTCAGGCGGGCGCGCAGGGGGGTAATATCGCGCTCCAGCCAGCTGTTCACATGCTGCCACTTATTCTCATTACTGGACGCGCTACCGCCACTGCTGTAGCTCCAGATGGTGTTATCACGCAGACGCCAGGCGCCAAGGTTGAGGCCGCTTTGCAGGTTTAAATACGCGTAATTGCTGCTGTCGCTGGCATCGTTATGTACGTTGTTGCCGGTAAAGTTATAGTTCAGCAAACCGGCGTTAATCCCGTCATCCCAGAGTTCCGGTGGAATATAACCGCGCGCGCGATTGCCCATGAAAGCTTGCGGGACACTCAGGTACAGGCGCTGTTGGCTGACATCGAAGCGGGTGGTGGCATCTTTGACCATTTCCGTCAACGGTACGCAGGCGTCGGACGCCAGCGTATCCATACCGGTGATGGCCGACGTGCTGACCCCCATGCCAGCGAGCTGGCTGCGGGTCAGGCACGGTTCCAGTCGATGACCGTTTGCGCCAGCGTTAAACGTGACGTCGCGGGTAGTTATAAAGCCATCGTTCAGATAGATATCCACGCGATAGGCGCCAGGCGGCACCTCTTGCCCGTTTTCAAATCCAGAGAGATCCGCAACGGCCGAGGGATCGTCGGCCAGGAAACGGGGGTTAAAATAGAGATCTGCCCGCGCGAAACCCGCGAGGCAAAGCGCCAATGGTATTTGCGCAAGGACAAAAATAGAGAATGCTTTGCGCCGGGCGCGTTGGGAACCCAAACGGTCCAGTCCGTATTTGAGATGTGACATAGTCCCTCCGGTCCGAAGTCGCCCGGCTGTCAGTTCTTAATTGTAATGTGCGGGGGAGTCCTGTTGGTGGACGGCCCCTGTGTTAACGCAGAACGCCCTTCATTTGCGGGGTCAGTGCGCCATAGTCATTAATCGTCCGGTAGGTAATGTTGCTACCGGCATCAGGTGGCAACTTGACCGAGGTTTTACCCATTGGCGGCACCAGCGCATTTTCCAGCACGCGCGTGCCGGCATTGAGTTCGGTCACCGTCAGGTAATACGGCGTCGGGTTGTTGAGCGTCAGCGATGAACCGTCACGGTTAAAGGTCAGTTTTTCCGCCGCCTGATCCGGTGGCAGAGCCAGTTTCGTTGGGCGGTAGTAGAGTTTGATGCGGCTGATAATCGCCAGTTGTAAGGTGTTATCGCTGAGCTTTGATTTATCCATCGAAGGAATGGCTTTTACGTTTACCCAGAACAGGCTTTCCCGGTCTTGCGGTAACTGGTTGTTGGTGGCATCAATAATGCGCAAGGTATTCTCTTTCTTACCTTGCATCGCAAACAGCGGAGGGGTGATGACAAAACGACCATCTTTGCCGCCATCGGCGTTTTCAACCCATGACTGAATCAGATAGGTACTGTTATTATCGTTATTGGTCACCGCCAGCTGAACCTGTTTTTGTCCAGCCGGATAGATAACCCGGGTTGCGCCCAGCGCCACGCCTGCTTCAGCGCTGGTGGAAAAACCGCTTGCGGCGAGCATCAAAAAGCCCGCCAGTAAGCCGCGTGTCATCTCCAGTGTTTTTTTCACATTTTCCCCTTTCGTACTCACCGTTGTTTCCTGTTTCCGGCATACCTGCTGGCTAATTACTGATAGGTCAGAGAGAACCAGATTTGAGCATTGGCGGCTCCCCCGGTGACCTGCTTCCCGGTCGCCCGATACTTCGCCACGAAATGAAGCGTGGTGGGGCCGCTATACAACTGCGTCCAGGCGCCCGGCGGGCTGTTGAGTGGAATCAATTGATTGTCTTTATCAAATAAAGCGATGCCTACGCCGGTTGCTATTCCCGGCCCTTCGCCAACTGAAAGCACCTCCGGGTTTTTGCCGTCGGCAACTCCGCGAAATGACACGCCTACGCGCTGACTCACGGCAGTGCTGCAATCCTGTAGATGAATATCGAATGGCACGGGGTTGGCATCTTCCCCTGACGAATGAAACCGATTACTGCTGATCTGCCCCATATTGACCGTCATCTGTTGATCTCCTGCTTCAACGCGGCAGGATTCGGCAATAATGACCCCCTGGAAACGCATGTTTCCCCCGGGCAACGTCACGTTCCAGTGATTGCCAGCCAGTGCCAGCGACGGAAACAGAAATATCAGCAGACCTGATCTCACTCCTTGCATCGTTATCACCCCTGTCCTGTTATGGATAACGGGCCATCCTGGCCCGGAATGCTTCCCTGTCAGACGTTTGAATTACTGGTATTGCACTTTGAAGGTTGCGTCTGCGTTCGCAGTACCGGCAGTTGCTGCGCCAGTTGCGTAGTAACGAGCCTGGAAAGGAATGATGTTAGTACCGTCATTCAGCGTGGTAGCGCTGCTGAAGGTCGCGCCATCCAGCCCCAGAGCGGTGCCAGTTTTGTCGAGGATCTGTACGCCGACGTTAGTCGCGCCGCCTGATGCGGAACTCTGTAGCGCCAGAACGGTAGGGTTGGCGCCATTAACAGCAGTACCTGTGAACGCAACGGAAGCTTGGGTCGCAACGGTCGTGTCGCAATCATCCAGTTGAATGTTGAAACCCACAGCGGAGCTGGTGTTGCCTTCAGCAGCGAGTTTGGCGGAACGAACCTGGCCTAACTGAACTGTCTGATCGATAGAACCGGCATCAACTGCACAAGCGGCGTTAACGATTTCCCCTTTAAAATGCACGGTGCCGCCGTTTACCGTGGTGGTGTCGGCCAGGGCTGCTGTGGAGCTCAGGGACAGTGCTGACAGAACAACGATTGCCAGTGTTTTGATTTTCATGCGGTTTTCCTTTAAACAATGTCGATATTACGAACCGAAACTGGCAGTCGTTGTACCTTCCTGGCATTTCAGGTTTAAGCCGAATAGTTCGACTGCCGATCTTGCGCAGTTTTTACCCAACTGATGAGTCAATTGGGACCATTTTGACTCGTCGCAATAAATTTCTTAATTTCGTTTTTTTATGCGTTGTTCTGGAATTTAATTCTTATTTTTTGGTTTTCTATAGATGAATATATCTGAGGTGATCGTGAGTTATATCAACAAGACAAGTGGAAAGCAGAACTCGACGTGCGGAGAAAAGGTGCGGAAAAAAGGTGAGGATGTATGAAACGTAAAAAAATGTGAGTAAAAAAACAATTTTAAATCAGTTGGATATTTTTTTTTCGCAAAAAAAATGGACTTACAGGTTGCAGAAAATTACAAAATTCCTCTACGATATAGACAGTTTGGTCCCAATTGACTTGTTCAATGTCTTATTTTTCCTTAGTTATCAATGAACTATATAGTTCATCATTTTTGATCTTCTGTTTTAGTAGCTTTTCCTCTAGCGGATTTACCCTTTCCCATAATCCTGCAAACCGGGCGGCATTACTGGCTGTATAACGTACGGTGTGGCGAATATTTCGGTGACCAAGGTAATCCTGGATTAGACGTGTATCTGTACCTCTTTCAGCAAGTTCATAACCACATGCATGTCGCAGCATATGCGGATGTGTGGTGGTGCTGGTTCCGGCCTTTTGGCCAGCAGAACGTATTATACGGTATGCCTGCTGGCGGGAAAGTTGTGAGCCTTTACGGGAAATAAACACCGCGTTTATTTTCTGCGCTCCTTTCCAGCTCGCACGAACCCGGCTCCAGCATTCAATGGCTTCACACTCGTCCGGCATGAGGGGATGAATAGTAGAAAAACCATTTTTCAGTCGGCGGATATTGATCCGACCTTCATAAAGATCAAAATCCCGGTAATGCAGGTTCAGTAGTTCACTTATACGCATTCCATGACGAAAGGCCAGCAGGATAAGACAATAATCTCGCTCTCCTGTCTGGCCATGACGTACGGCTTTCATCATGGCCTGAACTTCTCTGGCAGTAAGAAAACGGCGTCGGTTCATAATATTTCTCCTGGTATCAGAATGATAAAGAGTCAGCTCCAGTGATACGAATAACTGATAGCTAAAGCTAGGGATGTATTATTAATTGCACATATTGACCACTATCCCATTTTATTCTATGAAGCTCACAAAGCCCCATGTCAGTGGGCGACTTCATTCTAAAGATTTCATCAGACATCACAAGAAGACTATTCCGTATATTCTCAGAGGGGAAAAACGTATTCAGCGGGGGAATAACTATTCAGACCATGTCAGAGGTGTCAATTATACTGGCCAGAAAAAATAACACAGGATATAGTGTAGAAACATAAAATAGATAACCATACAGCTAATGCGACTATTACAGTGCCATCCATGGCACATAGCTTTATTCAGACTTATTTACTGTCTATATTTTTCTTTCCTTACAGTCTGCTACAGACATCTCTGTTTTTTGTTTTATTCCAGATGCCATAAAAACGCCCAGCGTTACTGGCAGTATACCAGACAGTATGACGAATATTGCGATGGCCAAGGTAATCCTGAATCAAGCGGGTATCTATCCCCATATTTGCCAGAGCAAATCCACAGGAATGGCGAAGCATATGCGGGTGGGCACAAATTGCAAGTTTTGCTTTCTTCCCGGCCCTGGCGATTATCTGATAAAATTGCTGTCTGGAAAGGGGATTGCCTTTACGTGATAAAAACAACCATTCAGTTTCTGAATGTTGGCTTGTAAGGCGAATTTTCAGCCAGGACTTTATCGAACGAATTTCCTCTTCCAGTAAGGGATGGGTAGTTGAGAATCCTTTTTTTAATCGGTAAATATGTATACATTTATCCTTAAGGTCAATATCTGAGATACGCAGACGACATATTTCGCTTGCCCTTAACCCATGAATAAAACACAGCAAAACCAGACAGCGATTACGCACTGCATAGGTTCCTGTACTAACAGCATTAAGAATTAAATTGATTTCATTTTGTGTCATAAACCTGCGTTTCTCTAGTCCATTATTATTTTTCATATCACCTGTTATCCTTTATTTTGCCGACATTCCGCTTATACCTGACTCTCTTCTAATGGATTAAAATCTGCCGAATAATAGCTTTTTCTTCAGGAAATAACCAGGTGTAGTTAAAAATAATGATATGTTCTTAAATTTATGTAGAGTCACAAATGAATAATTAGTCATATGCAGAACTAATTTGTTTTTTGATCTCGTAGATGAATTACATATCAGTAATGACGGGACTATCGCTGTAGTTATCATATGGTAATATGATTAATTTAACTTAAGGGTAATTGAATGGCGAAAAGATAAGGTGAATGAACCACATAAGATTCTACATAAATATATTATTCTTAATGGACTTATTTTTTTCGGCGTGTGCGGTGTATTGTTATTTCAAGAGGCTATTTCACTCTTTCACACAGTTCATTTTTACCGGGGTTGCAGGTTTTCTTCAGTTTGTATATGTTTTTCAATCTTTCTCGCTTTGATATCTACCATTAAGTCAGAACGGTTTGCTGCGGTGCGAAGCCTGTATACACTCTTCATATGTATTAGCTCAGACTTGATCTGGCTTTGTCACAATACAGAGTTTAATCTAATCTGACAGGCAGCTCTGTGCCAGGAGGAGACGTTGCTAACAACAGTCTGAGTTGATCAACGGGGAGCAGGTCAGTATTTCTGCTCATCACTTTCGCAGACCCAACCGTATAAAATTATGAGGGAATAAAGGCGTAATCATTATCTTATCGTTAAAAATAAATAGGTTAGGTGATATGGCGATGACATCGTAGATATTATCGACAATGAGTTGTAGATGGGTTCTGAACACGGGCACATCGGCATCATCCGCTATGACAAATACAGTTTCATTGCCTAAGCCGCTCCCATTAAACATATCATGAGTGAGTTCATAATCGCTGAAATCCATTTCTGACCATATGAGATTACCGCTATGCCATGGATATTGATGAAAAATATCCATTACCATACTCAAATCATCCCCTTCCACAACATCAAAATCTGCCTTGAGCAACTCCTTACATTCCTCAAACAATGTCATGTCCACTCCCTTTGTGGCTGTATATTTTTATCATAACCTCCCGGGAGGATTGTCTAAAGGAATTATGAACTTCCGCTCCTCGCTCAGAGCGGACACTCAGGTTTAATAATGCAATACGTTCAGCTCAAGTAGTATTACTACTGATAAATCATTTTATGGTGGGGGATTCTGGTAATGGTAAGAAGTGAAAGGGAAAGAAGTGTATGTTGCGGGTGGACGGACTTGTGAAGATCCCCATATGACTAGTGGAGGGCGTATGTTGTCAGATTCCCCCGTTTTCCTCGTGCTTTTGCATCATTATGAACAGTTAGAAATGAAAATAACCGTAGCTGACCGTAGAAAGACCGTATCTGGAAGTAAGAGATAGGCTTGTCAGAGGGTATATATGTCTTTAAATGCAACGAGCATCTAAGAAAATGGCGAGAAATCCAGCAAGCAAATAACGTCCTGTAATGACCAGAAATCTACCGGAACGCCAGAAAGCAAAAAACCAGCCCGTAGGCTGGTTTCTTTAAATTTTGGTGCCCGGACTCGGAATCGAACCAAGGACACGGGGATTTTCAATCCCCTGCTCTACCGACTGAGCTATCCGGGCAACGGGGCGCATTAAACCGTAAAGGGGCGCAGGCGTCAACGGCTTTCCATGAAAAAAATGACAAAAGACAGCTGACTGCCTGCTTTTCACGCAAAAAGCGCAAAATTGGCTCTAATTACGTCAACGCGCCGCCCTGACGGCAGCGGGCAAAGCGCAGTATATCCTCCGCCAGACGGTGAGCGGTATCCACATCAGCCTGGCTGCGATTGACCAGCATTCGGCTGAGGCAACCTTCCAGCACCAGTTCCATCTGTTTCGCCACCATCGCCGGGTCGTCAATTTCGAGCGTTGTCAGCAATTCGTGGGTGAAGTCATGCGCCGCCCGTTTTTGCTGATCGGCCAGTTGGTGAATAGGGTGGGCAGGATCGGGATAAAATGTACAGGCGGCAATAAACAGACAACCGGGGTAGCGGTTGTTGCTCACGCACTCCGAAAGCGCGTTATAGCGCGCCAGCAGTTTTTGTTCTGCGGTAAGGGTTTCATCAAGCAAAAGCTGGCGACGCCAGATGTCTACCTGTTGACTCAGATAACGCAGGGCGTCGTACAGAATAGCCTCTTTATCGGGCCAGAAGCGCTGTAACTCATCAAGCGGATAATCAATGCGTTCTGCCACCATCTCAAGCGTGGTGTTTGCTATCCCTTGAACCTCAAGTAATTTCAGTGCTTCTCCCAGGACATCTTCACGTTGCACGGTATTCTCCTCCGTCTTTCCCACAGAAAGTGTCGCTCACGGTTGGCGATCGCGCAAATGTGCGCTAAAGGTCGTCGCATCCATAAAGCCCGTCACTCGCGCATTCGGGTGCTCATGGCCTTGCACATCAAAAAACAGGATTGTCGGTAAACCCAGTACATTCAGGTGTCTGAGTAAGGCGACATCCTGCGCATTGTTGGCGGTGACATTAGCCTGTAGCAGCACGGTGTCGCCCAGCGTCTGCTGAACCTGCGGATCGCTGAAGGTGTACTTCTCAAACTCTTTACAGGCGACGCACCAGTCGGCGTAGAGATCCAGCATTACCGGCTTTCCTTTTGCTTCTGCCAGCGCCTGATTTAACGCATCGACTGTCGTAATCGGCTTGAAGTTCAGGTGCGCCTGCGTCTGGGCGGTTGTTGCGCCAAACGCCCAGTCCTGTAACGGGCGTACGCTGACCAGCGCCGCCGCCAGCAGGATGATTTGCACAATGCGCATCCCGCCGCGTCTGGCGTGCAGGCTGGTAATAAACGCCCAGCCGAAGAAGGCGACGCCCAGCAGCGACCACAGACGCAGCCCCCACTCGTCGCCGATTACCCGCTCCAGCAAAAAGACCGGTAGCGCGAGGATCACAAAGCCAAAAGCGGTTTTGACGTGCTCCATCCACGGGCCGCTTTTCGGTAGCAGACGGTTGCCAAACACGGTGACCAGAATCAGCGGCAGCCCCATGCCCAGCGCGTAGAGATACAGCGTTCCACCGCCAAGCCACATGTTCCCGCTCTGGGCGATGTACAGCAAAATGGCGCTCAGCGGCGCGGTGGTGCATGGCGAGCAGATAAGCCCGGCAATCGCGCCCATGACAAATACGCCGCCAGGAGAGCCGCCCTGCTGCCGGTTACTCATCAACGTGAGGCGCGTTTGCAATGAAGAAGGCAGTTGTAGCGTGAACAGTCCGAACATTGACAGCGCCAGCAGCGTGAAGACCAGCGCAAGGCCGATTAGCACATAAGGGTGCTGAAGCGCCGCCTGGAACTGTAGCCCGGCAGCGGCCACAACCAGCCCCAGCGCGGTGTAGGTGAGCGCCATACCCTGTACGTAGATAAAGGTCAGCAGCAGCGCGCGTCCGGTTGAGAGGCGTTGTTTACCGCCGAGTACAATGCCGGAAATCAGCGGATACATCGGCAGGACGCAGGGCGTGAAGGCGATCCCGATGCCAATCAGCAATGCCCACAGCGCGGAGAAAGGCAGCCGGGCGGCAGGTTGCGGCGTCTCTTCCGTTTGCGCCGCGACCGGCGACGGCGTGGATTTAGCCACCGTGCTGGCGCTCACTTCGCTTAACGGCACGGTTTTGGTTTCCGGTGGATAGCAGAAGCCTGCGTCAGCACAGCCCTGATACGTCACGGTTAACGTCGCGCCGGATGCGGCCTGGTTAACGATGAGCGGAATGTTTAAGCGCTTGCGGTAGATTTCGCTTTTGCCATAAAACTCATCTTCATGCCAGACGCCCGCAGGGAGCCGGACTTCGGCAATTTCGGCCTGAGATGGGGTGATGCTTATCTGTTTGCGGTAAAGATAGTAGCCGTCTTTCACCTGCCAGGAGAGGTTCAGGTCATGTTGATTCTGCTGAAAATCAAAGGAAAAAGCCTGGTCGGCAGGGACAAACTGCGAGCGGCCTGGTGCGTCAAATAATCCGGCGAAGGCGGATGTGCTACACAGCAGCAGGATCAGCGTAAGGATGCGTTGAGCCATGAGAGGTAATCAGTGTCTCCGTGAGTGACGGGTAAAACCAGAAGTTCAGGCGTTTGATACGGGTGATGAGACTTCAGGCATTCAAGAAGCGCTTGCTGGTGCGAAACGGTGGTTTTTAAAATCATCTGCACTTCGTATTCCTGCTCCAGTTTGCCCTCCCAGTAATACAAGGATGTCGCGCCCGGCAGTAACGTGGCGCAGGCGGCCAGTTTTTCTGCCAGCACCTTAGCGGCCAGATCCTGGGCTGTTGCTTCATCCGGCGCGGTACAGAGCACCACGACGGCCTCGGGGATGGAGATATCCTGACTATTATCATCAAGCATAAACACCTCGAAAGAACAGAAAGAGCAGCAAGAGTGTGGTCACTATACAACGGAAGGCGGCGGGATGTTAGTCAAAGCGGAGGTAAGAAAGCGGGGCGCGTATACGCCCCGCGAGGAGAACTTACAGCATGACGCTGCCCAGCAGGAAGCCGAAGCAAACGGCAAGGGCAACACCCAGCGTACCTGGGATAAAGAACGGGTGGTTAAAGACGAATTTACCGATACGGGTTGTACCGGTGTCATCCATCTGAACCGCAGCAACCAGCGTTGGGTAGGTCGGCAGAATGAACAGGCCGGAAACCGCAGCGAAAGACGCGACAGCGGTCAGCGGAGAGACGTTCAGCGCCAGCGCCATTGGCATCAACGCTTTCGCTGTGGCTGCCTGAGAGTACAGCAGAGCGGAAGCAAAGAAGAAGATGACGGCCAGCAGCCACGGATGACCCTGAATCACGCTACCCGCAGTGTCTTTGATCCAGTCGATGTTGTGAGAAACGAAAGTATCGCCCAACCATGCTACGCCCAGAATACAGATACAGGCGCTCATACCCGCTTTAAAGGTACTGGAGTTCAGGATGGAGTCCGTTTCGACGCGGCAGACGATGGTCGTCAGCGTCGCGACGCTCAGCATGATGATCAGAATCGCGTTGGTGGTGTTCATCAGCGGTGTTGCGACCAGGCCGAGGCTTGGACTGTTGACGATGGCATAAACCACGACGCAGACAACGCCCAGCAGGAACAGCCAGACCGAGGTTTTTGCCATCGGTTTGATTTCAATTTGCTTTTCGCCGCGCAGCTCGATCAGCCCTTCTTCCAGACGTTTGCGGTAAACCGGGTCGTCAGAAAGTTTAGAGTTAAACAGCATTGTGACCAGGAAGGACATCACCAGTACCGCCAGCAGAGTGGACGGAATCACCACGGACAACAGGTGAATATAGCTGATGCCATGACCTTCCATGACGGAAGACATGTACACAACCGCCGCAGAGATAGGCGATGCGGTGATCGCAATCTGTGCGGAAACCACCGCGGTGGAGAGCGGACGGCAAGGTTTGATGCCTTGCTCCTTCGCCACTTCAGCGATAACCGGCAGGGTTGCCAGAGAGATGTTGCCAGTACCGGCAAAGATAGTCAGGAAATAAGTGACGATCGGTGCAAGGATCGTGATGTATTTCGGGTTCTTGCGCAGCAGTTTTTCCGTCTGGTTAACCAGATAGTCCAGACCGCCCGCAACCTGCATTGCGGAGATGGCAGCGATAACCGCCATGATGATGGAAATAACATCGAACGGGATATTCCCTGGTTTAACGCCGATGGCTGCAAGAACCAGAACGCCAAGCCCACCTGCAAATCCAATACCGATGCCCCCAAGTCTGGCACCCAAAAAGATTGCCAGCAAAACGATGATAAGTTCTAAAACTATCATATTAGCCTTCCTTGTTGTTTAACAAGTTGATATTAAATTGTTGTTATTTGGTAACTTATGACAAGAAAAAAGGCACGTCATCTGACGTGCCTCCTGTGTTACTACCCTGTACGATTACTGTTCGCTTTCATCAGTATAACGTTTTGCTTTGTAAGCCGGGTGCATCAGGTTCTGCGCGGAGAAAATATCGTCCAGCTCTGCTTCAGTCAACAGGCCGCGCTCCAGCACCACTTCACGGACGCTCTTACCGGTCTCGGCGCAAATCTTACCAACGATGTCGCCGTTGTGGTGGCCGATGAACGGGTTGAGGTAGGTGACGATGCCGATGGAGTTATAAACGTATCCTTCGCACACTTCTTTGTTTGCGGTAATGCCGTTAATGCATTTTTCCAGCAGGTTGTAGCAGGCATTGCTCAGAATATGGATAGATTCGAACATCGCCTGGCCGATAACCGGCTCCATTACGTTCAGCTGCAACTGGCCTGCTTCGGCTGCCATCGTTACGGTGGTGTCGTTACCGATGACTTTGAAGCATACCTGGTTAACAACTTCTGGTACTACCGGGTTTACTTTCGCTGGCATGATAGAAGAACCCGCCTGTAGTTCCGGCAGGTTGATCTCGTTCAGACCCGCGCGTGGGCCTGAGGAGAGCAAACGCAGGTCGTTACAGATTTTAGACATCTTCACAGCCAGACGTTTCAGCGCGCTGTGTACCATGACATAAGCGCCGCAGTCGGACGTTGCTTCAATCAGGTCTTCTGCCGGTACGCAGGCAAAGCCAGTGACTTCAGCCAGTTTCTGCACCGCCAGCGGAGAGTATTCTTTCGGGGTGTTCAGGCCAGTACCGATTGCCGTCGCGCCGAGGTTAACTTCCAGCAGCAGCTCAGCAGTACGTTCAATGCTTTTCACTTCTTCTTTCAGCAGTACGCTGAAAGCGCGGAATTCCTGGCCGAGGGTCATCGGTACAGCATCCTGCAACTGGGTACGACCCATTTTCAGGATGTCCTGGAACTCAACGGCTTTACGCTCGAAGCCTTCACGCAACTGATTGATTGCATCAATGAGTTTGACGATAGACGCGTAAACGGCAACACGGAAACCGGTCGGATAGGCGTCGTTGGTGGACTGACATTTATTCACATGGTCGTTCGGGTTCAGGTACTGATATTCACCTTTCTGATGACCCATCAGCTCCAGCCCGATATTGGCCAGCACTTCGTTGGTGTTCATGTTGACGGAAGTACCTGCACCGCCCTGGTAAACGTCTACCGGGAACTGGTCCATGCATTTGCCGTTATTCAGGACTTCATCACATGCGGCAATGATGGCGTTGGCCACACTTTTAGGGATGGTTTGCAGCTCTTTGTTGGCCAGGGCCGCTGCCTTTTTCACCATTACCATACCGCGTACAAATTCAGGGATATCGCTGATTTTGTTATTGCTAATGTAGAAGTTTTCAATCGCTCTCAGAGTGTGAACACCATAGTAGGCATCCGCTGGAACTTCCCTGGTACCCAACAAATCTTCTTCGATACGAATGTTGTTTAACATGTGAACCTTCTTTTTCAAGCTGCCAATAATTACATAAACACACAGGATATATGTGGTTTCGAATGTTTCCTGACCGACGATTATCCCCTGCATCGGTCTGATACTCGAGATCATATTCTGCTTCAGGATTTCTACCGTAACCTGGATCACTTAAAGTGTGGGAAGTTACCCCTTATTTATTATTTTGTGAAATAGGTCACCGCTTTGGGATTACCACTAAAAATAAGTGTACAAACAGCTTGAAATTTTGCTAACCGTCTCAACATCTGACGCATGTGAATCGCGCACCCATATCAGACAGACGTGATGAAAACGGCTGTCATTTACAGGAGAGTCCTTTGCGCTGGATACCGTTTATTGCCATCTTTCTCTATGTTTACATTGAGATTTCTATTTTTATCCAGGTCGCCCATGTGCTGGGCGTCCTGATGACGCTGATCCTGGTGATTTTCACCTCGGTCATTGGTATGTCGCTGGTGCGAAACCAGGGTTTCAAGAACTTTTTGTTGATGCAGCAGAAAATGGCGGCTGGCGAAAGTCCGGCGGCGGAGATGATCAAGAGCGTGTCGCTGATCATCGCGGGCCTGCTGCTGGTGCTGCCCGGCTTCTTCACCGACTTCCTGGGGCTGCTTCTTTTATTGCCGCCCGTGCAGAAACACCTGACCATGAAGTTGCTGCCGCATTTGCGTTTTTCCCGTATGCCCGGCGGTGGTTTTAGCGCCGGAACGGGCGGCGGCGAGACGTTTGACGGTGAGTTTCAGCGTAAAGATGACGAGCGTGACCGTTTAGATCATAAAGACGACCGCAAGGATTAAATCAAACGTTGAATCGTAGGCCGGATAAACCGCTTCAGCGGCGCCATCCGGCATAAATGCCCGGTGGCGCTATGCTTACCGGGCCTACGAATGCTGACGCTTAGCCAACCTGCGGGGTAAAAACAGCCACAGCGCCGTCAGCATAATCAGCGCGTACAGACACTTCCATCCCACCATTGCCAGCAATAACAGACACAGCAGAGCGCCAGTCACCGCCAGCGCGCGATAGCGTCCTGCCAGCAACCGACACCCGGCCAGCATACACAGCAAGTAGATCATAATGAAAATGCCGTTGGCATAGACGATCAGCGCGTCGAGATTGATCTCAAGGATGTAAATGCACAATGTGCTGAGTACGCAACAGCCCAGTACGGCGTTCAGCGCATTGCGGGGAACGCGGCGGGCAGAAAGGCGAGCCAGGTAATGGTCTGGCCTGTCCTGCGCCTGTGACCAGACAAGGCGGGCGAAACTCTGGATATAGATATTCAGGCTGGCGAAGCAGGCCAGATAACCAATAATGCAGGCGACCCACAGCGCCTGTACGCCAAACAATCGCACGACGATGTCAGGGAGCGACGCTGCCGCCGCCATTTGCGCGCCGTAGGCGTCAAAATGCAGAACCGCCACCGTACACGCCCAATAAACGGAGCCGGCCAGCAGCAGACCGATCATCAGTGCGCGCGGGAAATCGCGTTCAGGGTTTTTAAATTCCGATGCCAGATGGGCGAACGCTTCAAGGCCGACAAAGCACCAGAACATAACCGACAGCGCGGCGAACAGGGCGGGCAGCTCAATATCCGCAGGGGCAGGGAATGGAATTTTGTTCGGCTTGAGATCGCCCGCCCACCAGATAGCGACAATCAGCGCCACAATCAGCCCGGCAATGATCGTTTGCAGGTTGGCGCTGGAACTGGCGCCGCGAGAGCCAATGAACCACACCAGCGCCAGCGTGCCGAATTCCGCCAGTAAAAGCTGCCAGCCGTGCCAGCCAAACATCGCCTGACCGAACCCGGCGGCGATATGCAGCGCCGCTGGCAGGCCGACGGGGATGACCGACAGGAACAGCCATCCGGTGACGCGCGCCATTCGCGAACCAAACGCCATCCCGACAAAATGTGCCACGCCGCCCGCACTGGGGAAATGACGCCCCAGGATGGCAAAAACAATCGCCACAGGAAAGACTAAAACGATGAGCGCAGGCCAGGCCCACAGGCTGTTATTGCCCGCCACCAGCGCGGCCAGCGCCGGGACGGCAAAGACGCCGGTTCCTAACAGTGATGTCGACAACAGGCCCACGCCCTGAGCCAGTCCCAGCTCTTGTTTTAGTCCACTCATGAGTCACTATCCGGTTACGCCCAATTTTTGGGCAACTGCGCAGATTTTCGATGGTAACACAATCGGATTTACTTATGACGGGCCGCCTTAAATCGTTATGAAATGTGAGGTGACCTACCGTTTTCGCGCGATTTTCTGCTGATAAGAATTTTTTTTCATCTGCCCCCTTGAAGGGGCAAAAACCCATCCCCATCTCTCTGGTCACTAGCCGGGAAACCGTTCACGGGCCGGCGTCACCCATAACTGATAAAGACTTTCTCAAAGGAGAGCTATCAATGAGTATTCGTCCGTTACATGATCGTGTGATCGTCAAACGTAAAGAAGTTGAATCCAAATCTGCTGGCGGCATTGTTCTGACCGGTTCCGCAGCGGGTAAATCAACGCGTGGCGAAATCATCGCTGTCGGTAAGGGTCGCATCCTGGATAACGGTACTGTGCAGCCGCTGGACGTTAAGGTTGGCGACATCGTTATTTTCAACGATGGCTATGGTGTGAAATCTGAGAAGATCGACAATGAAGAAGTGTTGATCATGTCTGAAAGCGACATTCTGGCAATTGTTGAAGCGTAATCCGCGAACGACACTGAACATACGAATTTAAGGGAAAGAGAAAATGGCAGCTAAAGACGTAAAATTCGGTAACGACGCTCGTGTGAAAATGCTGCGCGGCGTAAACGTACTGGCAGACGCAGTGAAAGTGACCCTCGGTCCGAAAGGCCGTAACGTGGTTCTGGATAAATCTTTCGGTGCGCCGACCATCACGAAAGATGGTGTTTCCGTAGCGCGTGAAATCGAGCTGGAAGACAAGTTCGAAAACATGGGCGCGCAGATGGTGAAAGAAGTTGCCTCTAAAGCGAACGACGCGGCAGGCGACGGCACCACCACCGCGACCGTACTGGCTCAGTCCATCATCACTGAAGGTCTGAAAGCCGTTGCTGCGGGCATGAACCCGATGGATCTGAAACGTGGTATCGACAAAGCGGTTGCTGCTGCGGTTGAAGAACTGAAAACCCTGTCCGTACCGTGCTCTGATTCTAAAGCCATTGCTCAGGTTGGTACTATCTCCGCTAACTCCGACGAAACCGTAGGTAAACTGATCGCTGAAGCGATGGACAAAGTCGGTAAAGAAGGCGTGATCACCGTTGAAGACGGTACTGGTTTGCAGGATGAGCTGGACGTGGTTGAAGGTATGCAGTTCGACCGTGGCTACCTGTCTCCTTACTTCATCAACAAGCCGGAAACTGGCGCAGTAGAACTGGAAAGCCCGTTCATCCTGCTGGCTGATAAGAAAATCTCTAACATCCGCGAAATGCTGCCGGTTCTGGAAGCCGTTGCGAAAGCAGGCAAACCGCTGCTGATCATCGCTGAAGATGTGGAAGGTGAAGCGCTGGCTACGCTGGTGGTTAACACCATGCGCGGCATCGTGAAAGTGGCGGCGGTTAAAGCGCCGGGCTTCGGTGACCGTCGTAAAGCAATGCTGCAAGATATCGCAACCCTGACCGGTGGTACCGTCATCTCTGAAGAGATCGGTATGGAGCTGGAAAAATCTACCCTGGAAGACCTGGGTCAGGCAAAACGCGTTGTGATCAACAAAGACACCACCACCATCATTGATGGCGTGGGTGAAGAGTCTGCGATCCAGGGCCGTGTCACTCAGATCCGTCAGCAGATCGAAGAAGCCACTTCCGATTACGACCGTGAAAAACTGCAAGAGCGCGTAGCGAAACTGGCAGGCGGTGTTGCGGTTATCAAAGTTGGCGCTGCGACCGAAGTTGAAATGAAAGAGAAAAAAGCACGCGTTGAAGATGCCCTGCACGCGACCCGTGCTGCGGTTGAAGAAGGCGTGGTTGCCGGTGGTGGCGTTGCGCTGATTCGCGTCGCGTCTAAAATTGCGGAACTCAAAGGCCAGAACGAAGACCAGAACGTGGGTATCAAAGTTGCGCTGCGCGCAATGGAATCCCCGCTGCGTCAGATCGTGCTGAACTGCGGCGAAGAACCGTCTGTTGTGGCTAACACCGTTAAAAGCGGCGACGGCAACTACGGTTACAACGCAGCAACCGAAGAATACGGCAATATGATCGATATGGGTATCCTGGACCCGACCAAAGTAACCCGTTCTGCTTTGCAGTACGCGGCATCTGTGGCTGGTCTGATGATCACTACCGAGTGCATGGTAACTGACCTGCCGAAAGGCGATGCTCCTGACTTAGGCGCAGCCGGCGGCATGGGCGGTATGGGTGGAATGGGCGGCATGATGTAATTGCCCACACCCTGCATCCTTCAGGCCGCAGGTGCGTTGGTTGCGTTTGCTAACCCCAGTCACTTACTTGAGTAAGCTTCTGGGGATTAACAAACTGGCCGCCTCCCTGCAACCAGAATGATTTGGGTGCTCATCTCCCAGAATTTAGAAACCCCCGGGCAGAAATGTTCGGGGGTTTTTCTTTTGGTCATCTTTTTAGTATAAGATTCAGACATGGACGACGTGAGTGGCGTCCAGCTCATTGATTATGGGGAATAACATGCACGTAAAATATTTAGCAGGGATCGTCGGTGCTGCGCTGCTGATGGCGGGTTGTAGCTCCAGCAACCAACTGACCGCTGCCGGGCAAAGTGTGCGTTTTGTGGAAGACAAGCCTGGCGCAGAATGCCAGTTGATCGGCACTGCGACCGGTAAGCAAAGCAACTGGCTTTCTGGTCAGCACGGTGAAGAGGGCGGCTCCATGCGTGGTGCAGCGAACGACCTGCGTAACCAGGCTGCGGCAATGGGCGGAAATGTGATTTATGGCGTCAGCAGCCCAACGCAGGGAATGTTGTCCAGCTTTGTCCCGACTGCCAGTGAAATGAACGGTCAGGTTTATAAGTGCCCTAACTGATTACACTTCATTCTTCAACCTGCCTCTTTGTTGGCTGCGCTGTGAAACCCCAGTCACATAGTTATCTGTGCTGCTGGGGATTTCTTCGCTTGCCGCTGCGATGCAGGTTGAATGATTTTGTGTAATACAGTGGGTCTATACAGGCGTATGTGATCGTAGGCCGGATAAGCGCAGCGCCATCAGGCGTTTTTCGCTTTCTCGACCGACTGCACGCGTAAATGATGCAACGCGCGCAGGCACTGCTCCTGAGTGAGTTTGTGCGTCTTATCAGCGGTTAGCGTTCTGACAAACACCTGGCACGGTTTCCCGGCCAGCTTCTTCAGCCGTGGGCTGAAATCAAGCAGTCGGCGTGAAATGGCCTCTGCCTCTTTGCTGCCAGAAGGGGTGCGGTTTTTCACCACGGCGCCGCTAAAATGTGTTTTACCTGTCTCATCGGTATAACGATAGAGCACCGCCAGATAATGGCTGAAGAGATTGTGCTTCCATTCAGGTTGCGCGTAGGCGTCATATTCCAGATTACCGTTATCCAGACAGTCGGCATCATATAATGGCAGAAAATCCAGTAGTGATGTAATACGCAGCACCAGCTCACGCATACCGGCATTATCTATAGCGCGAATAATTGCGCGCACCAGAACGTCAATCTGTAATTCATTAATCATCAGCTCGCATGTTTTACCGTCATGCAGCGTAAAAGAAAGCATGACATTTTCGCTCTGGTCGTCTACCAGCGTTAATGTATTCACCCGGCGATTAATATCTGCGTTTTTGAGTTCCTCTTCCTGAATGGCCGGAATACTCTCAAGCATTTTTTTACTGACTCTATCCCGTGCTTTTTCATATTGTTGGCGAGCGTTGGGGGACAGGTGATGCTTCTGGTGCAGCCTGCTTTCCAGAGCGATCAGCAGATCTCTTAATTCCAGCGCCGTCAGAAAAAACAACGACTCTTTATTCCTCGGTTCTTTTATTTTTAATGCCAGCGCAATAAACTCATTCGCTTTGCGAATAACGCCCGTATTAACGCCTTTGATACTCATCGCCATAAAGGTTCTCCCTAACCAATTATTAATCAGGTAACTTAATTTGAATCAATATATAATTTTTAAATATATTTGCTGTGTTATGTTATTAAAATAACATAATATGGAAAGCGTCGCGCTATATGAACGGATTCAAATAAGCGATTTTAAGGGCGAGTGTCCGAAACCGGACACTCGTTTGAACAATTATTGCTGGCGTAACTGCAAATCTAATGGTGTTTTGCTCGGCTCCCCGCCAATTTCACGCGCCAGTCTGGGCACCATATAACCGGATACCCGCGTCAGCAGTTCACGCATAATTTGCCGCGCTTCATCGTCGCTCACCATGAAATGCGCCGCGCCCTGAACTTTATCCAGTACATGCAGGTAGTAGGGCATGACGCCGGCGTCAAACAGCGCATTGCTGAGGTTTGCCAGCGTTTGCGCGTTATCGTTCACCCCGCGTAGCAGTACGCTCTGGTTGAGCAGGGTAACGCCCGCGTTGCGCAGCGTCGTCATGGCCTGACGGAACGTGTCGTCAATTTCGTTGGCGTGGTTGATGTGATTCACCAGCAGAATTTGCAGAGAAGAGCGCGCAAAGCGGGCTGCCAGCCCATCCGTAATGCGCGCGGGGATCACGATCGGCAAACGACTGTGGATACGCAGCCGTTTGATGTGCGGGATCGCTTCCAGTTGCGTAAGCAACCAGTCCAGTTCGTGATCTTTCGCCATCAAAGGATCGCCGCCGGAGAAGATGATCTCATCCAGTTCAGGGTGTGCGGCGATGTAGTCCAGCGCGACCTGCCAGTTGCGTTTGTTGCCCTGATTATCCGCATACGGGAAGTGGCGACGGAAGCAGTAGCGGCAATTTACCGCGCATCCGCCTTTTACCAGCAGCAACGCACGGTTGCGGTATTTGTGCAGTAATCCGGGCACGACGCTGTGCTGCTCTTCCAGCGGGTCGGTGGAAAAACCGGGGGCGGTTACGAATTCGTCCTGTGAGGTAAGTACCTGACGCAGAAGCGGATCGTTGGGATTGCCTTTCTCCATACGCGCGATGAAAGATCGCGGTACGCGCAGGGCGAACAGGCGTTTGGCGTCGCGTCCGGCCAACAGTTTTTCATCTGCGTCTATATTCAAAAGATGCAGTAGTTCATCGGGATTGGTCACAACATCGGCAAGTTGCGCTAACCAATCTTCTCTGGATGGGGTATTTAGGGTTACAATATGCGCCATTTTGTGGCTTAGCTACCAGTTAACAATTTTCAGAGGGCCTTATGGCAACGTACTATAGCAACGATTTTCGTGCTGGTCTTAAAATCATGTTGGACGGCGAACCTTATGCGGTTGAAGCCAGTGAATTCGTTAAACCGGGTAAAGGCCAGGCATTCGCACGCGTTAAACTGCGCCGCCTGCTGACCGGCACTCGTGTAGAGAAAACCTTCAAATCCACCGACTCTGCTGAAGGTGCTGATGTTGTCGATATGAACCTGACTTACCTGTACAACGACGGTGAGTTCTGGCACTTCATGAACAACGAAACGTTCGAACAACTGTCTGCTGACGCCAAAGCGATCGGCGACAGCGCGAAATGGCTGCTGGATCAGGCTGAGTGCATCGTGACCCTGTGGAACGGCCAGCCGATCACCGTGACCCCGCCGAACTTTGTTGAACTGGAAATCGTAGATACCGATCCAGGCCTGAAAGGCGATACCGCAGGTACTGGCGGCAAACCGGCTACGCTGTCTACTGGCGCAGTGGTTAAAGTTCCGCTGTTCGTCCAGATTGGCGAAGTGATCAAAGTGGATACGCGCTCTGGCGAATACGTATCCCGCGTTAAATAAGACGCTGATATTAAGATTGATGACAACGTCTGAAATGCCCGATGGCGCAAGTTTATCGGGCCTACGGCGACTGCGTGACGCATGGGTATTACCGCCATCCGGTAAAACAGACGTGGAGTTTGTCAGCAATTTGCTAAGTTGAATTTATGGTGCGGCATTGAGCTGCGCCATACCTTTTCCAGGGCAGGAATGATGAAACGTCTTATCAGTCTTGTAGCACTCATCCTTTTCACCGGCGCGTTGCTGACGGGGTGTAATACCGCGCGTGGCTTTGGTGAAGACATCAAACATCTCGGCAATTCTATCTCTCACGCTGCCAGCTAATTACTTCCAGGTGTCTTAAAAAATCGTCGAACGCCCGTCACATTGCGGGATCTTGTCTATGCTTAAGTGGCTATACACAAACAACATTGGCTAGAAAAGGAAGACGTTATGGTTAAGAAAACAATTGCAGCGATCTTTTCTGTTTTGGTGCTTTCTTCCGTGCTAACTGCGTGTAATACAACACGCGGCGTTGGGCAGGATATCTCTGAAGGCGGCAGCGCCATTTCAGGCGCCGCGACCAGAGCCCAGCAATAAATGTGAACGGTACGGCGTGGCGTCGTACCGTTAATTGATTTGCTCCGGTAAGGATAAAAACGGCGAGTAGCGATTATCCATATGTAATTTCATACGGATATTGCGTTTGTAGGTGTAGACCGTTTTGCCGTGAATACCGAGCGCAGCCGCGATTGCGTTGTTTCCCGCACCTTCCATCCACATTGTCAGCACCTTTTCCTCCTGCGGCGTAAGCAACGGCGTGGCGGTTTTTGGCGTGTCAGTAACGGACTGGGCAAGCAGCACGTCCTGAATATTCCGCGATAGCTCATGCAGCGTGGCCTGTTTCGACACTACGGCATGAACCTGATACAGCGGGTCGCTATCGGCCTGGTACGATTGCAGCAAAATTAAAGGCGTGGCTCCGCAGGCCATCAGGAGCGGCTCTGCTGGCTTAAAAGAGTGGCTGTAGTTGAAAAAACTATATAAGTCAGCGATAACCAGATGAGGTTTCCACTGGGAAATATGCTCTTTTGCCAGTAGCAGGTTATTCAACCCTGATACCAGGAACGAAGAATCAAATAAGCCAGAATGATTAAGCCAGGCCTCTATCCCCGTGCGGGTGAAATGGCAGCGGTCAATCACTAAAATTTTTAACATAAACTTTCCGCATCCAGAAGTAGGCGATGGCTTCCTGACCTCAGAAAGCGTCTCATCATAGAGAAGTCCGATGAGCGTCGAATGCGTGAACTGCGCTGCGAATTGCGCCCAATTCATGCTTTTGCAACGGCGGAAAATAAAAGGGTTGAATTTGATTTTTTCGCAGGCAAAAATGCTTTCTCACACCTCTGCTTTGCAGGACGACCTGCAAATGTATCTTTCACCGGGGACGGCCCCATTTTTCTGGAGCCAGATATGTCCTGGATAATTTTGTTCATTGCGGGTCTGCTTGAAGTCGTTTGGGCGGTCGGCCTGAAATATACCCACGGATTCAGTCGCCTGACGCCCAGCGTCATTACCATTGCGGCGATGATTGTCAGTATGGCGCTGTTGTCATGGGCGATGAAAACCCTGCCTGTCGGTACTGCCTATGCGGTCTGGACGGGCATCGGCGCGGTAGGGGCTGCCATCACCGGTATTTTGCTGCTTGGCGAATCCGCCAGTCCTGCGCGTCTGGCGAGCCTTGCACTGATCGTAGCGGGGATTATTGGGCTGAAGCTCAGTGCTCACTAATCCTCCGGGAAAAGCGTTAAGCGCCGGGTTGTTTTACCCAGATTAATTTACTGACATCAAACCCTTCCCGGGTCGCGACGGCCAGCATCTGCTGCTTCATCTCTTCGGAGAGCGTCGGCGTGCGTGAGAGTATCCACAGGTAGTCGCGATCCGGGCCGCACACCAGCGCATGGCGGTACTCTCTGTCGATCGCAATGACGTTATACCCGCCGTAGAAAGGGCCGAAGAACGATACTTTCAGCGCGGCGCGGCTGGGGTCGCCCGTAAACCAGGCTTTCCCTTCTGTTTTCTGCCACATGCCCCTGTCCGGGTTGTAGCCTTTGTTGAGGACGTTCAGACCACCGTCGTCCCGCAGACTGTAGGTTGTCGTCACTTTTTCAAGACCGCTTTCAAAGCGGTGATCGAAACGCGCGATTTCATACCAGGTGCCAGTGTAGCGTCTGGCATCAAAGTCAGTGACAACGGTAACGCCCCTGGGCGGGACAGGCGTGCTACACGCGACGACCAGAAACGCAGCGGTAACGGCGGCAACGACAGGCAGCAGGCGCATGGGATTTTCCTTAGCGGTTTTTTCTAAGTGTAGAACCTGGCGGGAAAAATAAGGGGGAAGGGGAAATAAAAAAGCGCCCTCTTATCGCGCAGATAAGAGGGCGTATGGCTTAGATTGTGAGGATGCCGATTGCCGTGACAACGGTCAGAATCGCCGCCAGACCGTAGAATACCCATTTGCCGCTTGGCACATGGATTTTCAGGTCATGCATCGCATGGTGCATACGGTGTAAACCGCACCACAGCGGCAGGACGATCATCAGGAACAGGAACGCGCGGCCAATGAAGCTCTGGGCGAACGCCAGTACGCGTTCATAGCTCAGCGCATCGCCCGGGAAAAGTCCCAGCGGCAGCAGAATACCCACCAACAGAACCATTACCGGCGCAATAATCGCGCCCCACATACCACCTGCACCGAACAGGCCCCAGAATACGGGTTCGTCAGAGCGTTTTGGATTTGGATTAATCATCCCGGACTCCTTACCAGTACAGGGCAACATACAGTATGACTACGGTGACAACCGCAGTAACAACCCAGAGACCTTTAATGATCGGCTCTGGCCCCATTTTTTCGTCTTTAACAATGATGTTGGCGGCTTTTGGCGCCAGCTCAAACCAGGTTTTGGTGTGCAGCAAGGCTGCCGCCAGGGCGATCAGGTTTAAGATCACCACTACCGGGTTTTGCAGGAAGCCAACGAAGCCCATCCAGGATTCCGCGCCATGTTTGAGGGCAAACAGGCCGAAGATCAGTTCAATGCTGAACCAGACTGCCGGAACCGCCGTGCCTTCGCGCAGCATGTAAAAGCGATAAAACGGCAGTTTTTTCCACCAGGTGGACGTCATTGGCCGCACATAGGCTTTGCGTTTAGTCGTCATGTTGCACTCCTTAGCGTGGTTTCAGGGTGGCGATAAGAAAGTCTTTCGAACTTTCCACTTTACCCTGCTGAATGGCCGCAGCCGGATCGACGTGTTTCGGACAGACTTCGGAGCAGTAGCCCACGAAGGTACAGGTCCATACGCCGTTCTGACCGTTTAACTGCGCCATACGCTCCTTCTTACCGTGGTCGCGGCTGTCTTCGTTATAACGATGCGCCAGCGTGATCGCAGCCGGGCCGATGAACTCAGGGTTCAGGCCGAATTGCGGGCACGCGGCGTAGCACAGACCACAGTTGATGCAACCGGAGAACTGGTGATACTTCGCCATCTGCGCCGGGGTCTGGGTATTTGGCCCCTGATCCGGCGTACGCGGGTTGCCGATGATGTACGGTTTGATCGCTTCCAGGCTCTCGATAAAGTGCGTCATATCGACGACCAGATCGCGTTCGATCGGGAAGTTCCCCAGGGCTTCAACCTTCATACCCTTGGTGTAATCACGCAGGAAGGTTTTGCACGCCAGTTTTGGCACGTTGTTGACCATCATGCCGCAAGAACCGCAGATCGCCATACGGCAGGACCAGCGGTAGCTCAGGTCTGGCGCCAGGTTATCTTTGATGTAGCCTAACGCATCCAGCAACGACGTCGCTTCATCGTAAGGCACTTCGTAGAAAGCACTGTGCGGCGCGGTGTCGGTTTCCGGGTTATAGCGCACCACCTCAATTTTCAGGTTTTTCATCTCAGCCATTACGCCTTCTCCTTCTTATCGGCGGCTTCCGCTTCAGCGCCATACACACGTTTTGCCGGTGGCAGAGTGGTGATTTTCACGTCGCTGTATTCCAGGCGAGTTGTGCCATCAGCATCGCGGAAGGCGAGGGTATGTTTGAGGAAGTTGACGTCGTCACGCTCGGTGCAGCCTTCGTCCAGACGCTGGTGAGCGCCGCGTGATTCTTTACGTGCCAGCGCGGAGTGCGCCATACATTCCGCTACGTTCAGACCATGACCCAGCTCGATGGTGTACAGCAGGTCGGTGTTGAATACGCTGGAGGTATCGGTGATACGAACACGCTTGAAGCGTTCCTGCAACTCCGCCAGCTTATCCACGGTTTTCTGCATGAGTTCCGGCGTACGGTAGATACCGCAACCTTCTTCCATCGACAGGCCCATTTCATCGCGGATTTTCGCCCAGTTCTCGTTGCCTTCCTGGTTAACGAGGTCTTTCAGACGTTGTTCAACGCCCGCAACCTGCGCATCAAGCGCGGCGTCGTTAGCCGTGCCTGCGGTTGAGGCGCGTTCCATTGCTTGTTCGCCCGCCAGACGGCCAAAGACCACCAGTTCCGCCAGAGAGTTAGAACCCAGACGGTTAGCGCCGTGCAGACCCACAGAGGAGCACTCGCCAACGGCAAACAGACCTTTAATGCGGGTTTCGCAATTCTGATCGGTTTCGATGCCGCCCATGGTGTAGTGCGCGGTCGGACGAACCGGAATCGGCTCTTTAACCGGATCGACACCCACGTAGGCTTTCGCCAGTTCGCAGATGAACGGTAAACGTTCGAGCAGTTTTTTCTCGCCCAGATGGCGCAGGTCGAGGTAAACCACATCGCCACGCGGCGTGGAAATGGTGTTGCCTTTGCGCCATTCGTGCCAGAACGCCTGAGACACTTTGTCGCGCGGCCCCAGTTCCATGTATTTGTTTTTCGGCTCGCCAAGCGGCGTTTCCGGGCCCATGCCGTAATCCTGCAAATAGCGGTAGCCATTTTTGTTGACCAGAATACCGCCTTCACCACGGCAGCCTTCGGTCATCAGGATACCGGAACCCGGCAGACCGGTCGGGTGATACTGAACGAATTCCATATCACGCAGCGGTACGCCGTGGCCCAGCGCCATGCCCATACCGTCGCCGGTCACGATGCCGCCGTTGGTGTTGTAGCGATACACGCGGCCTGCGCCGCCGGTAGCCATCACCACCGCGTTGGCGCGGATCTGCACAAGCGTGCCTTCCATCATGTTCATGGCCACGAGGCCACGGGCATGACCGTCATCGACCAGGATATCCAGGACGAAGTGTTCATCAAAGCGTTGGATTTGTGGGAACTGCAAAGAGGTCTGGAACAGGGTATGCAGCATATGGAAGCCGGTTTTATCCGCGGCAAACCAGGTACGCTCAATTTTCATACCGCCGAAACGACGTACGTTGACGCTGCCGTCCGGGCGACGGCTCCACGGGCAACCCCATTGCTCAAGTTGCGTCATTTCAGTTGGACAATGGTGGACAAAGTAATCCACGACATCCTGTTCACACAGCCAGTCTCCGCCCGCTACCGTATCGTGAAAATGGTAGTCAAAGCTGTCATGATCCTGGGCGACAGCGGCTGAACCCCCTTCGGCAGCAACGGTGTGGCTGCGCATCGGGTACACTTTTGAGATCAGTGCGATTTTAGCGTTAGGATTCGCCTGCGCGGCAGCTATTGCAGCACGTAATCCCGCGCCACCGGCGCCTATAATGGCAAGATCGGCTTGAAAGGTTTGCACGACATTCCTCCAGATTGTTGTTATTTCGTCCCCGTACACCATCAGATTGAACTCCTGATTGATGCGGGTTGCGAACGCGTTTCCACTGCTCCTTTATAGGTACAACAGTATAGTCTTACGGATGTGAGGGAAATTTGACGTGTTCGATTTTTTTAGCGCATCAACGGGTCGATTTATCATTGATTCTGATTAATTTAATTACTAAACCACCTGGCTTCACTTTTTTTACTTTTCCGGCGGAGCGCATTATTCCCGCACAAAATTTGTTTCACTGGCGTGTTACGAGTAGACTTCGTGCCCTTGTCTTAAATCGGAGAAAGTACCATGAGCGAAACGGCAACCTGGCAGCCGAGCGCGTCCATTCCTAACCTGTTAAAACGTGCAGCAATTATGACGGAGATCCGTCGTTTCTTTGCCGATCGTGGAGTGCTGGAGGTTGAGACGCCCTGCATGAGCCAGGCGACGGTAACGGACATTCATCTGTTCCCGTTCGAAACGCGTTTCGTCGGCCCAGGCCACTCTCAGGGCATGAACCTTTATCTGATGACCAGCCCGGAATACCACATGAAACGCCTGTTGGTGGCGGGATGTGGCCCGGTTTTCCAGCTGTGCCGTAGCTTTCGCAACGAAGAGATGGGGCGTCATCACAACCCGGAATTCACCATGCTGGAGTGGTATCGTCCCCACTACGACATGTACCGTTTGATGAACGAAGTGGACGACCTGCTGCAACAGGTGCTGGAATGTCAACCTGCGGAGAGCCTCTCTTACCAGCAGGTGTTTCAGCGCCATCTGGAGATTGATCCGCTGTCTGCGGATAAAACTCAACTGCGTGAAGCGGCGGCGAAGCTGGATTTAAGCAATATCGCGGATACCGAAGAAGATCGCGATACGCTGCTGCAACTGCTGTTTACTATGGGCGTGGAACCGCACATTGGCAAAGAGAAGCCGACGTTTGTGTACCATTTTCCGGCAAGCCAGGCATCGCTGGCGCAAATCAGCACTGAAGACCATCGGGTGGCTGAACGCTTCGAGGTTTACTTCAAAGGTATTGAGCTGGCGAATGGTTTCCACGAACTGACGGATGCGCGCGAGCAGCAACAACGCTTCGAGCAGGATAACCGTAAGCGCGCCGCGCGAGGCTTACCGCAGCAGCCTATCGATAACAACCTGCTGGAGGCGCTGAAGGTGGGGATGCCTGACTGTTCCGGCGTGGCGCTGGGCGTGGATCGTCTGGTGATGCTGGCGCTGGGGGCGGAAAGCCTCGCTGAGGTTATCGCTTTTACCGTTGATCGGGCATAAATCCGAAAACCCCTCTTTTGCGAAACAAAATGGCGCAATGAGCGCCATTTTGTAGCACATTTTTTCAATTCCCCTCTTATAGCCACAATATAAGTCTGGATGTTTGATACCATTCAGGTATCAATTCTGTGTTGATTTTTATTGCTGACCTCTGCAAAGGGGCAGTGCAAACCGGTGAGCGCCGTTTAGCCAACGTGCCCAGAGTAAGGGATGGTTTCATGAACCAGACAATAAAGAAGATGAGCCTGGCTGGCCTCATCCTGATGATATTTACGTCCGTTTTTGGTTTTGCCAATAGCCCGTCGGCGTTTTATTTAATGGGGTATAGCGCGATCCCGTGGTATATCTTTTCTGCATTATTATTCTTTATTCCATTTGCCTTAATGATGGCTGAAATGGGTTCTGCTTATCGAAAAGAAGAAGGCGGAATCTATTCGTGGATGAATAATAGCGTTGGCCCGCGTTATGCGTTTATCGGCACTTTTATGTGGTTCTCCTCCTATGTTATCTGGATGGTGAGCACTGCGGCGAAAGTCTGGGTGCCTTTCTCTACGTTCTTGTTTGGTGCAGATATGACGCAGCACTGGCGGATCGCCGGGCTTGAACCGACGCAGGTTGTTGGTCTGCTCGCCGTCGGCTGGATGATTCTGGTGACCTGTATCGCATCAAAGGGAATTAATAAAATTGCGCGTATTACGGCAGTAGGGGGGATTGCCGTGATGTGTCTTAATTTAGTTTTGTTGTTAGTGAGTGTCGCTATTTTGTTATTAAATGGTGGGCATTTTGCGGAAAATATTAATTTTGTCTCCTCACCCAATCCCGGATATCAATCCGGCCTGGCCATGCTCTCATTTGTTGTTTTCGCTATTTTTGCCTACGGCGGAATTGAAGCGGTAGGCGGCCTGGTGGATAAAACAGAAAAGCCGGAAAAGAATTTTGCGAAAGGAATTGTTTTTGCGGCAATTGTTATTTCCGTTGGTTATTCGCTGGCGATATTTTTATGGGGTGTTAGCACCAACTGGCAACAGGTATTAAGTAATGGCTCCGTTAACCTCGGAAATATCACCTATATTCTGATGAAAAGCCTGGGGATGACGTTGGGTAACGCGCTGCATCTGTCGCCGGAAGCGGCAATGGCGACCGGCGTCTGGTTTGCGCGTATCACTGGCCTCTCCATGTTCCTTGCCTATACCGGCGCGTTCTTTACGCTGAGCTACTCGCCATTGAAGGCCATTATCCAGGGGACGCCAAAAGCGCTGTGGCCTGCGCCGATGACGACGCTGAACGCGGCAGGTATGCCAGCTACCGCAATGTGGATGCAGTGTCTGCTGGTGAGTCTGTTTATTCTGCTGGTCTCTTTTGGCGGTGATACCGCGTCGGCGTTCTACAACAAACTGACGCTGATGGCGAACGTGTCGATGACGTTGCCGTACCTGTTCCTCGCGCTGGCCTTCCCGTTCTTTAAGTCTCGCGAAGGCCTGGAACGGCCATTTGTGATCTTCAAAACCCATGTTTCTACGATGCTGGCAACGGGCGTGGTCGTGCTGGTGGTGACGTTTGCGAATGTGTTTACCATCATTCAGCCGGTGATTGAAGCCGGGGACTGGAATAGCGCGCTGTGGATGACCGGCGGCCCGATATTCTTCTCGCTGTTAGCGATGGCGATTTATCAGAACTACAGCCGCCGGATGGCAAACCAGCCCCAGTGGGCGGTGGAGTAATCTTTTTGCCGTTACCCGGCCTACGCGTTCATTGCTGTTCTGTAGGCCGGATAAGGCGAAGCCGCCATCCGGCATTATTACGGCTTACAAACTTCCCGCCGGGCGACTTTTCCTGGCGGCGGATGTCAGCGTTCTTCCTGTCTGCCTGCCATTCAGGCTTTCCAGGCGCATCTGGAACGGCGGGAATGGCATATCGATACCGTGCTCATGGAAGCCCGCCAGAATCAACTGGTGGATTTCATGGCGCAACGGCATACGGTGCCCCATCTCTGCGGCATAGATACGCAGTTCGAAGATCTGAATCCCCTGTTGCAGGTCAACCAGGAATACTTCCGGCGCCGGGTTGTCGATCACCAGTGAACAGCGGTGCGCCGCAGTCAGCAGAATTTGCGTCACCTCTTCGCTGTTAGCGTCTGACGGCGCCGGGATGGTCAGCACCACACGCGTTACCGAATCCGACAGCGACCAGTTGATAAACTGCTCGGTGATGAACGCTTTGTTCGGCACGATAATCTCTTTACGGTCCCAGTCGCTGATGGTGGTGGCGCGGGTGTTGATTTTGGTCACGCTGCCGGTAAGGTCGCGAATGGTCACCGTATCGCCAATACGAATCGGCTTTTCGAACAGGATGATTAAGCCGGAAATAAAGTTGGCGAAGATCTCCTGTAAACCAAAGCCCAGACCGACACCGAGCGCGGCGACCAGCCATTGTAACTTCGACCATTCAATGCCAATCATCGAGAAACCGACCAGCCCGCCAATCAGCATCAACAGATACTTGGTGATGGTGGTGATGGCGTAGCCGGTGCCGGGCGTCAGATCCAGATGCTGCAAGAGCGCCAGCTCCAGCAGGGCGGGCAGGTTACGCACCAGTTGCGTGGTGATGATAAACACCAGGATCGCAATCAACACCGCGCCCAGCGTAATCGGCTCCAGACTTTCAACCCCTTGCACCGTGGAGGTGACATCCCACAGCGAGATATTCTCCAGGAAGCCAAAGGCGGAATGGATTTCCGACCACAGCACAATGACCGACAGCAGGGCGATAAGCATCAGAATAGAACGTACCAGGCGCAGCGACTGGGCGCTGATGGCGTCGAGATCCACTTCGCTTTCATCCACTTCGACGGCCCCTTCTAGGCTGGTGGAGTGGGCGGGTTCTTCTTCACCGCGCGCACGTTGCGCCAGCATTTCGGCCCGGCGATGCTTAGCGCGATCGAACGCCAGACGGCGACGCTGAATCAGCATCCAGCGGCGAATGACGTGATAGATAACCAGCAGCAGGAACCAGATGGCAACGGAGGTCTCCAGTCGCGCCAGCAGCGCCTGCGCGGTGGCCAGATAGCCGACAGCGGCCGCAAGGATCGCAATGAGCGGCGCGCCCATCAGCAGGTTCCAGAGCATACTGTTGACCATATTGTCGCCGCTGCCCTCTTTATCGAGGTACAGCGGGATACCGGCGCGCTTCAGGCTCAGCGTGACAATCGCGAGCGCGCCGCAGATCAGGATGAAACAGAGACGCCCCAGCGAAGCGGAGAACTCCCGATCGTTAAGATTATCAAACATAATCAGCGCCATAATGAGCGGGACAATCAGCCCGATGCTCATCAGGTAATAGCGCATGGCGCGCGCGACACGGTTTCGGGGCCAGCCAAAATGCGCCACGAACAGACCGTTAGGGCGGGCAAAGGTGGCGCAAATCATGACGACCCACAGCAGCGGAACCGTTGCTGTCACTCCGTCGCCGATGGCGACGGCCAGAGGATAAGGCCATGCCTCCTGCAACCCATAGCCCAGCGTGGCCCACAGTACGGGCAGCGGGGAGGCGACCAGAATCGACCAGAACACGGTGCGCAGCGTCAGCCAGAAGTGATCCTGTGTGACTTTCCCGACGCGGGAGGATGAACGCTCCAGAAAACGAGTGAAATGTTTGCGCGAATAGAGACTAAAACCAACCAGCACCAGCGCGCCAAACAGCGGCAGCAACGTCTCCTTGCTGGTAAGCATCATGATGCTGGCTTTGCCGAGCTGATTGAACGTATCCAGTGAGATCAGTCGACGCAGATCCTGAACGAGGCTGATAGGCCACGAGAGCGACATCGGACTCACGTCAGACGTCCAGAACAGGTAACGGTGAGTGGCTTCGTTGACCTCTTTCAGCGCGTCTTCCAGTTGACTATTGGACACTTTCAGCTTGGTGAGTTCGAGGATCAGCGTATCACCGCCCTGCAACAGTGAATTCAGCAGCTCGCGTTGGGTACGCAGTTGGGCGTCAAGAATGCGGCTCTGCTCAGAGGTCAGCGTTTGACCGTCGGCCTGGCGAATCTGACGCAGTTGCGGTTGTTTGTTGAGCAGATCTTCGTAGCGCATACGGTGTACGCGCAGCTGCGCCATTTCGGTATCTAACTGCTGCGGCTTGGGCATTTCCGGGAGACGCGATACCTGCGCGCGCAGGGCTTCCCCCAGCATATTCGATACGCCTAACCACTGCGACTGTTCCCGCAGGGTGTTCAGGGCCTGACGAACCTGTAGCGTCTGGCTGGTGGCCTGGCGTTGCTGTGAGGCCACCAGATCCATACGTTGCGCCTGCTGGTTAAGCGCCTGTGACAGCTCGCGGTTCACCTTGAACTGTTCGATAATGCCCGGCGGCAGGTCAGCGCTGTTTTCTGCCAGCAGTTCGGTGCTTTCCAGCGCTCGCTCTGCTTCTCGTTGGCGCTGGCTGTTTAATTGATTGCGTAATGCCTGTAACCAGGCATCCAGCTGTTGGCTCTGTTTTTCCGCCAGTTCGGAGCGCATTCGCGCCAGTTCCTGACGGTTATTCGCCGAAAGCTGCGCCAGTTCCAGCTCATCAACCTGCGCTTTGAGCCTGGCGGATTCGGCCTGCATACTCAGATTTTGCGCCTGGTTGAGCGGGGAGTTGCCGCTGGCGGTGCCAATGCGCCGCTCAATCTCATTTAACTGGCGACGGGCATCCGTTTGCTGTTGTGGAAGCTGGCTTAACGAATCGGCGATTTCACGGGCGCGCTCTCGCTCCTGCTGGGCCTGACGGCTTTTATCCAGCAACTGGCTGCTGACCTGGAGGATCTCCTGGCTTAGCGCATCGGTGGACATGCCTGGCGGCACGCTGCGCGGTTCGTCGCGCAAGTTATTGAGCTGTGCGCGTAGCGTCGCGGACAGCTTAGGGAAATTGTCGATAACTTGCTGATATTGTTCGGCGCGCTCAAGAGAACCTTTTCGTTCCTCAAGCGCGTTCAGCGCAGACTGGAGGGCCTCTACGGCCTCTGGCTGAGCGGGTTTTGCCGCTTTAGCCTGCTCCAGTTCCTGGGCAATCAGTTTGGCGTCGGGGGCCGTCGCAGCGTACGCCCCCAGGCTGAGGCACCAGGCCATCAGAAAAGTGATAATCAGGCGCACAGCAGCGATCCTTTATTTAACTTTCGTCTTTCTTGTCGTCAACCAGCGGGCTGGCGTCGTGTTCGGCGTTGATCTCTTCTTCCGGCAGCGGCGCGGGTTCCGCTTCAGGGGTCACGAAAAGTTCAGTAGAAACGGCCAGCGGCTGACCGATTTTGGTCACTGACAGGCTTTGTAGCTGTTCAGCCAGCGTGACTTTACCCGGCGCAAACAGGTTGATCACGGTTGAACCCAGTTTGAAACGGCCCATCTCCTGACCTTTCAACAGCGCCACAGACCCTTCGCTTTCCCCTTCCGGCCATGTCCAGCGTTTGATCACGCCTTCACGCGGCGGCGTAATGGTTCCCGCCCAGACGGTTTCGATGCTGCCGACAATGGTCGCCCCGACCAGAATTTGCGCCATTGGACCAAATTCCGTGTCAAACAGGCAGATCACGCGTTCGTTACGGGCAAACAAGTTTGGCACGTTTTGCGCGGTCAGGTGATTCACCGAGAACAGATCGCCCGGTACGTAGATCATCTCGCGCAGGATGCCGTTGCACGGCATGTGTACGCGGTGGTAGTCGCGCGGAGAGAGGTAGGTGGTGACAAACGAACCGTTGCGGAACAGGTCCGCCATCAGGTAGTTACCTGCCAGCAGCGCTTCCAGGCTGTAGTTGTGACCTTTCGCTTGCAGGATTTTATCTTCTTCGATTTTACCTGACTGGCTGATCACGCCGTCAGCCGGCATCACCAGTACGTTTGGATCGGTATTCACCGGACGGACGTCGTCACGCAGCGGACGAACAAAGAAATCGTTAAAGGTGCGATAGCTGGCGGTATCCGGCTTCTGCGCCTCTTTCATATCGACCTTGTAGTATTTCACGAACAGATCGATAACCAGTTTGGTCAGCCAGCCCGCTCGTTTTCTTGCGCCCCAGCCCGCCAGGCGAGTGAGCCATAGTTTCGGCAGAATGTATTGTAGCGAAAGTTTAAATGAGTTTAACAAGGTAGCCTCCAGGCCATTGTTGTTCCTGAACCGGCATTGACGCCGGCATCCTGAAAAAAGGGGACGATTCTAGCGATGCTTAGCGTAGTTGTCAGTCGTCCATATCAGAAAAGTTTTTACGTGTTTTTACCTGTGCCATGCTTTCCAGAATGCGGTGATAATTTTCGAAACGGGTTTCTGCAATTTTACCGTCTTCTACCGCTTCACGGATGGCGCAACCTGGGTCGGTATCATGCTTGCAGTCGCGATATTTGCAATGGCCCAGGTAGTCATGAAATTCGACAAATCCGTGGGTGATTTGTTCCGGTTCGAGATGCCAGAGGCCAAATTCGCGTACCCCAGGGGAGTCAATCACATCGCCGCCGTGCGGGAAGTGATACAGGCGCGCGGCGGTCGTGGTGTGCTGCCCCAGACCGGAGTTATCCGACACATCATTGGTGAGGATCGCTTCCTGTAGGCCCAGAAGGGCGTTCAACAGGCTAGATTTTCCAACGCCAGACTGCCCGGCAAAGATGCTGATGCGGCCGGTTAGCGCCTCTTCTAATGGTTTGAGGCCATCTTGCGTATGGCTGGATACCATCAACACGCGATAGCCGATGTCGCGATAGATATCCATCTGCTCGTTAACGAAGTCCATCCCTTCGTCATCCAGCAGATCGATTTTATTGAGCACGATAATCGGTTCAACCTGCAACGTTTCGCAGGCCACCAGGTAGCGGTCGATAATATTGAGCGACAGCTCCGGCAAAATGGCGGAGACAATGACGATTTGGTTGATATTGGCGGCAATAGGCTTCACGCCGTCGTAGAAATCCGGGCGCGTTAGCACGGAGGTGCGTTCGTGTACGGCTTCGACGATCCCTTTGACGTTAACGCCTTCAGCCGCCGCTTTACCCGGACGCCAGACGACGCGATCGCCGGTGACCAGCGAACGGATCGTGCGACGGATGTTGCAGCGGTGAATCTCGCCATCGGCGGATTCTACGTCGGCATGCATGCCAAAGCGGCTAATGACGATACCTTCAGCGGTCTCGCCGAACAGGTTGTCATCGAAGTCTGCCTTCTCCGTGGACGTTTTTAGACGACGCTGGTGATTGGCTTTCACGCGGCGCTGTTGGCCTTTGGAGAGTTTATTTTTACTCAATCGTACTGGCTCCTGGTCGCCCGCAATGGGCAAAACATCTATGATACACGCTATTTTAGATGAATATAGTCACACTGACTGTGACCTCTGAAGGGTGGAAAATAGCATGAGTGCCAATGAAAACAACCTCATTTGGATAGATCTTGAGATGACCGGCCTGGATCCCGAGCGCGATCGCATTATTGAGATCGCGACGCTGGTGACCGATGCCAACCTGAATATCCTGGCGGAAGGGCCGACGATTGCGGTGCATCAGTCTGCTGAACAGCTGGCGTTAATGGATGACTGGAACGTGCGTACCCATACCGGAAGTGGTCTGGTGGATCGGGTAAAAGCCAGCACGTTTGACGATCGCGCCGCAGAACTGGCGACCATTGAATTTTTAAAAGAGTGGGTTCCGGCAGGTAAATCACCGATTTGTGGCAACAGCATCGGCCAGGATCGCCGTTTTCTGTTTAAGTACATGCCTGAACTGGAAGCCTATTTCCATTATCGCTATCTGGATGTGAGTACGCTGAAAGAGCTGGCGCGTCGCTGGAAGCCGGAAATCCTTGCTGGTTTTACCAAGCAGGGGACGCACCAGGCGATGGATGATATTCGCGAGTCGGTGGCGGAGCTGGCTTATTACCGCGAGAATTTTATTAAGCTGTAAACGGCGTGTTTGCCGGATGGCGAAGCGAAGCGTCTTATCCGGCTTACGATTTGCCTGCCGGGTGTGCTTGCGGCGGGGTGAATTTGGCGCTAAATTGTACGCTTTGCTGATAAATTCAACACTCAGAACGAAAACGGAAAAAATTGCGTTTTAGGGGGTTGCAGCAGAAAGGATTTCTCGTATAATGCGCCTCCCGTAACGACGCAGAAATGCGAATTACGACAGCAACAAATTTAATCACAGAATTTCAGATAACAGTCTGAAAAACGAAGATTAAGCGGGAATAGCTCAGTTGGTAGAGCACGACCTTGCCAAGGTCGGGGTCGCGAGTTCGAGTCTCGTTTCC
>NZ_JAOWGM010000003.1:0-226 GCF_030333125.1 Citrobacter sp. CK206
CTGCAAAACGCGCCCTGAACCCGCATCCATGCGGGTTCCTCCGGCCTTACGGAAACACGTCGGCAATTTTCAGCCGGACCTGCCCACACCTGACCATTTCTGCGGTTTGTTTTTTAACAGCAAAACCGGTGCGGCTGAAAATCAGAGCATTGCAGCAATGCCCCTGTTCCGGCTGAAAATCGATGAGACGTTGACGGCTGACCGGGTCCGCCCGCAGGGACGCGGG
>NZ_JAOWGM010000004.1:0-206 GCF_030333125.1 Citrobacter sp. CK206
GCATCCGTAGCTCAGCTGGATAGAGTACTCGGCTACGAACCGAGCGGTCGGAGGTTCGAATCCTCCCGGATGCACCATCTCTTACTTGATATGGCTTTAGTAGCGGTATCAAAATCTGCAATAAAGTAAGTTTCCCGATGCATCCGTAGCTCAGCTGGATAGAGTACTCGGCTACGAACCGAGCGGTCGGAGGTTCGAATCCTCCC
>NZ_JAOWGM010000005.1:0-124418 GCF_030333125.1 Citrobacter sp. CK206
CCCATGCGAGAGTAGGGAACTGCCAGGCATTAATTAAGTGAAGAGGCCATCCTGAGGGATGGCCTTTTTGCGTTCATGCGCCCGGCATATATGCGCTGTTCTGCCGGATGACGCTGCGCCTTATCCCGCCTGTAAAAAACCTGTGCTGCCCGCGTACTATCGTCCCAGCCAACGCAAAACAAATGTAGCGATCTGTGGTATATCATTGATATCTAATAGCGGGACGTCCAGGGAAAGCGGAATGTTGCTGGCGACGGCGATCACATGTTCATCAATGGTCAGCTCATCCACTTCATGCCCACACCCCTGTCGGAATAATAAGATCTTCGCCACCGCTTCGTGCTTAAAACCTTCAACAAGCACTATATCCAGCTTAGAAGCATCCATTCGACTCACCAGATACGTTAAATCCAGCTCAGGTTCTTCCGGTGTTTCTGTCATCAGCGCCCAACGTTGCTGACTGGCGACAAGCGTTTGTGCTGCGCCTGCCTTGCGTAACTCGTAACTGTCTTTTCCGGGCTTATCTACGTCCATATTGTGATGGGTATGCTTAATTAATCCTGGGCGAACCCCTCTGGCGCATAACGCTGGAATCAATTTCTTGAGCAGCGTAGTCTTACCGGTGCCGCTCCATGCGGCTATGCCGAGTAGTGGGATCATGATTTCTCCTGCCATCTGGCGAGTTCTTCCGGCGTATTCACATTCACAAATGCCTGTTTAAAATCACTGAAATCAACAGCATGACCACCGGCCTGGCGCATAAAGACCATGACTCGCCGTTCACCTGACCGGAGATATTCCTGTAAGAAAGGTGCTACGGAGCGATTAACCAGTGCAATTGTCGGGTGGTCCCGCTCGCCGTCGTGAACCCATACGACAGGCGCGTTATTACGCTGAGCTTTTAAACGCGCAACCAGATTGCGGGGAATGTAAGGCGTGTCACAAGGGCAAAACAGAAACCAGTCTCCCTTCTCTTGCTGTAAAACAGACAACATACCCGCCAGAGGCCCCGGAAAATCGGCCAGTGAATCGGGGATCACTTTCAGACCGCTTTGTTGATAAATATCCTGATGGCGATTCGCGTTAATCACGACGGTTTCAAGCTGAGACGCCAGCGTATCAGCAACATGCTTCCAGAGTGGTTTGCCATCCAGCTCAAGCAGACCCTTATCTGCCCCCCCCATTCGCCTGGCCTTACCGCCTGCCAGCACAACCCCCGTTATTGCACTCTCCAGATTCACTGATATCGCCTCTTTTATTGTGGGATTGACCCTGCTAACGTATCTACATCAAATTAAGGAGCACAGCCATGAAATGTAAACGCCTGAATGAAGTCATTGAACTCCTGCAACCAGCCTGGCAGAAAGAGCCCGATCTTAATCTGCTGCAATTTTTACAGAAACTGGCGAAAGAGTCAGGTTTTGACGGCGAACTGGCGGATTTAACCGACGACATTCTGATCTATCACCTGAAAATGCGTGACTCCGCAAAAGATGCGGTGATTCCTGGCATTCAGAAAGATTATGAAGAAGATTTCAAAACGGCGCTATTACGCGCACGCGGCGTGATTAAAGAGTAAAACCTTGTAAGCGGCGCCACCGAAATCGCCACAAAATGATATCCTGAATCATTCGTAGTATTTTCCGGATGATGGGATGAACGATAACGCTTTTACTTTCCAGACATTACACCCGGATACCATCATGGATGCGCTGTTTGAACAGGGAATCCGGGTGGATTCCGGTCTTACCCCGCTCAACAGCTATGAAAACCGCGTCTATCAGTTTCAGGACGAAGACCGTCGGCGCTTTGTCGTTAAGTTTTATCGCCCTGAGCGTTGGTCTGCCGATCAAATACGGGAAGAGCATCAGTTTGCACTGGAACTGGTAAAAGATGAGGTGCCGGTCGCGGCGCCGCTTGTCCTCAATGGCCAGACGCTACTGAACCACCAGGGATTCCACTACGCGATTTTCCCAAGCGTCGGCGGGCGGCAGTTCGAAGCGGATAATATCGATCAGATGGAGGCGGTAGGACGCTATCTGGGTCGCCTGCATCAGACCGGGCGTAAACATTCTTTTGCCTTCCGGCCGACAATGGGCCTGGAAGAGTATCTCATTGAACCTCGTAAACTTTTCGAAGACTCATCACTGATTCCCGCGGGGCAAAAAGCGGCTTTCCTGAACGCGACGGACACTCTTATTGCCGCCGTTACCGAACGTTGGCATACCCGTTTTGAGACGCTGCGTTTACACGGGGATTGTCATGCCGGAAATATCCTCTGGCGCGATGGCCCGCTGTTTGTTGATTTAGATGATGCCCGCAATGGCCCTGCCGTTCAGGATCTGTGGATGCTGCTGAATGGCGATAAAGCCGAGCAGCGGATGCAGCTTGAAACGATTATCGAGGCTTATGAAGAAGTTAGTGAGTTCGATACCGCTGAAATAGAACTTATTGAGCCTTTACGCGCGATGCGTTTGGTTTATTATCTTGCCTGGCTGATGCGTCGCTGGGCTGATCCTGCGTTTCCTAAAAATTTCCCGTGGTTAACCGGGGAAGATTACTGGCAACGGCAGACTGCGACATTTCTTGAGCAGGCAAAAGTGCTGCAAGAACCCCCTTTACAATTAACGCCAATGTATTAAACGGACACATCAGGAGAGAGTTGATCATGAAAAAGATTTGGCTGGCGCTGGCTGGTATGATTTTAGCTTTTAGCGCATCGGCAGCGCAGTTCAGTGATGGTAAGCAATACATCACACTGGATAAGCCCGTTGCTGGCGAGCCTCAGGTTCTGGAGTTTTTCTCCTTCTACTGCCCGCACTGCTATCAGTTTGAAGAAGTGCTGCACGTTTCTGATAACGTGAAGAAAAAGCTGCCTGAAGGCACCAAAATGACCAAATACCACGTTGAGTTCCTGGGCCCATTGGGTAAGGACCTGACGCAGGCATGGGCTGTGGCGATGGCACTGGGCGTAGAAGATAAAATCACTGCGCCGATGTTTGAAGCAGTACAGAAAAACCAGACCGTTCAGTCTGCTGCCGATATTCGCAAAGTATTCGTTGATGCGGGTGTGAAAGGTGAAGACTACGATGCGGCATGGAACAGCTTCGTGGTGAAATCACTGGTTGCGCAGCAAGAAAAAGCGGCCGCTGATCTCCAGCTTCAGGGTGTACCGGCGATGTTTGTAAACGGCAAATATCAGGTTAACCCGCAAGGGATGGATACCAGCAGCATGGATATCTTCGTACAACAGTACGCCGATACCGTGAAACATCTGGTTGAAAAGAAATAAAAAAATCGCCGGTCATTGACCGGCGTTTTTGTTTTCCGCTTTAATCTTTTCTATCTGTTCGTCTTTTTCATTCCAGAGTGCATTCAACCAAAGCTGGAAACGGCGTTTGAATCCTTTGTCGTTCACATAGTCACCGTGCAGCTCTTCTTTAATCGGCTCCAGATCGATACGTACCACGATGCGCGTCAGTTTACCGCTCAACATATCGTAGAATGGTTTCCGATCGTTTTCCGGGTAGCAGAGGGTAACGTTGAGCAGCTTATCAAACTGAGACCCTAAGACGTTTAGCGCCATCGCGATCCCCGCCGCTTTTGGTGGGAGAAGGTTTTTATATGGCGAGCGAGTTTGCCGACGTTTCTCTTCGGTAAAACGCGAACCTTCGACAAAATTTACGATCGTTGTGGGATGCGCGCGAAATTTCTCGCAAGAACGGCGGGTTGTTTCTACATCTTTACCGCGTTGTTCGGGATGACGGAGCAAATAAGCGCGCGAGTAGCGTTTCATAAACGGCATATCCAGCGCCCAGCAGGCCAGGCCGATAAACGGCACCCAGGCTAACTGCTGCTTAAGAAAGTATTTATTCATTGGAATGTGCTTACGGAACAGAACGCAAAGCACCACGATATCGGCCCAACTGTGATGGTTACAAATAAGCAGATACCAGTTTTTCTTGTTCAGGCCTTCCAGCCCTTCCACGTCCCATTTAAGCCACGGATTGAGATGTAGCAGCAGCGCCAACCCTTCACACCAGCAGTACATCATGAAATTACAAAAAACGGATACCTTGCGCCAGACGACAGGAATGGGCAAAAGGAGCTTCACGATCCCGGCAAGGATGATCGGCACAGAACAAAAAATAGTGACCAAAATGGTCAATACGATACTCAGCAACAGCGTTATCGCAGCGAGTATTCTTGTCATAATTAAATTATTCAACGGGTTAGCCATAAATAGTGCGCGAAAGAGACGCAAGGGGCTGATTTTATCAGAAAACGCATCAAATGACGGGTCTTAGCGAAACAGAAAAAATATTGATATCTATCCACACACTGAGATGACGCTGAATAATGGGATAAAGTTCTGGTGATTTAATTAACGTATTGAAAAATAAGAGTAAGTTTAATGAAAATTAAATCATCAGGATGAAATTAAATGAAATGTAATAATTTATGCACAAAGTTATCCACAGTTCGCTTTGCGAGCGATCCAGAAGATCTACAAAACTTTTTCGACAAATGCGGCGAAAAACTCATGTTTTCATCCTGTCTGTGGCATCCTTTACCCATAATCTGATAAACAGGCACGGACATTATGGTTCAGATCCCAGAAAACCCACTTATCCTTGTAGATGGCTCATCTTATCTCTATCGCGCGTATCACGCCTTTCCTCCTCTGACGAACAGCGCAGGGGAGCCTACAGGGGCGATGTACGGTGTTCTCAACATGCTGCGCAGCCTGATTATGCAGTATCAACCGACGCATGCCGCAGTGGTATTTGATGCCAAGGGTAAAACCTTCCGTGATGAGTTATTTGAACATTACAAATCGCATCGCCCGCCGATGCCTGATGACCTGCGTGCGCAGATTGAACCGCTGCATGCGATGGTAAAAGCGATGGGCCTGCCGCTGCTGGCTGTTTCGGGCGTGGAAGCGGACGACGTTATCGGTACGCTGGCGCGTGAAGCCGAGAAGGTGGGCCGTCCGGTGCTGATCAGCACCGGTGACAAAGATATGGCCCAGCTGGTGACGCCAAATATCACGCTGATTAATACCATGACCAATACGATTCTGGGCCCGGATGAGGTCGTGAACAAGTACGGTGTTCCACCCGAATTGATCATCGATTTCCTGGCGCTGATGGGCGACTCTTCCGATAACATTCCTGGCGTGCCGGGCGTGGGTGAAAAAACCGCCCAGGCGCTCCTTCAGGGGTTAGGCGGGCTGGATACCCTGTATGCCGAATCAGATAAAATTGCGGGCTTAACCTTCCGTGGCGCGAAAACCATGGCCGGGAAGCTTGAGCAGAATAAAGAGGTGGCTTACCTCTCTTATCAACTGGCTACCATCAAAACGGATGTCGAACTGGAGCTAAGCTGCGATCAGCTTGAAGTACAACAGCCAGCGGCTGAAGAGTTGCTTGGCCTGTTTAAGAAATATGAATTTAAGCGCTGGACCACCGATGTGGAAGCGGGTAAATGGCTACAGGCGAAAGGTGCGAAGCCCGCAGCAAAACCGCAGGAATCCATTGTTATTGATGAAACGCCAGACGTGCCTGCGACCGCGCTTTCTTACGATAACTACGTCACCATCCTGGATGAAGCGACGCTGGAAAGCTGGATTGAGACGCTGAAAAAGGCGCCCGTTTTTGCATTTGATACCGAAACGGACAGCCTGGATAACCATGCGGCGAATCTGGTTGGTCTCTCTTTTGCTATTGAACCGGGCGTGGCGGCCTATGTTCCTGTGGCGCATGACTACCTGGATGCGCCCGATCAGATTTCCCGCGAGCGAGCGCTGGAGCTGTTGAAGCCGCTGCTGGAAGATGAGAAGGCGCGTAAGGTTGGGCAAAACCTGAAGTACGATCGCGGCGTATTGCAGAACTATGGCATTGAGCTGCGTGGTATTGCTTTTGACACTATGCTCGAATCCTACATTCTGAACAGCGTTGCTGGCCGCCACGACATGGACAGCCTGTCCGAACGCTGGTTGAAGCATAAGACCATCACTTTTGAAGAGATTGCCGGTAAAGGTAAAAATCAGCTGACCTTTAACCAGATTGCCCTGGAAGAGGCCGGACGTTATGCCGCAGAAGATGCGGACGTTACGTTACAGCTGCATTTGAAAATGTGGCCAGAGCTACAGCAGTACAAAGGGCCGCTGAATGTCTTCGAGAATATCGAAATGCCGCTGGTGCCGGTGCTTTCCCGCGTAGAGCGTAACGGTGTAAAAATCGACCCTGCCGTGCTGCACAAGCATTCAGAGGAGATCACGCTGCGTCTGGCGGAGCTGGAGAAGAAGGCGCATGAGATCGCCGGAGAAGAATTTAACCTCTCTTCTACCAAACAGTTGCAAACCATTCTGTTTGAAAAACAGGGTATTAAGCCGCTGAAGAAAACGCCGGGCGGTGCGCCGTCCACCTCGGAAGAGGTGCTGGAAGAGCTGGCGCTGGACTATCCGCTGCCGAAGGTGATTCTGGAATATCGCGGGCTGGCGAAGCTGAAATCGACCTACACCGATAAACTCCCGCTGATGATCAACCCGAAAACCGGGCGAGTGCATACCTCTTATCATCAGGCGGTGACCGCGACGGGGCGTTTATCGTCTACCGATCCTAACCTGCAAAATATTCCGGTACGTAACGAGGAAGGGCGCCGTATTCGTCAGGCGTTTATCGCTCCGCAAGATTACGTCATCGCATCAGCGGACTACTCGCAGATTGAACTGCGTATTATGGCGCACCTTTCCCGCGATAAAGGTCTGTTAACCGCCTTTGCCGAAGGAAAAGATATCCACCGGGCGACGGCTGCTGAAGTGTTTGGACTGCCGCTGGAGAGCGTTACGGCTGAACAGCGCCGCAGCGCCAAAGCGATTAACTTTGGTCTGATCTACGGCATGAGCGCATTCGGTCTGGCGCGTCAGCTCAATATTCCGCGCAAAGAGGCGCAGAAGTACATGGATCTCTACTTCGAACGCTACCCTGGCGTACTGGAATATATGGAACGCACGCGCGCTCAGGCAAAAGAGCGAGGTTATGTTGAAACGCTGGAAGGGCGTCGTCTCTACTTGCCGGATATTAAATCCAGCAATGCTGCGCGTCGTGCCGGTGCGGAACGTGCCGCCATCAACGCTCCGATGCAGGGGACGGCAGCAGACATCATCAAGCGCGCTATGATTGCCGTCGATAAATGGCTGCAAGATGAACAGCCGCGCGTGCGTATGATCATGCAGGTACACGATGAACTGGTGTTCGAAGTGCATAAAGATGATCTCGACGTGGTATCGAAAAAGATCCATCAACTGATGGAAAACTGCACGCGTATTGATGTGCCGTTGCTGGTGGAAGTGGGTAGCGGCGAAAACTGGGATCAGGCGCACTAAGGCTTTACTGAATAACGCGCTTTTTTCGTAACTAAGCAACATAAGATAGAACGTTTTGTGATGATCATTAGAATTCCCTATGTAAAGAATGAAAAAAAATTACAAAAAGTGCTTTCTGAGCTGCTCAAAAAAGAGTAAAGTTATTCGCGTAGGGTACAGAGGTAAGATGTTCTATCTTTCAGACCTTTTACTTCACGTAATCGGATTTGGCTGAATATTTTAGCCGCCCCAGTCAGTAATGACTGGGGCGTTTTTTATTTTGCTCGTCATACTTCAAGCTGCATACGCGTTGGCTTCGAATTACTCGGTTCATCCATGAGCCTCACCCTTACGGGCCGCCGCTTCGCGGCGTTCAAATCTGTTCCAGACAGATTTGTCGCTCACCCCAGTCACTTACTTATGTAAGCTCCTGAGGATTTGCTGTGTTGCCGCCTTAGAGCAAGAATAAAGAACTGTAGGCCGGATAAGACGCGCAGCGGCGCCATCCGGCATATCGGTGGGTTATTCCCCGTCCTGCGTCTCTTCCACGGGAGCCAGATCGTTAAACCAGCTATCCAGTTTCTGACGTAATTTATCCACGCCTTGCTTCTTCAGGGAAGAAAACGTTTCTACCTGCACATCGCCGTTAAAGGCCAGTACCGCTTCACGCACCATATTCAGCTGCGCTTTACGTGCGCCGCTGGCCAGTTTGTCCGCTTTGGTGAGTAAAACCAGAACCTGAATGTTGCTCTCTACGGCCCACTGGATCATCTGCTGGTCGAGATCTTTTAACGGGTGACGGATATCCATCAGTACCACCAGGCCTTGCAGGCTCTGACGTTTTTCCAGATATTCGCCCAGCGCGCGTTGCCACTTACGCTTCATCTCTTCCGGGACTTCTGCATAGCCATAGCCGGGCAGGTCAACCAGACGTTTGCCTTCAACCACCTCAAACAGGTTGATGAGCTGAGTACGGCCCGGTGTTTTGGATGTACGCGCCAGGCTCTTCTGATTCGTAAGCGTGTTCAGCGCGCTGGATTTGCCTGCATTGGAACGGCCAGCAAAAGCCACTTCGATTCCGGTATCGGAAGGTAAATGGCGAATATCAGGCGCACTCATCACAAAGTGCGTCTGTTGATAATTCAAATTAGTCAAAGCGGTCGTCTCCGTCAGTCAAAGCTTTGCAGCGATTATACCTGAACAGCGGCAAAAGACGGATTTTTCAGCATGCGGGATGTGTGTAAGCTAAAACCATGCTCTTTGTGAGACATTGCCGATTGTTCTTATGCGAAATTTCAGAGTAAGCGCAGACCGAAAATTAAGATAAAATAATAAAATCATAACGTTATGTTTCAGGCAATATTCTGAAAAGTGGACATTCGCGTTTCGATTACTTGTGCGTTTATGCCAGAAGAGTAAAGTAGCATCCATAGCGAGGAAGCTGTCAGGATTACGACTCAGGATGAGGGTCAGGAGCGCCAGGAGGCGAAGACGCAGGATTTGTCAGGAAGACAAACGTTCGGAGACGTTAGTAAAAGGAAATGGAAACAACACGGAATGTTTCAGGCTAAGGGAAAAACAGGGCGTGTTGGTAGCCAACAGGGATCGTAGAGCCCGTTAGGGTTGTTAGACAGCAAAAAAGGCGACAGATTACTCTGTCGCCTTTTTTCTTTATAGGGTTTCTGCTAGATTCCGCGGCAAATGAAACTCGTCATACTTCAGGTTGCATGTGCGTTGACTTCCTGCAACTCGAATTATTTAGAGTATATACTGACTAAAACAGCCAAAGACGAATCACTATGAAATCAACTTCTACACCACGCGGTAAAGGTCCCGCAAAAGCGCGTCGTAAAACACGCGAAGAGCTGAATCAGGAAGCGCGCGACCGTAAGCGTCAGAAAAAACACCGTGGTCATGCGGCGGGGAGCCGTGCGACAGGTGACAACGCGGCTTCAGGCGGTAAAAACCAGAACAAGCAGAAAGATCCACGAATTGGCAGTAAAACCCCCATTCCCCTGGGTGTGACCGAAAAAGTCACCAAACAGCACAAACCGAAGAGTGAGAAACCTATGCTTTCACCGCAGGCTGAGTTGGATTTACTGGAAACGGATGAGCGCCTGGATGCGCTGCTGGAACGTCTGGAAGCAGGCGAAACCCTGAGTGCGGAAGACCAAACCTGGGTAGATGCCAAACTGGATCGTATTGATGAGCTGATGCAGAAGTTGGGCCTCTCTTATGATGACGATGAAGAAGAGGAAGAGGACGAAAAGCAGGAAGATATGATGCGCCTGCTCCGGGGCGGCAACTAACGGGTTTACACCGTGGGCCTTCCCGTCCTGCTTATAACCCTTCCGGTTGTATGTTATCTGGTGTGGTTATTCGTTAAACTACAGCGGTTGTCGCGGCGGCAGAAGTGGCTGCGCAACCGGTTTATTACCCGTAGTGGGGTAAAGCCGGTACGCCGTACCCGCCAGCGACGCCATCGGAAGGAGTGAGCATGTCTGAACAGTTGATAGACTGGGATCTGGCCCTGATCCAGAAATATAACTATTCCGGGCCACGATATACCTCGTATCCCACAGCGCTGGAGTTTTCGGAAGACTACGGCGAAGAGGCATTTCAGCACGCTGTGGCGCGTTACCCTGAACGTCCGCTGTCTCTGTACGTTCATATCCCGTTTTGCCATAAATTGTGCTACTTCTGCGGTTGCAACAAGATTGTGACCCGCCAGCAGCATAAGGCCGACCAATATCTCGATGCGCTTGAACAAGAAATTATTCATCGCGCGCCGCTGTTTGCCGGACGTCGCGTTAGTCAACTGCACTGGGGCGGCGGAACGCCAACGTACCTGAATAAAGCGCAAATCAGTCGGTTAATGACGCTTCTGCGTGGAAACTTTCATTTTAACGACGACGTCGAAATCTCGATCGAAGTCGATCCCCGTGAAATTGAGCTGGATGTGCTCGATCATTTACGCGCGCAAGGGTTTAACCGCCTGAGTATGGGAGTGCAGGACTTCAATAAAGACGTTCAGCGTCTGGTTAACCGCGAGCAGGATGAAGAGTTTATCTTCTCGCTGCTCAATCATGCGCGCGAGATAGGCTTCACCTCGACGAATATCGATCTGATTTACGGGCTGCCAAAGCAAACGCCGGAAAGCTTCGCCTTTACGCTCAGACGCGTGGCAGAGCTGAGCCCCGATCGCCTGAGTGTCTTTAACTACGCTCATTTGCCCACGTTATTCGCCGCTCAGCGCAAAATCAAAGAGGCCGACCTGCCCAGCGCGCAGCAAAAACTCGATATCCTGCAAGAGACCATCTCGTCGCTGACGGAGACGGGCTATCAGTTCATCGGGATGGATCACTTTGCCCGCCCGGATGACGAACTAGCCGTTGCCCAGCGTGAAGGCGTTCTGCATCGTAACTTCCAGGGCTATACCACTCAGGGCGATACGGACCTGCTGGGGTTAGGCGTTTCCGCCATCAGTATGATTGGCGACAGCTACGCGCAGAACCAGAAAGAGCTGAAGCACTACTATCAGCAGGTGGATGAGCTGGGGAATGCGTTATGGCGCGGCATTGTGCTGACCCGCGATGACTGCATTCGTCGGGATATTATTAAGTCGCTGATCTGCAACTTCCGTCTCGATTACGCAGCGGTTGAACAGCAGTGGGATCTCAACTTCGCGGCGTACTTTGCGGAAGATTTAGCGCTGCTGGCGCCGCTGGCGAAAGATGGGCTGGTGGATGTGGATGATAAGGGGATTCAGGTTACGCCGAAAGGCCGTCTGCTGATCCGTAACATCTGTATGTGCTTTGATGCTTATCTGCGCCAGAAAGCGCGGATGCAGCAGTTCTCACGGGTGATTTAGTGGCGTTGCCCGGTGGCGCTACCGCTTACCGGGCCTACAAGTTAACATCAACCGTAGGTCGGATAAGCGGTAGCGCCATCCGGCACGCATTTAGCTAAACAGCCCAACCAGCGCTGCACACAGCACTGCGGCAACCGCAGTTTGTGGCGTGTGGCTGTCGACCGCTCCGCTCGATACCAGATTGATTAATGATTCCAGCATGATGATTCCCCCTGTTTGCCGGGCATGATCATACTCAACTCATCGGAACAGTAAAGCGCAAAATAACGGCAATTTGCGCTTAAATATTAATCTTTACACAACGACGAATCGTCACTCCATACCCAGCTCTTTTAGCTTGCGAGTCAGGGTGTTACGACCCCATCCCAGCAGCCGTGCCGCTTCCTGTTTGTGCCCCTGGGTATGACGCAGCGCGGTGGTTAACAGCGTACGCTCCAGCTCAGGCTGCGCTTCAGAAAGCAGGTTTTGATGACCGGAACGCAACGCGCGATCCGCCCACTGCGCCAGCAATGTGGCCCAACTGTCTGACTGTATGTGCGACTGGCTGTCTGGCACCGTGGCTTCAAACAGCTCGCCGGGTAAGTCCTGAATCAGAACCTCCTGTCCGGCGGCCATCACCGTTAACCAACGGCAGGTATTCTCCAGTTGACGCACGTTGCCAGGCCAGGCCAGACGCGTCAGCGCCGCTTCGGTTTCCGGGTGGAGCAATTTGGCTTCGACGCCCAGTTCGCGGGCAGCCACTTGCAGGAAATGCCGCGCCAGGCGTGGAATATCTTCCCGACGCTCGCGCAGCGGCGGCAAATGTACGCGAATCACGTTCAGGCGGTGGAACAGATCTTCACGGAACTTACCTTCCTGTACGCGTAATTCCAGGTTCTGATGGGTGGCGGCGATAATCCGCACATCAACCTTCACCGGCGCATAGCCACCAACGCGGTAAAACTGCCCATCGGCTAAGACGCGTAGCAAACGCGTCTGCACATCCAGCGGCATATCGCCGATCTCATCGAGAAACAGCGTGCCGCCGTCGGCCTGCTCAAAGCGCCCCTGACGAATGGTATTCGCCCCGGTGAACGCCCCTTTTTCATGACCAAACAGTTCGGACTCGATCAAATCCTTCGGAATAGCCGCCATATTCAGGGCGATAAAGGGAGCTTTAACGCGTGGGCTATGGCGATGCAGCGCATGGGCGACCAGCTCTTTACCGGTCCCGGACTCGCCGTTGATCAGCACGCTGATAGACGAGCGTGAGAGGCGGCCAATAATGCGAAAGACATCCTGCATCGCGGGCGCTTCGCCGATGATATCGGTTGTTGGGCCGTTGATCTGGACATTGCGCGGCTGTTGCTGCTCCTGATAATGGCTGATCGCGCGTTCAACCAGCGCGACCGCTTCGTCAATATCAAAAGGCTTTGGCAGATAATCAAACGCGCCTTGTTGATAAGCGCTGACGGCGGCATCGAGATCGGAATGCGCCGTCATTATGATGACCGGAAGCATGGGGTGACGCTGTTTGATCTGTTTTAACAGCGCCAGTCCGTCCATTCCCGGCATACGGATATCCGACAGCAGGACATCCGGCGTTTTACTCGCCAGCGCGTCCAGCACTTCGTTGCCGCTTTCAAATGTGGTGCAATGTAATCCCGCTCCGGCGAGCGCACGTTCAAGCACCCAACGGATGGAACTATCGTCATCGACTACCCAGACTATCCCTCGTTGCATAAACGTCACCTTTATTTCCTGATAGGCAGGTAAACCGAGAACTCGGTATGACCCGGCCAACTGGTAAATTCAATTTTGCCGGAATGCTGATCAATCAAATTACGGGCAATGGATAAGCCCAGCCCGGTGCCGCCTTCACGGCCGCTGACCATCGGGTAAAACAGCGTGTCCTGTAAATGGGACGGAATACCCGGCCCGTTGTCCTCAACGTCGATGCGTGCCGCCAGGCGATAACGCACGCCATGCAACGTCAGCTGGAATGCGGTACGGGTACGCAGAATGATTTCACCGCCTTCCGGCCCTAACGCCTGTAAGGCGTTACGCACGATGTTCAGCAGGACCTGTTCAATCTGGTCCGGGTCGTGAGGCAGTTCCGGTAGACTGGGGTCGTAATCACGAATCAGCGTGACGTTCTCCGGCAGCTCCATCGACACCAGTGCGACGACGCGTTCTGCGACTTTGTGGATACTCTCCGTGACGTGCATACCCGGCTGTTGCGGTCCCAGCAGTCGGTCAACCAGATTGCGCAACCTGTCGGCCTGCTCAATAATGACTTTGGTGTACTCCAGCAACGCCGGGTCAGGCAGGGCTTTACTGAGCAGTTGGGCCGCGCCGCGTAAACCACCAAGCGGGTTTTTGATCTCATGCGCCAGACCGCGCACCAGGTCGCGGGCGGCGATTTGCTGGGCATGCTGAAGCTGTTCCTGGCTCAGGCGACGCTGGTTATCCATCGGCGCCATTTCCAGCAGGATGAAGTTATCCGGCAGGCGCTGGGCGGTTAGCGAGAGAATATGAGAGCGTCCGTCGATCACCAGCGTGACTTCGTTGTCCGTAAATCCCTGACCCGCTTCCAGGCTTTCGCGCATCAGCCCAATATTTAATGAAAAATAGCTCAACAGCTCAGGCAGCGGCGTACCAAACAGCTTGCGGGCGCTTTGGGCGAGCAACTGTTGTGCGGCCGGGTTGGCGTAATGCACCGCCAGCTCGTCGTCGACCAGTAAGATGCTGTTGATTAAAGAATTGAGGATCTGCCCAGCATCGGGCTGCGTGCCTGTTGCCATTTAGCAGTCTCCTGGAATAGTTTGCACCAATTTAGTGCATTATAGCTTTTTACGTGTAAAAAGCGCGTGGGATCAGAACGTTGGTGGAGAAAAAAGCCCATCGTGTGATGGGCTACAGATGAGTGGCAAACGTTGTGCCGGATGGCGGCTTTGCCTTATCCGGCCTACAAGGTGATGTTACCGGTAGGCCTGATAAGCTTACGCCATCAGGCGTCTTATCATTCGCCATCAATCTCAAACCTGCCTGAACAGGCCAAAAGTTCCACGGCAACTCAACGATTAAACGCTGTAGTACAGCTCAAACTCTACCGGGTGCGGCGTCATGCGCACGCGGTCATTTTCTTCAATGCGCAGGGCGATGTACGCGTCGATCGCTTCATCAGTGAACACGCCGCCTGCTTTCAGGAATTCGCGGTCAATATCCAGCTCGTTGAGCGCTTCTTCCAGAGAGCCTGCAACCTGTGGGATCTCTTTCGCTTCTTCCGGCGGCAGGTCATACAGGTTTTTGTCCATCGCTTCGCCTGGGTGGATCTTGTTCTTAATACCGTCAAGACCCGCCATCAGCAGAGCGGCAAAGCACAGGTACGGGTTCGCAGCCGGGTCCGGGAAGCGCACTTCGATACGACGCGCTTTCGGAGAGGCCACAACCGGAATACGGATAGAGGCAGAACGGTTACGGGCGGAGTAGGCCAGCATGACCGGTGCTTCATAACCCGGGACCAGACGCTTGTAGGAGTTGGTGGTCGGGTTCGCCAGGGCGTTGATCGCTTTTGCGTGTTTGATTACGCCGCCGATGTAGTACAGCGCCTGCTCAGACAGACCCGCATATTTGTCGCCGGAGAACAGGTTAGTCCCGTTTTTGGACAGGGACATGTGGCAGTGCATACCGGAACCGTTATCGCCGAACATCGGTTTTGGCATAAAGGTCGCAGTTTTACCGAAACGGTGAGCGACGTTGTGCACAACGTATTTGTAGATCTGAATTTCGTCCGCTTTTTTGGTCATGGTGTTGAAGCGGGTTGCCACTTCGTTCTGACCTGCGGTTGCCACTTCGTGGTGGTGTGCTTCTACAACCAGACCCATTTGCTCCATAACGGAACACATTTCAGAACGGATGTCCTGAGAAGAGTCTACCGGCGGAACCGGGAAGTAACCGCCTTTTACTGCCGGACGGTGACCTTTGTTGCCACCTTCGTACTGGGTGGAGGAGTTCCATGCGCCTTCGATATCGTCGATAGCGACGTGGGAACCGGAGATAGAAGAACCGAAGCGGATATCGTCAAACAGGAAGAACTCTGGCTCTGGCCCGAACAGAACGGTGTCTGCGATGCCGGTAGAGCGCAGGTACTCTTCCGCGCGCTTGGCGATGGAACGCGGGTCGCGATCGTAGCCTTGCAGGGTGCCTGGCTCCAGGATGTCGCAACGAATAATCAGCGTAGAATCAGCGTAGAACGGGTCAATGACCGCAGTGGATGCGTCCGGCATCAGAACCATGTCGGATTCGTTGATACCTTTCCAGCCACCGATCGAGGAGCCGTCAAACATTTTGCCTTCTTCAAAGAATTCGGCATTCACCTGATGAGCAGGAATCGTGACGTGCTGTTCTTTACCTTTGGTATCGGTGAAGCGCAAATCAACAAACTTCACTTCATGCTCATTCAGCATCGTCAAAACGTGTTCAGCGGACATACTTAACTCTCCCGGATTGGTCATTGTCGTCGTGGTAACGAAGTCTTCAATTCTGCAAAAATTGGCCGTGTCGCCGTAAAAAATACAAAGCGAAATCTGTGCCAACTTTTAAATTGCCCCTAAAAGGCGTTATCATGCGCACCATCGTGCAAAAGGGCCGCACCATAGTGGATATGTTGCACCAATATAGTGCTTTAATGTGAACATTAAGCACCATGTTGGTGCAATGGACAGTGAGTGACCCTTTTAACGCTCCGTGAAAGCGATCACAAAGAAACTCTGCAATACTTGTTTGCGGAGGATCTCTGTGATCCTGTTTTGTAGTGCGATTAATCCGTGTACAATAACGCGCTATTTCTAATGCCTGAGGCAAAGTTGTGATCGAAAATTTGCGTAACATCGCCATCATCGCGCACGTTGACCACGGTAAAACTACCCTGGTCGATAAGCTGCTACAGCAATCCGGTACGTTTGATGCGCGTGCCGAAACTCAAGAGCGTGTGATGGACTCCAACGATTTGGAGAAAGAGCGTGGGATTACCATCCTCGCTAAAAACACTGCTATCAAATGGAATGATTACCGTATCAACATCGTTGATACCCCTGGACACGCCGACTTCGGTGGTGAAGTTGAACGTGTAATGTCCATGGTAGACTCCGTGCTGCTGGTGGTTGACGCATTTGACGGCCCGATGCCGCAGACGCGCTTCGTGACCAAAAAAGCCTTTGCTCATGGCCTGAAGCCGATTGTTGTTATCAACAAAGTTGACCGTCCTGGCGCGCGCCCTGACTGGGTTGTAGACCAGGTATTCGACCTGTTCGTTAACCTCGACGCGACCGACGAACAGCTGGACTTCCCGATCATCTACGCTTCGGCGCTGAACGGTATCGCAGGTCTGGATCACGAAGATATGGCGGAAGACATGACCCCGCTGTATCAGGCGATCGTTGACCACGTACCGGCACCGGACGTTGACCTGGACGGCCCGCTCCAGATGCAGATCTCTCAGCTGGACTACAACAACTATGTTGGCGTTATCGGCATTGGTCGTATCAAGCGCGGTAAAGTGAAGCCGAACCAGCAGATCACTATCATCGATAGCGAAGGCAAAACCCGTAACGGTAAAGTGGGCAAAGTGCTGACTCACCTGGGTCTGGAACGTATTGATAGCGACCTGGCGGAAGCGGGCGATATCATTGCAATCACCGGTCTGGGCGAGCTGAACATCTCCGACACCATCTGCGATCCGCAGAATGTTGAAGCGCTGCCAGCGCTGTCTGTTGATGAGCCGACCGTTTCTATGTTCTTCTGCGTAAACACCTCTCCGTTCTGCGGTAAAGAAGGTAAATACGTGACCTCTCGTCAGATCCTTGAGCGTCTGAACAAAGAACTGGTACACAACGTTGCGCTGCGCGTTGAAGAAACCGAAGATGCGGACGCGTTCCGTGTATCCGGTCGTGGTGAACTGCACCTGTCCGTTCTGATTGAAAACATGCGTCGTGAAGGTTTCGAGATGGCGGTTTCCCGTCCGAAAGTTATCTTCCGCGAAATCGACGGCCGTAAACAGGAGCCGTACGAAAACGTCACGCTGGATGTCGAAGAGCAGCATCAGGGTTCTGTGATGCAGGCGCTGGGCGAGCGTAAAGGCGACCTGAAAAACATGAATCCAGATGGCAAAGGCCGCGTACGTCTTGACTACGTGATCCCAAGCCGAGGTCTGATCGGTTTCCGTTCAGAGTTCATGACCATGACCTCCGGTACGGGTCTGCTGTACTCCACCTTCAGCCACTACGACGATATCCGTCCGGGCGAAGTGGGCCAGCGTCAGAACGGCGTACTGATCTCCAACGGTCAGGGTAAAGCGGTTGCGTTCGCACTGTTCGGTTTGCAGGATCGCGGTAAGCTGTTCCTGGGTCACGGCGCGGAAGTTTACGAAGGCCAGATCATCGGTATTCACAGCCGTTCTAACGACCTGACCGTAAACTGCCTGACCGGTAAGAAACTGACCAACATGCGTGCGTCTGGTACTGACGAAGCAACGGTTCTGGTTCCGCCGATCAAGATGACCCTGGAGCAGGCTCTGGAGTTCATCGATGACGACGAACTGGTAGAAGTGACTCCAACCTCTATCCGTATTCGTAAACGTCACCTGACGGAAAACGATCGTCGTCGTGCAATGCGTGGCGCGAAAGAAGAGTAATACGGGCTTACAAAATCGGCCTGATAACTCCGATTCGTAGGCCGGATAAGGCGTTAGCCGCCATCCGGCAACAAAAAGCCGCTGATTTCAGCGGCTTTTTTATTATCCTGTTCAGAAGAAATATTTTACCCCGACACGAATCTGGTTTTGCTCCCGATGGTAGGGCTCCACATTGCGATCCAACCAACGTAACTCTAAGTACGGCAGCCAGTTCTGGTTAATCCGGTATCTGAAAGTATTGGTAATTTCCCAGTGGTGTTTGGTTCCGTTGCTGCTGTTAAAATCATTCACATTATAAAAATAGTGTGGCTCAAAGGTATAAGAAAATTTATCAGTAATGATGAAATTCCAGTAGTTGCCGATTTCATAGCTATCGTTATTATCTAATTCACCATTTAAATCAGTAGAACTGTAGTTATTATGGTTGTAACGGTTACGAACCGTCAGGTTAAACCACGGCGTGAATTTATAATTGACGTCCAGATAAACAGCGCCGCCAGAACCGATGCTTTTATCGTTTATCAGACCACCGGGTTGAATGGTTAACCGGTCCGTCGGTTTAAATAACGGATACCAACCCTCAATTTCATTATAGCCATGCTTTAATTCATCATCACGCTGTAGCGTATAGGTGTTGGTTAACATAATTCCAGCCCCCATATCGGAGTTGTAGCCAACGCGCAGCATGAATTCCATTTGATCGGATGCCAGATTATAGGCTTCGCGGTTTTCCACATACGCGCCCGCAAAAACAGAAGTGGAGATAACAGAGGATAACAGCATTATTGTGTTCAACGTTTTCATAGTAAATCCATTTTTTAAGCGTAGGGAGCCGCTATCCATCGAAATGGATAGAGCGGCAATTATTTTATTTAATTAGAACAGAGGTTTTTTAATGGCTTACAACGCCGGTTTGTATCGATTGTTTCTTTCGTTGGCTAATTTCCTCAATAATAAAAGCAAAACGTTTTTCATTGAGCTTATAAAAAAAGCCCATTGTGAGTGCAGCGATAATCGCCAGGCCGCATGGCCAGAGAAATATCAACTGACGCAGGCCAAGTAACGTCTCCGCGCTTTGCGCTATGTTCGGCACGTAGCCAATTTGCGTCAGCATAATGCCGGGCAAGAAACCCGCCAGCGCCGCAGAAATTTTTCGTGAAAAGGTATAACCGGTATAGACCGACCCTTCCGCACGAATGCCTGTTTTCCATTCGCCGTAATCGACCGTATCAGGAACCAACGCCCAGTTCAGGCTGTTAACGAACGCGGTGCCGAAAAACGCCATGCAGGAGAAGATCACGAACAGGAAAGAGGTTCCGCCCCAGAGAAAGTTCAGCACATCGCCGATAGCCCACAGCGTCAGGCCGCCGAGATAGACCTGCTTTTTCCCAAACCGTTTTACGGTTACGGGTACCAGCAGTACGCCGACCAGAATGCACCCCATACTGAAAAATCCCATCCATGACAGCAAATGGATGTCGTTCAGCACGTACTGGGTGTAATAGACCTGAATCGCCAGTTTGATGTTAAACGCGGCCAGCGTACATAAGTTGGCCACGCAGAGCACCAGCAGCGGCGGATTGCGGAAAATCGCACAGAAGGATTTAAGAATGCTGGGCTTATGGTGAGCCGGAACGATATCGATATACCGTTCTTTCACCCCGCTGAAACACCACCACATACTGAACAGGCCGCAAACGGAGAAAATCAGCGCGGCTACCAGATAACCCAGAGAAGATGACTGGGTAAAGAGCGCCTGAATCGGCATAAAGCCAACGGTACACAGCAACAGACCGAGCGTTGCGCCGCCCTGACGCCATGCTGCGAGTTGGGCGCGCTCATGCGGGTTTCTGGTGATAGCGGGCACCATCGCCCCGTATGAGCAATTCATCAGGCTGTAAAACAGGCCAAACAGCATGAACAGTACGGTTGCCAGCGCTGTTTTGACCGTCAGCGTAAAATCGGTGGCGAGAAACTGCGCGCTGGCAACCAGCGCGACAGGAAATGATGCATACAGAATGAAAGGGCGAAACTTACCTTTAGCGCCAATATGACGACGGGAATCCAGCAGCACTCCCGTCAACATATCGGTGAACGCGGTAAAGAATTTCGCCACCAGAAAGATAATCCCACCGTAATATGCGGGCATCCCCAGTTCATCGGTATAAAACTTAAGCAGATACAGCGTACCGATACACAGCATCAAATTTGAGCCGAAGTCACCCATGCCATAGGCATATTTTTCCCGTAGGCTCAGTTTTAGCGTCAGCGGATCATGGTCAGACATAATCGCTCCTCAATAACGCCCCGAAGGGCGCCTTTATTATCATTGTTAAGCCGTTTGTTTACGGGCTTCTATCTCTTCAACGATGCGGACATACATCTTCTCGTTGAGGTTGTAGAAACATCCCATTGCGATGATGGTTATCACCGCCAGCGCGCACGGATAAATAAAGATCAGCTGCCGCAAACCTTCGACAGTGCCTGCCGATTGCACCACATTGGGCACGTAGCCGATTTGGGTCAGCATCCAGCCGGGGAAGAAGCCCGCCAGCGCCTGAGACACCTTACGGAAGAAGGTAAAACCGGTGTATACCGTTCCTTCTGAACGCACGCCGGTGCGCCATTCACCGTATTCCACCGTGTCGGAGACCAGCGCCCAGTTCAGGCTGTTCACAAACGCTGAACCGAAAAACGCCAGGCAGGAAAACGCGACAAAACTGACCGAGCCGCCGCCAAAGAAGTAGTTGAGAAGATCGCCGATAACCCAAACCAGCAGGCCGCCGATGTAGACCTTTTTCTTGCCGAAGCGTCTTACCGCGCCGGGCATTAAAAAGACGCCGATGAAAATGCAGCCCATGCTGAAAAAGCCCATCCAGGAGAGGAGGATCGGGTCATTCAGTACGTACTGGGTGTAATACACCTGGATCGCCAGCTTAACGTTGAAAGCGCCCAGGGTGCAGAGATTCGCGATACATAAAATGAACAGCGGACGGTTCCCGGCAATGGCGCGAAACGACTGAAGCAGCCCCGGTTTTTCGGTCGCTTCAACCGGTTTTACCTCCACATAACGCTCTTTGACGCCTGCGTAGCAGAGCCACATAAACAGCAGGCCAAACAGTGAGAACAGCGTGGCGGCGAAAATATAGCTTAGCTGTGCGTTCCCTTCGATCAGATTCATCACCGGAACAAAACCGACGGTGCACAGCAGCAGGCCGAGCGTGGCGCCGCCCTGACGCCAGGCGGCAAGCGAGGCGCGCTCATCCGGGTTTTTGGTAATGGCGGGCACCATCGCGCCATACGAACAGTTCATCATGCTGAAGAACAGGCCGTACAGCATAAACAGCACCGTCGCCATCACCGTCTTACCGGTGATTTCAAACGGCGTGCCGACAAAGTTGGCGATGGCCAGCAGGGTCACCGGAAACGCGGCATAGAGCACGAATGGACGGAACTTGCCTTTCGGGCCGATTTTACGCCGCGAGTCGAGCATAATCCCGGTGCCCATATCGGTGAAGGCGGTAAAGAATTTGGCGATCAGGAAAATAATACCGCCATACGTGCCCGGTAGACCCAGCACATCGGTATAAAACTTAAGTAAATAAAGCGTACCAATATCCAGCAGGATATTGGAGCCTAAATCACCCATCCCATAGGCAAGTTTTTCTTTAAACGGCAAGCGTAGGGTCGCCGGATTTGATGACGTTTGACTCATTATTTTTCTCCATATGCCCGTGAGTTTCCCCACGGGCGAGCCGTATTAGATAGTGCGTAAAGAGGCAAACAGAGATGCCCACTCGCTCTCTGCACGGTAAAAGACCGGAGGCTTGCCGAGCGGCGCATCCACGGTAATCTCGCCGCCGCGAAGCGTTTCGCCCGTCCACGCGTTGATCCAGTTATCCTCAGGCAGATATAGCGTCCAGTCGCGGCGTCCTTGTTCGTGGACCGGTGCAACCAGCAGGTCGCGACCCAGCAGATACTGGTATTTCAGGGTGTAGGTCTGCGCATCGTCCTCGTAGTGCAGGAACAGCGGGCGCATGACCGGCAGACCGGTTCTGGCGTTCTGCGCCACCGCCTGTTTGAGATACGGTTTCAGGGTGGTAAAGACGGTTGTCATACGGGCAAAGTGGGCGATAGTTTCCGCGTCGCCATCAAACTGCCAGTTATCGCCGGGGCGGTTCCCTTCGTGGGTACGCATCATCGGGGTGAAGGCGCTGAAGTCACACCAGCGCAACAGCAGCTCTTTGCTGCGCTTCATGTCGAACAGGGTGGTATAACCGCCAATATCGCTGTGATGCAGACCGTGACCCGTCATCGCCAGCGACAATGCGGCAGGCACCACGGAGGCGAGACCGTCGTCCAGACTCCAGTCGACGTTCTGATCGCCCGCCCACATCATGGTGGAATATTTCTGGCTGCCGGTATAACCCGCACGCATAAAGAACAGGATCTCGCCCAGCTTGCCGGTCTCTTGTAGCGCTTCGTAGTTACATTTCGCCCACAGCGCCGGCCAGGCGTTATGCATAATTTCCGCGCTGACGCCGTTATGCAGGTAAGTGTCGGTTGGCAGGTATTCCCCGAAATCCGCCATCCAGCCGCCGCAACCCAGCTCAATCATGTTTTTCTTGATGACATTCTTGAACCAGTCATAGGCTTCAGGATTGGTCAAATCCACGACGCCGCCATAAAACTCGCCGAACTCAACCAGATAGTCATCGCCCGCAGCGTCTTTTGCCAGATAACCGTGTCTGGCCGCTTCGGCGCAAAGATCTTTATCGCTGGCGACGTAAGGATTGATGTAGGAGAGGAACTGCACGCCTTCTTCTTGCCACTGCTTGATACGGGTATCCAGCTGCGGGTAGTTGTCGCTGTTCCACTTCCAGTTCCACATCACGCGTTTGCCGAAAGAGGTCATGCGGATGCCGGACCAGTCCTGCGCCCAGATGCCATTCACCTTCACGCCTGCGTTGCGCATGGTGTCCAGCTTCTGCTGGCAGACGTCGGTGCCGCCCTGAATGCCGAGCGTCACGCCGTCGTAAACCCAGTCCGGCAACACCGGCTGGCGGCCTAACAGCGCCGTCAATTTTTCCAGCAGGGCGATGTAGCTGTCGGCGCATTCAAAACGCAGGGTGGCGTTGTCTTCCCATAGCGCCAGCTCATGGTATTCCGGCGCGCTAAAGTCGAAATTCATGTAGCAGCTGTTATCGACGTGGCAGTAGTACTTTTGCGTGCTGACAAAAGTGGGCTGTGGGAAAAAGGTCCAGTAGTAATCCCCGCCCGCGTTTTCTTTGCAGTCCGCCTGCCAGGTGACATAGCTGTTTTTGTTGCGCCCGACGCCTTGTTCGCTGGTCCAGAGCGGGAAAGGCTTGCCGCGCAAATCGAAATAAGAGAACTGTTCGCCGCAGCCATAGATGTGATCTTCTGGTTGGGCGGCCAGGCGTAACCAGATGCGGTTATGGGTAAGATCGCTGTTTTGCAGTTTCAGCGTCAGGCGGCCCGCCTCATCGGTGGCGATGTGTAACGCCGCGCTGATGGCATCGCCGCGATTGAAATGGATCAACCAGCCATCCGGGGACTGGCTTATCGTTGCGTCAGTCAGCGCGATTTTCTCATTCAGCTTATCTTTTATGCTGAAATTACCGCGAAACATGTCGATATCGGCGACGCCGGCGCCGATCCACAGGCAGGGATTTTCTGCGCTGTGGGATAGCAACAGACGATCTTGCCAGCTCAGGGTGAAGCCGTCATCGGTTGTTGTCAGGGTGATATTGTGTAGGGTATGCATAAGTTTTCTATCCTCAATGTTGCCGGACGGCAGCGCTCTTGCCTACGGTTAGCATGGCGCTCGTCGGCCGGATAAGACGCCTTAACGTCGCCATCCGGCATGTCATATTGTTATTTCGCGTTGCTATCCAGCAGGCCCGCAGCAACGGCGGGTGCCAGCCCCGGCGCCAGCGGCAGGCGCGGGATCACCAGGCAGTGCAGCAGGTGGTAAATATCCTGCTTGCCGTCCCATACTTTGGTGGTCACCTGGTTATTGGTATCCAGCTCCTGCCACCACGAACCGTTCTCGTAGTCCATCAGATAAGTGATGCAGTAATCCCACCACTTCTGATACCAGGCTTCGTATTGGCTATCGCCGGTGAGGGTATACAGGGCGTAAGCGGTGCCCATTGCTTCCACAATCGGCCAGCGTACTCTTTCACGTACAATCGGTTTGCCGTCCCAGTCCACGGAGTAGACGAAGCCGTCTGCGCCATCGGGCGCCCAGGCGTCGCGAAGGGTGGCGTGGAATAACCCTTTGGCATCTTCCAGCAGCCAGGCGGGAGGAGTTTCAAAACGCGCTTCCAGGGCCGCATGCAGGTGCAGCATCAGGCGACCCCACTCGATCCAATGCCCCGGCGTGCCGCCGTAAGCGCGGAAACGGTGGGCAGGGTTATCTTTGTTGTAATCGCGGATGGGGTTCCACTGCGCATCGAAGTGCTCGTTGACGCGGTAGTCGCCGTTGCGGGCCACATCGTGAATAATGACGGAGGCGATGCGCAGCGCGCGGTCGAGCCATTTACGATCGTGGGTCACGTCGTACACGATCAAAAAAGCCTCTACGGCATGCATGTTGGCGTTGCCGCCACGGTAATCTTCGGTCTGGCTGAAGGCTTCGTCCCAGGACTCCAGGCACATCTGCTCCTCTTCGCTCCAGAAGTATTTTTCGATGACCTCGATCGCGTCATCCAGCAGTTTTCTGGCCTGTGGATGGCCCGTGGTGACGGCGCTTGCCGCCCCTAACAGGACGAAGAAATGCTGATATCCCTGTTTGGAGGCGTCCATCACGCCTTCATCGTTCACACAGGCATACCAGCCGCCGTAGCGCCGATCGCGTAACGCGCCGTTCAGCGCGTTAATACCATGGTCGACTAACTGATATGCGCCCGGACGGCCCATTGATGCAGCAACGGAATAAACGTGCAGCATACGGGCGGTAATCCACAGGTGCGTACCCATCTCCGCTCTGATCTGTCCCTGATTTCCCAGCCAGCCGAAACCGGTAGGTACTGCGGATTTTTTCCCAAAGTCAAAAATGCGATCGGTTTCTTGCTCCAGCCAGCGGTTGTGGCTCAACGTGTTAAACCATTTCATGCTTTCATCCTCACATTAACGACGGCGGGCCATCATTTCGTCGACGATCTCACCCAAACGCTGCAACTTAGGCACAGAAATATCACGCAGCATCAGTTCGGTATCCGGCAGGCCAATCACCGATGACCAGACGGCGCGACCCGCCAGAAAACCAGATGCGCCCGCAGTCATTGCGACTCTGACCGCCCGAGGGAACAATTTTTCATCAATACCGGAGGAGAGGATGACCCACGGCATATTGATATGCTCGTTCAGGCGCTGTGACGCGGCGAGAAGGTCGTGCTGTGCGCCTTTTCCGTACAGCGGCATTTCAACTTTGTAGAGATCCGCGCCGCTGTCGCCCAACTCTTTTGCGGCATCAATGATGGCCTGTTCGCGGTCGAACTTATCGCCACAGCGAGGTGGGCGCACAACCGGTTCGATAATGCTCACCAGACCATTGCTGTGGCACATCTCATTAAATTCTTTGACCATATCAAGACGCTGTTGGGCGTCTTCATCGCTGCGCCAGAGCACCAGCAGTTTTAGCGCTTTACCGCCATCTTGCTTTATCGCTTGTGGATTGATCTTTTTATCAATGACGACGCTATCGACAGGAATGCCATTGCCGGGGATGAACGCATCGGCGGCGACGATCATGGCGCAGTTTTTCGCAATCGCGTTTTGCTCCACCACCTGGCGGTAACAGAACTGTTGGTCAATCAGAATGGCGGAGGCATAAGGAGACAGCGCTTTTGCGGCATTCACTTTGAAATCCGTCAGTACGCTGTCGGCAACAGGAGACTTCGCACCAGCAGCTGCAAACATTAAGCGCATCGCTTCACGCTGATCGACCGCCAGCATGGCAAAGCCGCCGGATGCGCGCGTAATGTCTTTGATGGTGTAGTTGTTCATTCAGTTTTCCTTTATTCAGTCGTTACATTTTGAATTTGTTCGGTAATCCGGCGCTGTTACGCACCTGTTCGAGAATGGCTGTCCAGTCTTCCCGCCCACGACCGGCGGCGCGAGCCTGGTTATAAACTTCACGGGATGCGGCGCCGAGCGGCATCGGCACATGCAGCTGGTTGGCAACATCCAGCGCAATCCCCAGGTCTTTGTGCGCCAGATCGATCATGAAGGAGGGAGAAAGGTCGCCTTTCAGCACTTTGTTCGGCCAGGAGGTGGTGAAGTGGCCTTTGCCTGCCGGGGTTCCGCTCATCACTTTTAACGCGACGTCGAAGGAGAGGCCCAGCGCTTCGCATAACGCGGCGGCTTCGGCAGAAAGCGCATTCAGCGCGATGCTCATATAGTTATTGATAAGCTTTACGCGAATCCCCATGCCGGGGCCGCCAGCGTTAATCAATTCATTGCCCATCGCCATCAGTACCGGCGTTGCGCGCTCCACCTGTTCTGCGCTGCCGCCTGCCAGTAATAGCAACGTCCCCGCAATGGCGTGATCGGATGTTCGACCGACCGGGACATCCATCATGCTGAACCCTCTGGCGCGCATATCTGCGATAAGTTTGTCCGTCTGTAGCGGATGGATGGTGGACATATCGATCACCAGCGCGTCCTGCGACAAGCCTTCGCAAACGCCTTGATCGCCGAATAACACGCTGCGAACGAGATCGCCATTAGGCAGCATTGTGATGACAAACTCGGCCTCTTTCGCCGCCTGCGCCGGGCTGCTGGCCGGACGAGCGCCTTTTTCCACCAGGGTCTGTATGGCGTCGGGGTTCACATCAAAGACGCTGAGCTGATGGCCCTGCTTGAGCAAATTACTCGCCATGGGCGAACCCATCTGGCCTAATCCGACAAATGCAATCACTGCCATATCGTTCTCCTGAAACGTGGATGTCATTTTTTGTCACTTGCGTGACGCTGATTTTGTCTGTTTTTGATCGTATTTGTAATTTATGGTCAAAAAATTGACAGCCGTCACTTTTTAAACATTTTGCGAAATTAAAATAATCGCATCCCGAAATGCTTAAGGAATGACCATGATTCGTGTTGCTTGTGTGGGTATCACCGTGATGGATCGCATCTATTACGTTGAAGGTTTACCGACTGAAGGAGGTAAATATGTGGCGAAACGTTATACGGAAGTGGGCGGCGGGCCTGCTGCAACTGCCGCAGTGGCTGCGGCGAAACTGGGGGCGCAGGTGGACTTTATTGGGCGTGTGGGAGATGACGACACCGGAAACAGCCTGCTGGCGGAGCTGGAATCCCTGGGGGTAAATACCCGCTATACCCGGCGTTACGCGGGGGCGAAGTCCTCACAGTCTGCGGTCATCGTCGATGCGAAAGGGGAGCGGATTATCGTCAATTATCCCAGCCCGGATTTATTGCATGACGCTGACTGGCTTAATGAGATCGACTTTTCTCAATGGGATGTGGTGCTGGCGGATGTTCGCTGGCATGAAGGAGCGAAACGGGCGTTCACGCTGGCGCGCCGGGCCGGAGTCATGACGGTTCTGGATGGCGATGTGACGCCACAGGACATCAGCGAGCTGGTGGCGTTAAGCGATCATGCCGCCTTCTCTGAACCGGGTCTGACGCGCCTGACGGGAATAAAGGATACCGTAAGCGCGTTAAAAAAATCACAAATGCTCACAAATGGACATGTCTATGTCACGCGCGGCAGTGAAGGATGCGACTGGTTAGACGATAATGTCTTCCGGCATCAACCCGGATTCCCGGTAGAGGTGGTCGACACCACCGGCGCGGGGGATGTTTTTCACGGTGCGCTCGCCTTTAGCCTGGCGGGTGGAACGCCAGTCGAAGAGGCCGTCAGGTTTGCCAGCGGCGTGGCCGCACTGAAATGCACCCGACCTGGCGGGCGTGCCGGAATCCCTGACTGTGATCAAACCCGATCTTTTCTGTCACTTTTTGTATAAAATGTAAGGCAATGGTTTTTCGAGGAATTTGCATGAGTCTTACTGAACTGACCGGTAACCCACGGCATGATCAGTTGCTGGCGCTGATTGGCGAGCGCGGTTACATGAATATTGACGAACTGGCTGGCCTGCTGGATGTGTCCACGCAGACCGTACGTCGCGATATCCGCAAACTGAGCGATCAGGGATTGATTACGCGTCATCACGGTGGCGCGGGACGGGCTTCCAGCGTTGTGAATACCGCCTTTGAGCAGCGAGAAGTCTCCTGGACGGAAGAGAAAAAAGCCATCGCGGAAGCGGTGGCGGACTATATTCCAGACGGCTCCACGGTCTTTATCACCATTGGTACGACCGTTGAGCAGGTAGCGCGGGCGCTGTTAAACCACAATCATCTGCGAATTATCACTAACAGCCTGCGTGTGGCGCATATTCTGTACAATAATCCGCGTTTTGAAGTGATGGTGCTTGGCGGAACGCTTCGCCCGCATAACAGCGGCATTATCGGCCCTTCTGCGACGGCGTTTGTGGCGGGGTTTCGTGCGGACTATCTTGTCACCAGCGTCGGTGCGATAGAAAGCGATGGCGCGTTGCTGGAGTTTGACGTCAATGAAGCCAGCGTGGTGAAAACCATGATGGCTCACTCCCGGCATATCCTCCTTGCTGCCGATCATACGAAATACCATGCTTCCGCAGCGGTAGAGATTGGCAACGTGTCGCAGGTAACGGCGCTGTTTACTGATGAGTACCCTGGCCCGGCATTGCATAACCTGCTTCAGTCACAGCAGGTTGAGATCGTCCAGGTTAGCCCAGGCCAGGATGACGCAACGTTAGTCTGAAGGGGTTATAAACAGAACCGTCTTTTTAGACGGTTCTTTTTCTCCTTTTTGCTAAATATATAATCATCCTGGTGGTGATATAAAAATCTTAAAATAAAAACCGCCTGCTTATTGTTACCCTGATAGCTGTTGTTTTATAAGGCGTTTATTTTCCTGCCGGAGATGCTTTTATTTTATAAAAATAGTTATTAAGAATAATGCCAATAAATAAGGTGCATTTTATTTACTGTTATCTCATGAGCCCCTGCCGTACATTGACAGATTAAATGAATACTTGTATTTATTCTGCTAAGGTGACAATTCATTACGCCTTTGAACTCTGACTCTTTAACTATTTAAAGATGAGCGGATGGATTTCGCCTTTTATAAATATCTTATGCACGCGTCTTTGATGCTTTTATCCGAATAAAAAAGCCTTACGGAAAAGGTGGCTCTCATGAAATCTTCTCGTCTTATTCAAAAAACGCCGATCCCGGCAAAGCTCGCGCTCTGTATTGCCAGTGCGCTGGCGTTGAGCGGGCAGGCTGTAGCAGGATGTAGTTACACGTCTACCGCACAACTATTTTGTGACAATACAACTATATATCACTATGGTAATCCGCTCGGAGGAGCTGCAAGGGATTACAGTGGATTTGATGAAGTCCGTATTGATACTACCTCAGAAGGAACTACTTCAGGATTAACTGGCTGGGGTGTCTATATTGATAACATTGGCTATAAATTTAAAAATTTGGTTATCAATACAACAGGCACCGCAGCAGATGGAATCCACTCTAAAAATGCAGGCGGTAAACTGGTCGCAGATAATATCTATATTACCGCAACAGGAAGTAGTGCTGATGGAATAAATATTGGTCGCGAATTACAGGCTGATTATTCAATTGTTGAAGTCAATGGTGATGTAACGGTTGATGCTGAAGATGGAATGGGGTTACGCGCCAACGCGTCTGCGAATAAAGACAACGCCCAGTCATCAATAATTATCCATGGTGATACTGATATTGTTACCCGTGGTCCTGGTGGCGCGAATACGGGATACGGGATCTATGCAGGTAGAGATCCCGCGCAATTTACAGGTACAGCAAAAGGCGATGCGAGTATTACGGTTAATGGCACCGCATCAGTCGCGACGTCAGGGCGTAGTGCTCATGCGGTATATGTGGCCCGTAAGGGGTTAATAAACCTTAATAATGTGGATTTGAAAACCTCCGGCGTGAGCGCACATGGCGTTTATGCGTATTCATCTACTGATTCTGCAACGGTAAACCTTAGCGGTGATAGTAAAATTCAGGTTACTGATAGCGGCGCTTATGCCATTTACGCCTATGGTTCACAGGCGTTGGTTCGCTCGTGGGATTATGCTACCGATAGTGCTGGCTCTGGCGTATACGACATTGAAGGAAATTTACGCGCATATTACGGCGGTACGATGGATCTGCGGATGGAAGAGGGGAGCCGTTTTGTGGGGCAAACGGATTCTTCACAACAAAATAGTAACGCGAACTACCATGGTACGCTGGATCTGGATATAAACGGTGCAAACAGCGAATGGACGATGACCGGTAACTCTGTGGTCTCTACTCTGACGCTGAACCAGGCCACATTGCGTTATAGCGCAGATGGCGTGTCCCGCGATGACGAAAGTACCTTTAAAACCCTGACCGTGATGGGCAACTACACCGGCACAGATGCGTTACTGGTGTTGAACACCGTGCTTGAAGGCGATGACTCTTTTACCGATAAACTGATCGTCAAAGGGGATACCTCCGGCAATACCAACGTAGGCATCAATAACATCGGCGGTGTGGGCGATCTGACCCTTAACGGCATTGAGATTGTGGACGTTGAGGGCGTTTCCGACGGAACGTTCACCAAAGCCGGACGTATTGTGGCGGGCGGCTATGACTATGACGTGGTGAAAAATGCCAGTAACTGGTATCTCACCAGCCAGCTAAGCCCGGTGGAGCCAGAACCAGAACCAGAACCTGAGCCGGAGCCGGAACCAGAAAACCCGGACCCAGTCGATCCACCAACACCGCCGGGACCGGTTGACCCGGTGGACCCGCCGGCACCACCAGGGCCGGTTGATCCCGTGGAACCACCAACGCCACCAGGACCGGTCGATCCTGTTGATCCCCCTGCGCCACCAGAGCCACCGCTGCCGCCAGCGCCTGAACCTGGTGAACATCAATACCGCCCGGAGTTTGGTAGCTATCTGGCGAACAACTATGCTGCCAATACGCTGTTTATCACCCGTCTGCACGATCGCCTGGGTGAAACCCAGTACACCGACATATTAACGGGCGAGCAGAAAGTGACCAGCATGTGGATGCGTAACGTAGGTGGTCATATGCGCTTTACTGATGGCAGCAAGCAGCTGAAAACGCAGGCTAATCGCTATGTATTGCAGATTGGCGGCGACCTGGCGCAGTGGAGCAGCGATGGCCTCGACCGTTGGCATCTGGGGGTGATGGCAGGTTACGCCAATCAGAAAAGTAAAACGCATAACACCCATAATGGCTACGCTTCACGCGGTCATGTGAGCGGCTACAGCGCGGGGGTGTATGCGACGTGGTATGCGAATGAAGCGGATAAAACCGGGACGTATCTGGATAGCTGGGTGCTCTATAACTGGTTTGATAACACCGTGCAGGGTGACCATCTTGCCAGTGAAAAATACAAATCTGACGGTATCACGGCATCCATCGAAGGGGGATACACCTTCCTGATAGGCGAAAGCGAGCGTACGAGTTACTGGCTCCAGCCAAAAGCCCAGGTGACCTGGATGGACGTGCAGGCTGACTCGCACCGTGAAAGCAACGGCACTCAGGTGAAAGACAAAACTGACGGCAACCTGATGACCCGACTCGGTGTGCGCGCATACCTGAAGGGGCATAACGCCATTGATGATGGCAAAGACCGCGAGTTTCAGCCGTTTGTTGAAGCAAACTGGCTCCACAATACCCATAACCAGAGCGTCCAGATGGGGGCGATCCGGGATGAAATCAGCGGCACTAAAAATATTGGTGAGTTGAAAGTTGGTGTGGAAGGGCAAATTAACCCGCGTTTGCAGGTGTGGGGGAATGTAGCTCAGCAGGTAGGCGACAACAGTTACAGCGATACCGCAGCGATGTTGGGGGTGAAATACAGCTTCTGAACCATAACGGTGGATAGCTTACCGGGCCTACGGACTATTTTGTAGGCCGGATAAGGCAAAGCCGCCATCCGGCAGGTCGCCCGGTGGCGCTACCGCTTACCGGGCCTACGGGCTGTTTTGTAGGCCGGATAAGGCAAAGCCGCCATCCGGCGAAAAGTGTTAAGGCGATGCATTGCATCGCCTTTTTTCCGGTTGCGTTAGTCGATTTTTTCCCTGTCCGGCGCATAGTCAAACTCCTCCTTTCCCGCTACAGTTATTCATCCACGGCTTGCAAGGAGAGGATCATGCTCTATATCTTTGATTTAGGTAATGTGATTGTCGATATCGACTTCAACCGCGTGTTAGGTGCATGGAGTGACCTGAGCCGTGTCCCGCTGGCTTCGTTGAAGCAAAGTTTTACGATGGGAGAGGCGTTTCATCAGCATGAGCGGGGGGAGATCACTGATGAAGCCTTCGCAGAAGCGCTGTGCCATGAGATGGCGTTACCGCTGAGCTATGAGCAATTTTCCCACGGCTGGCAGGCGGTATTTGTCGCATTACGGCCCGAGGTTATCGACATCATGCATAAGCTTCGCGAGCAGGGGCATCGTGTCGTCGTATTGTCTAATACCAACCGTCTGCATACGACCTTCTGGCCGGATGAATACCCTGAAGTTCGCCAGGCTGCCGATCATATTTATCTGTCTCAGGAATTGGGCATGCGTAAACCTGAGGTGCGGATTTACCAGCATGTTTTGCAGACAGAAGGTTTTTCCTCCGCCGATACGGTCTTTTTTGACGACAACGCCGATAATATAGAAGGGGCTAACCAGTTGGGGATCACCAGTATTCTGGTGACGGATAAAACGACCATCCCGGATTATTTCGCGAAGTTGTTATGTTAAAAAACGTGCATCAAAAAGCCAGGCATCATACGCGTCCAGTCAGGGCCTGGCTTAAACTGTTGTGGCAGCGCATTGACGAGGACAATATGACCACCCTGGCGGGGAACCTGGCCTATGTCTCGTTGCTTTCGTTAGTGCCGTTGATCGCCGTCGTTTTTGCGCTTTTCGCCGCCTTTCCCATGTTTTCCGATGTCAGCCTCCAGTTACGCCATTTTATTTTTGCTAACTTCATCCCGGCGACGGGAGATGTTATTCAGCGTTATATTGAGCAGTTCGTCGCAAATTCCAACAAAATGACGGCGGTAGGCGCTTGTGGACTGATCGTCACGGCGCTGTTGCTGATGTATGCCATCGACAGCGCCCTGAACACCATCTGGCGTAGCAAACGCACGCGTCCAAAGGTGTATTCTTTCGCCGTTTACTGGATGATTCTGACCCTGGGGCCACTGCTGGCGGGCGCCAGCCTGGCGATCAGCTCCTATCTGCTTTCTCTGCGCTGGGCCAGCGAGCTCAACACGGTTATCGATAACGTCCTGAGGGTATTCCCTCTGATTCTCTCCTGGATTTCGTTCTGGCTGCTGTACAGCATTGTGCCGACCACGCGCGTACCAAACCGCGATGCCGTCGTCGGCGCTTTTGTCGCAGCGGTACTGTTCGAAGCAGGAAAGAAAGGATTCGCGCTTTATATCACCATGTTCCCGTCATATCAGTTGATTTACGGCGTGCTGGCGGTTATCCCCATTTTGTTTGTCTGGGTGTACTGGACATGGTGTATCGTCTTGCTTGGTGCCGAAATAACTGTCACTCTCGGGGAATACCGCAAACTCAAACAAGCCGCAGAACAAGAAGAAGCAGACCAATCATGATTGCATTAATTCAGCGCGTAACCCGTGCCAGCGTCACCGTGGAGGGCGAGGTGACGGGTGAAATCGGCCAGGGACTTTTAGTGTTATTAGGTGTCGAAAGGGATGATGACGAACAGAAAGCGAATCGCCTGTGCGAGCGCGTGCTCGGTTATCGAATTTTTAGCGATGCCGAAGGCAAAATGAATCTCAACGTGCAACAGGCGGGGGGAAGCGTGCTGGTGGTGTCGCAATTTACGCTGGCCGCCGATACTGAACGCGGTATGCGACCGGGCTTCTCAAGAGGCGCCGCGCCGGATCGCGCTGAAGCGCTGTATGAATACTTTGTTGAGCGCTGCCGCCAACAGGAAATGAACACGCAAACCGGACGTTTCGCTGCCGATATGCAGGTCTCGCTGGTCAATGATGGCCCCGTAACGTTCTGGCTACAGGTATGAGCCAGCTTCCGGCGTGGCCGCGGGTAACAAGAGAGAGTACAGCTATGTATCACCTTCGAGTACCGCAAACAGAAGAAGAATTAGCACGTTACTACCAGTTTCGCTGGGAAATGCTGCGCAAACCGCTCCACCAGCCGAAAGGTTCCGAACGCGATGCCTGGGATGCGATGGCACATCATCAAATGGTGGTGGATGAAGAGGGGAACCTGGTTGCGGTAGGGCGTTTGTATATCAATGCGGATAACGAAGCCTCTATTCGTTTCATGGCCGTTGAACCGTCTGTTCAGGATAAAGGTCTGGGAACGTTGATGGCGATGACACTGGAGTCCGTGGCGCGCCAGGAAGGGGTAAAACGCGTCACCTGTAGCGCCCGTGAAGATGCGGTAGCGTTCTTCGCCAAACTTGGCTTTGTGAATCAAGGGGAAATCACGACCCCGCAAACCACGCCGGTTCGCCATTTTCTGATGATTAAACCGGTCGCGACGCTGGATGACATTCTGCACCGAGGCGACTGGTGTGGGCAGCTTCAGCAGGCCTGGTATGAGCACATCCCGTTAAGTGAAAAAATGGGGGTGCGCATTCAGCAGTACACTGGTCAGAAATTTATTACGACCATGCCTGAAACGGGCAATCAGAATCCGCACCACACGTTGTTTGCCGGGAGTTTGTTTTCACTGGCAACGCTTACCGGCTGGGGGCTGATCTGGCTCATGCTACGCGAGCGTCATCTGGGCGGTACGATTATTCTCGCCGATGCGCATATTCGCTACAGCAGGCCCATCAGCGGCAAACCCAGCGCAATTGCCGATCTGGGGTCGTTGAGCGGCGATCTGGACAGGCTGGCGCGAGGCCGTAAAGCACGCGTGCAACTGCAAGTGGAGTTGTTTGGCGACGAGACGTCAGGCGCAGTTTTTGAAGGTATTTATATCGTATTGCCGGCAAAACCGTTTGGCCCTTATGAAGAGGGCGGCAACGAGGAAGAGTAGGATAAAGGGGGTAATCCTCCTTTATTCGATATTTTTCCCCCTTAATCTGTATGGATATACAGCGTTATAACCTGGTTTTTAGCGAAAAGAAACGGGGAGTGCTGACGAGGTTGCAATTCTGGAAAGCGGCTCGTAAAAGCAAAAATCGCGCTCATAAAGTCTTTTTTCTGGTCTTTCATCGGTGTATGTTGTTTGAAAATTAATCGCCAATGATATACTGGAGGTATATATGAGTATGATGGCTGGAATGGAAATGGGCAGAATATTACTTGATTTATCAGATGAGGTTATCAAGCGGCTTGATGACCTCAAACAACAGCGTAATCTTCCGCGAGCAGAGCTATTACGCGAAGCAGTTGAACAATACCTGGAAAGGCAGGGACAAGCCGAAACCACTATTTCCGATGCGCTGGGGCTCTGGCAAGGTTGCGAAGAAGATGGCGTTGAATACGAAAGGAAACTTCGCGAGGAGTGGTGATGATTAAAGGTCCGGTGTTGTTTGACACCAATATTCTCATTGATTTATTTAGCGGGCGTGGTGAAGCGAAGAAGGCTCTCGAAGCTTACTCACCCCAGAATGCCATTAGTCTCATTACCTGGATGGAAGTGATGGTAGGGGCAAAAAAATACCATCAGGAATCCCGCACACGTATAGCATTGAGCGCTTTTAACGTTATCGGCGTTTCACAGGATATTGCCGAAAGAAGTGTCAGTCTCAGGCAGGAATACGGGATGAAGTTGCCGGATGCGGTTATTCTGGCTACAGCGCACATTCATCGTTTTGCGCTCGTGACGCGCAATACAAAGGACTTCGCGGGGATTCCGGGAGTCATTACGCCTTACCATTTATAAGCCGGGCGGCACGCGCCACCCGACCTGACGTCAGAATTACTCCCCTTCGCCCGGGAACAGGAACGGGTTGATGGAGCTGCGGGCAAAGCCCTCTTGCTCCATGCGCGCGTCGAGCACTAGTGAGGCGAGATCGTCGGCGACGGCTTCCACTTTCGGGTCTTTTTCCTGATACAGAATTTTCAGGTAAGTACCGCAGTCACCACAGCTTTCTGCTTTAATCGACGCCTGTTCGTTATCCAGCGACCAGTAGTGCAGATCGCGACTCTGCTCGCAGTTGCTGCATTTGACGCGCACCACATGCCACTCGGTTTCGCACAGGTTGCAGTGCAGGTAACGCAGACCCTGCGTGGTGCCGATTTGCACCATGCTGGAAACCGGCATTGAGCCGCATACCGGGCAATACTGACGCTGTTCGCCGTACTCCGCACGGGCTTTACCGGGGATCAGGCTGGCCATTTGCGCCCAATAGAGCGACAGCGCCGCCCAGATAAACGGGGCCTTATCACTGCTGACGGAGGCAAAATCGGACTCAAACAGCGCGCTCGCCATTTGCTCCAGTTCCTGTTCCGAAGCCTTCTCCAGATTTTCGATTACCGCCAGCGCGGGGCCGCTCATCTCCGGTTTCAGCTCAGCAATCAGCGAATGCAGCAGTTTCTGCCAGTGCTTATCGCGCGGTAAAACGTGAATGTCCAGCGGCGGTTTGCCCTGCGCGTTCGCTTCTTTGATGCGCGCGGTCAGATCCATCTCCAGCGGATGGTCGTACAGCACCACTTCCTGGGCATGTGCGATCAGCGCGGCAAAGCGCAGGTAATCGCCCAGCGGGTTGTTTTCGGCCAGCTCGCGCAGACGCTCGGCGCGGCGGTTATACAAATTTTTGAGCCGGGGGAACAATAACGGCGGAATCATATCCGCCGTACGTTTCTCGCTCTTCTCCAGCTCATCTTGCGGGATTATGCGAATACTCATTCAGATGACTTTTCCTGTTTCTGGCGGACTTCACGGTACCAGCGCGGGTGATGTTTCTTCGCCCATGACCGGGTTACCCATCCCTCCACCATCGCGGTAATGGTGCCTTTCACCCAGAGGGCGGCGTAAATGTGCACCATGATAACCACAATTAACGCTACTGCGGCAAATGAATGCAGCATTAACGCGAATCGGATCACCGGGATTGAGAAAGCAGGCGCAAAATACGGACGCCAGATGATCACTCCACTGACCAGCAACAGGACCAGGAAAATAATCGCCGCCCAGAATACGCATTTCTGGCCGAAGTTATAACGTCCGGTGTCGCCGACTTCCTCGTTGACGACGATCTTACGAATATTCTTCGCCCAAAAGATATCATCCCGATTGATTAGATTGTGGTGCCAGTAACGGAAAAACATGATGATGAATGAGGCGAACATGATCACGCCCACGAACGGGTGCACAATGCGCGCCAGCTGTGGGGTGCCCATGATATGCATCAGCCAGTTGAAGGACGGGAACAAAAAGCCCAGTCCGCTCACCGCCGCCAGTACGAAACAGAAGGCGGTTACCCAGTGGTTGATGCGTTCCGGCGCCGTATAGCGCACGATGGTGTCACGTCGTTTCATTTGCGCACCTCGTCTTTCTCTTCATGCAGATTGTCTTCTTCCTCATCTGCACGGTTCGGACCGACACCGACATAGTGGAAGATGCTGGCCGCAAAGGTCGCAGCAAAGCCGACCGCTGCGAGAGGTTTCCAGATGCCTTTCCAGAATTTCACCGTCGCGCTGATTTCCGGGTTTTCCGGCAGACCGTGGTACAGATTCGGTTTGTCGGCATGGTGCAGCACGTACATGACGTGAGTACCGCCGACGCCCGCCGGATCGTACAGACCTGCATTGTCGTAACCACGGGTTTTCAGCTCAGCCACACGTTCGCCTGCCAGCGTCTTCATCGCCTCTTTGGAACCAAAATGGATAGCGCCAGTCGGGCAGGTCTTCACGCAGGCCGGTTCTTGCCCCACCACCACGCGGTCAACGCACAGCGTACATTTATAAACGCGGTTGTCGTCCGGGTTGAGGCGCGGCACATCGAACGGACAACCGGCGATGCAGTAGCCGCAGCCGATGCACTGTTCAGACTGGAAGTCGACAATGCCGTTGGCATACTGAATGATAGCCCCTTCTGCCGGACATGCCTTCAGGCAGCCCGGATCGGCGCAGTGCATACAGCCATCCTTACGGATAAGCCATTCCAGTTTGTCGTCTTGCTCCACTTCCGAGAAGCGCATCACCGTCCAGGATTTTGCGGTCAGATCAGCCGGGTTGTCGTACACCCCGATGTTGCTGCCCACTTCATCACGAATATCGTTCCATTCCGAACAGGCCACCTGACAGGCTTTACAGCCAATACAGGTGGTGACGTCGATAAGCTTCGCCACCTCTTGCTGGTGATCCCGCGCCTGTGGCGCGGGAGTGAAACCGTTAGTCGCGGAACGACGAATGATGTCTTGCGATTGATAAGCCATAGGTCGTCTCCGTTACACCTTTTCCACATTCACCAGGAAGGACTTGAACTCCGGCGTCTGCGTGTTCGCATCACCGACGAATGGCGTAAGCGTATTGGCGATAAAGCCTTTTTTCGCCACCCCTTCGTAGCCCCAATGAATAGGAATACCGATGGTATCGATATCCTTGCCGTCTGCTTTCAGCGTGCGAATGCGCTTGGTCACTACCGCCTTGGCTTTGATATAGCCACGGTTGGAGGAGACTTTTACGGTATCGCCATGCGCGATGCCGAGCTTGTTCGCCAGCTTCTCGCCGATCTCCACAAACTGTTCCGGCTGCGCGATAGCGTTAAGCAGCGCGTGTTTGGTCCAGTAGTGGAAGTGCTCGGTCAGACGGTAAGTTGTTCCGACGTAAGGGAACTTATCGGCTTTACCCAACGCCTCTGCGTCGCCTTTAAAGATACGGGCGGCAGGGTTGGAGATAACGTTCGGGTGCAGCGGGTTCGTCCCCAGCGGCGTTTCAAACGGCTCGTAGTGTTCCGGGAACGGCCCTTCCGCCATCTTGTCGAGCGCGAACAGGCGACCCATCCCTTCCGGCTGCATGATGAACGGCCCGACGTTGCTACCCGGCGCAGCGGCGCTGTAGTCCGGGATATCCATCCCGCCCCATTTCGCGCCGTCCCATTTCAGGATTTGGCGCTTCGGATCCCACGGGTTGCCCTGTGGGTCTGCGGAGGCGCGGTTATACAGAATGCGGCGGTTCAGCGGCCATGCCCATGCCCACCCCAGCGTATTGCCGAGGCCTGACGGATCGGAGTTATCGCGGCGCGCCATCTGGTTGCCTTCCGGCGTCCAGCTACCGGCGAAAATCCAGCATCCGCTGGAGGTGGTGCCATCGTCACGTAGCTGGGCGAACGAGCTGAGCTGTTGGCCTTTCTTCACGATCACCGCACCCGTTGCCGGGTCGATAAGATCGGCCAGCGCCTTACCGTTACTTTCCATCGCCACTTCTTCCGAAGACGGTTCATGCGGCGTGGAGTAGTTCCAGGTCATATTCAGCACCTGTTCCGGGTTCGCGCCGCCTTGCTCGGCGTACATCTTACGCAGGCGTAAGAAGATACCGGCCAGGATCTCGCCGTCGGTTACGGCGTCGCCGGGGGCATCCGCGCCTTTCCAGTGCCATTGCAGCCAGCGGCCGGAGTTGACGATAGAGCCGTTCTCTTCGGCAAAGCAGGTTGACGGCAGACGGAACACTTCGGTCTGGATTTTCGACGGATCAACATCGTTCGACTCACCGTGGTTTTGCCAGAAGGTGGACGTTTCGGTATTGAGCGGGTCGATAGTCACCAGGAACTTCAGTTTAGAGAGTGACGCAACCACTTTGTTTTTGTTCGGGAATGAGGCGACCGGGTTAAAGCCCTGGCAGAGATAGCCATTGACCTTGCCTTCGTTCATCATCTCGAAGTATTGCAGGACGTCGTACCCTTTGTCCCACTTCGGCAACCAGTCGAAGCCCCAGTCGTTTTCCTTCGTTGCGTTATCGCCAAAGAAGGCTTTCATCATAGAAACGAAGAATTTCGGGTAGTTGCTCCAGTAGTTGACCTGACCTTCCAGCAGCGGTTTTGGCGTGTTGGCGGCAAGGTAGGTTTGCAGGTCGGTCTGTTTTTCGCTGGGCAGCGTCATGTAACCCGTCAGGCTTTGCGACAGCAACCCTAAGTCAGTCAGCCCCTGAATGTTGGAGTGACCGCGCAGCGCGTTGACGCCGCCGCCAGCCATCCCCATGTTGCCGAGCAACAGTTGGATCATCGCCATCGTGCGGATGTTTTGCGCGCCGATGGAGTGCTGCGTCCAGCCGAGGGCATACAGGAACGACGCGGTTTTATCTTTGACGCTGGTTTCCGCAATGTATTCGCATACTTTCAGGAAATCGGCTTTCGGCGTACCGCAGATATTTTCCACCACCTCCGGCGTATAGCGGGAAACGTGCTGCTTGAGCAGGTTCCACACGCAGCGAGGATGTTGCAGCGTGGTATCGCGTTTAGCGAAGCCATTTTCATCCAGTTCGTAGGCCCAACTGGTTTTGTCGTACTTGCGTTTATCCGCGTCATAGCCCGTAAACAGGCCATCTTCGAAGCCAAAATCTTCACGCACGATCAGGCTGGCGTTGGTATAGGCTTCGGTGTATTCGCGGTTGTATTTTTCGTTGTTCAGCAGGTACAGCAGTACGCCTGACAGGAAGGCAATGTCAGTACCGGAACGGATAGGGGCATAGAAATCGGCCACCGACGCCGTACGCGTGAAGCGAGGATCAATCACAATCAGCTTCGCGCCGTTGTGAATTTTAGCTTCCATCGCCCAACGGAACCCTACCGGGTGGGCTTCAGCGGCGTTACCGCCCATCACCACGATGAGGTTGGCGTTCTTCATGTCGACCCAGTGGTTGGTCATCGCACCGCGACCAAATGTTGGAGCAAGACTTGCTACCGTTGGTCCGTGTCAGACACGCGCCTGGTTGTCGACCGCGAGCATACCGAGCGCGCGGGAGAATTTTTGCGTTAAATAGCCGGTTTCGTTACTGGATGCGGAAGCGCACAGCATCCCGGTGGAGAGCCAGCGGTTAACGGTCACGCCTTCGGCGTTCTGCGCAACGTAGTTGGCGTCGCGGTCTTCTTTCATCAGTTTAGCGATGCGGTCGAATGCCTCATCCCAACTGATTTGCTGCCATTTATCTGAACCTGGCGCGCGGTATTCCGGGTATTTCAGGCGGCTTTCGGAGTGAATGAAGTCCACCAGACCGGCCCCTTTCGGGCAAAGCGCGCCACGGCTGACCGGATGATCCGGATCGCCCTCGATGTGGAAGATAGATGCTTTGGCGTTTTTTGCACCGTCGCCGAGGCTGTACATTAACAGCCCACAACCAACGGAACAGTAAGTGCAGGTGTTACGGGTTTCGCGGGTGCGCAGCAATTTATATTGCCGTGTTTCCGCTAGCGCTACGCTGGGTGCGAAACCCAGTGCCGCCGCCGTGGTGCCTGCCATACCGCCAGCGCAGATCTTAAAGAACTGCCTTCTGCTGACCTGCATGGTTTGCTCCTTGTTTCGACATTGCTATGTAGTTTTACTTTGCGGACCACCATGAAACCGGCCGCAAAGGGAAGAATTTGCGCATTCCCTCAGTTCCGGGAGGGATATAACTCAGGATACCATAATGTTGGTAGGTGTGTTCTGTTGCGGTTAAATAAAAGTGAATGAGTTTTCATGATGGCAACATGAAAATGTGATGTTTATCACATTGATGCATAATGACTGACGATCTTTGCAACCGAAAAAGCAGGAACTAATACTTTGGAGTTAATAAATTTCGCTGCGTAATCATCACTATGTTAAATAATTGTGTTGTTGTTCGAAAAGAGATGAGGTATCAGCATTCTTTATCGGTAGTTCTGGATGGATCGACTTTTCTGGCGGTAGATAATATTTATTATTTATACAATAACGGGATTTAATCTTTTATATGAATCTTTATATATGTCTGGTGAATGTATATAAGGATTTCCTTTGAGGATTTTCCTGGAATAAATTCTTAAAAATAATCTTTCGATTGTATGGTTTTTTGACAAATGATAAATTTCGCCAACCAATATTGTATGTTGGTGTCATGTCAATTTTTTGAAATATGCAGAGGTCATCATTATATAAAGTGGCTTCTTTTATAAGGAAATAAAAATGAATGTTTTTTTTAAAAAAAGCCTGATGGTGTCTGTGCTGGCGCTGACGGCTTCTTCCGTTATGGCGGCACCGAGCGTTGATATTAAAGTATCAGGGAAAATTGTTCCTGCTTCCTGTATTCCGTCATTCCCAAGCGGCGGCGGTATCGCTGATTTTGGCACCATCAAAGTGGCGTCATTAAATTCAACTGCGCCAACCGCACTGCCTGACATTAAAACCGTGCCAGTCGCCATTACCTGTGAAGAAGATACGCGTGTCGGCGTTTCTTTTACTGATATGCATAGCGCTTCTGTACCGACCACCGGTTATGCCATTAATTTCGCATCGACTGATTTCATTTCTTCTGCTAATTATCTTTTTGGCCTGGGGCTGTACGGTAGCCAGAAAATTGGGGCATATGCGCTGGGTATTCAGATTGATTCAGGAACGCTGACTAACGGCAATGGCGATAACCTGATTGCCTATTTCTCAGCAAATGACGGCACTACCTGGGGAACAAAAGCAGGCAACAGCTATATGCAGATTATAAATAATAACAGCGAGGTTTACAGCTTTGGTAAAAGCTCGGCTGATGCGCCAGAACCGCAAACAAAAGTCAACTTTAACGTCGGTGTGTCCGCGATTATCAACCCGACAGACGATCTGCAAATTACCGATGAAGCGACGCTTGACGGCTTAACCACCGTAGAGCTGGTATATCTGTAATTACACTGCACGTATCGTAGATGCTCCCCATATTACTATGGGGAGCAGTTATGAATATTAATGGACTAATATTATGCTTTCCTTCAAGAAAACATTAATCTGCGCCTGTTTATTGGCGTCATTTAACTGTCTGGCTGCCGGGATGGTGCCCGACACGTCGCTGCTGCTGATTAATGAAGAAGAGCAAGGCGGCAGTATGGATGTTAAAAACACCGATGCTGATGCCCAGCTCTTGTATACCAAAATCGTCAATCTTCCAGACGATCCGCAGCCTGGCCTGATTGTCACGCAACCCGTTACGCGTGTTGATGCCGGTAAGACGCAACGTGTGCGATTCGTTCTTAAAAATAGCGCGGAGCCGTTAAAAGTTGAGCATTTGAAGCGCGTTATTTTTACGACCATCCCGCAACGGGATAAAAACAAAGTTAAAGTGGTCTTTAGCCAAAACCTTCCCGTCATTATTCATCCTTCGGGTTTAGACGTGAATATGGAGCCGTGGAAAGATCTCCAGTGGCATATGCGCGGCGGAAAACTCAGCGTGGAAAATAAAACGCCTTATGTTATCCGTCTGGAGCAGAAAGTAAAATTATTGCCATCAGGCGCGCACGCTGATTTACCAAAGGCTTATATTCTGCCGGGTGAAACAATAAGTGCCCATGCCTCGACTACATTATCCGCACTGGATAAAAATATCGAAATGTATCCTGCTACGCGCTATGGCTATAAGGCGAAGAGTTTTGTCGCAGAAATAAAATAATTAATCTCAGTTTATTGTAAAACACATGGAGTGGTTATGATTCGCGGTTCCGCTAAAAAAGGAATTATTGTGTTTTGTCTGACGGCAATCGCTTTCAGTATACGGGCGGAAATAATGCCGACCTCTACTGGAACGATGGAGTTGGCGAGAGCGGTATTTGATACTGATGCATTAGAATCTAATGGTCTCGATCCTGTGATTGCTGATTATTATTCCTTAGCGTCCCGGTTCACTCCTGGTGTCCATAATGTGACCGTTATTATTAATGGCAAGAAACACAGTGTCATGTCGGTTAAGTTTAATGAGGAAGGGCAGCCCTGTATTGATAAAGCATTTCTGGAAAGCGCAGGACTCGTCACGAAAATAAAAAGAGAAACCTGCCCGCTGATCCATCAATACTGGTCTACGGCAACCGTTAGCGCTACGCCTGAAACAGAAGAAATGTCGCTGGTTGTTCCGCAGGAAGCGATTGATCCAGATAATAACCGACAGGTCGCGGACGTTCGCGGTGGTCATGCCGCAATGCTGAATTACTCCATGTTTGGCACGCATTATAAATATGACGGCGATAATTCAGACCGCTTTCAGTCAACGTTTGAACTTGGTTTTAATGCGGGTGACTGGATTGTGCGCAGCACACAATTCGTCAGCGACGGCAGCGACCAGGAATTAGAGACCGACTCGTATTATACCTACGCGCAACGCACTTTTGCCGACTATGGCGTGATGGTGCAGGGCGGGCAAATCAACATTGCCAACAGCCGCTTTAGTATTCCATCGGTCTACGGTGTGCAAGTCATGCCGGATAATACCCTGCTGCCGAACGAGGGGAGCGGCATCGAGGTGACGGGGATCGCCAGATATTCTCAGGCGCGCGTGGATATTCGCCAGGGCGGGCAGATCATCTATTCAACGCTTGTTCCCGCTGGCCCCTTTACCTTAACCGATGTGCCCATTGCTAACCTCAACACCGACCTGAATGTCACGGTGACGGAGACCGATGGAAGCGAGAGCCATTTTACCGTATCGGCGAGCACGTTTCGTAGCAACCATGTCGGCAGGGCGCCGGGCTTTTCTCTGGCCGTGGGGCGTGCGGAAGATATGGACACGAATTTTGAGCAGCCCTGGATTGTGTCGGCGTCTGATGGCTGGTCAGTGAATAATCGTATGAATCTCATGGCCGGAATGGTGATGGCGGATAACCACTATTACGGTTTCTCTGCCAATGTGGATACCGTTCCCGTACAGAATTTATATGCCTCGCTCGGGTTTCTTGGGTCGATCGATAACCGTAGCCAGACTGATGGGCACAAAACCACGCTGGATCTTGGGTATTCCTTGCCCTGGGGGATGGGGATTTCGCTGGGCGGCAGCTACGGCACGGCGGACTATCGCGAAATGCAGGAACTGTATAGCGACGACGATGATTACTCCCCAACGAAATACGATACGAACGTCGCGGTCAGTTGGTCGGATACGCTTTTGGGGCGTTTTTCGCTCGGCTACTACCGTAATGAGGCCTGGGACAGCGACTATAATAGCCGCCGCATTATCTCTTCCTGGTCGCAAACCTATAAATATTTCAGCGTCAGCGTGAACTGGGAATCGGATATCAGTCGTGGGGATGAGAGCGATCGCGATATGTTCTACGTGAACGTTTCTGTTCCGTTAGGCCGTACCGGTGTTTCAACGAACTCGTGGTATCGCGAGAGTGAAGGAAGAAGCTCTTATGGCACGCGGGCGATGGGGTCGCTGAATGACGACAACCAATACACGGTCGGCGTGTCTCGCGATCAGGACGAAAGTGTTACCGACTGGGATAGCTCGCTCAACAGCAATCTTCACTATACCACGCTGTCCGTGGCGGCTGGCGGCGATAACGACAGCAATACGAACTACTCTGCCGCATTGAGTGGCGGCATTGTGGCGCATGACGATGGCGTGACCTTCTCACCGTATCCGGTCGCGGACACGTATGCCATTACCCAACTGGACAAGCCTGTTGCCGGTATCGAAATCGTGACGTCGCGCGGGCCCGTCTGGACCGATAAATGGGGCCAGGCCGTCGTCCCGTCATTGACGCCGTTCCATGAAAGTACGCTGGAACTCAATACCCAAAGTCTTCCGGGCAATCTTGACGTCAATAATGGCCGGACGGCGATTAAAGCGTCGCACGGGGCGGTCGCGAAATGGCAATTCACCACGCTGAGTCAGCGGCGCGTGCTGCTCTCTGTCATGCGTGCAGACGGTACTCCGTTGCCGAAAGGCGTCTCCATTGTCAACGACGCCGGGGAATACATCACTTCCGCGCCAGAGGACGGTTTGATCTTCCTGAATGATATCTCAGCAAGCCATCAGCTGTATGCGAAGGTGGACGGTGGACGATGCAAACTGAACTACACCCTGCCGGAAGCCGATCCGCAGAAATTCTACGAGGAGATAAAAGGGAAATGTCTCTAATGAAACAGGGAGCTGGCTCCATGAAACACCTTAGCGTTTTTATGCCTGTATTACTGGCGGGTTTCTTGTGTGGGAATGCGCCATCCGCACTGGCGGAAGAAGGCGACTGTCAGATTTTATCTTCGACAAAACAGGTCGACTATGGGCGGTTCCGCAGGGAGGATATGAGGGAGGGGAGCACCGAATACGCCGGGAATATGTATCACGGTTATGCCTCCGTCACCCGGGAGTTACAGGTCTCCGTCATCTGTACTGATGAACATAAAATTCGGCTCTTTGTGGATGGCCCCGCCCGGCAGGGACAGGCCTGGCAGTTTTCTGACAACGGCGCGATGTCGATTAAAATGAAAAATGCCAGAGTCGATAACGCTCCCGTTCAGTTGGCTTCGGTTCCCCGCGGCGCGGCGCAGGTATCGGGCGGCGCTGCGGAAATGACGCTGTTGCCGGATATGTCCGCTGCTGCGGTAAACGGCCAGGAAGTGGCAGGAAAACAGTGGGTTGCAACACTGATGATCACCACTTATCTTGCCGATAAAGCTTTCCAGACCAGCAATACGCAGGATCTGGAAGAAACCTACACCGTGTCGTTTGACGCTCTCGCGGCTAACTAGCGTTCTCATCCTGCCGACCGGGGCGGTTTTGCCCCGGTTTTGACCTCACAAAAATAATGGAGGACAATAACCGCAGTTAAATGCGCAAAGGCGCTCTCATCCTGCCTGAACGCAATCTCTCTTATCGTGAGTCCATACCAGGAAGCTGCTTTGTCTGACCATCAAAATTCATCCCCGGAGGGCGCTGTTTCTCATGCCGTCTGGACGCGCGGGTGCCTGACGCAATCAAAACCGGATATGCTGGCGACGGAAGTTCCTGTCGCGCTGGTCTATAACGGCATTTCCCATGTAGTGATGATGACTACGCCGAAAGATCTGGAACAATTCGCGATCGGTTTTTCACTGTCGGAAGGCATTATTGAATGTCCGCAGGATATTTATGGCATGGACGTCGTTCCTTCCTGCAACGGCCTTGAAGTGCAGATTGAGCTTTCCAGCCGCCGCTTTATGGGGCTGAAAGAACGTCGTCGCGCCCTGGCCGGGCGTACCGGCTGCGGCGTTTGCGGCGTGGAGCAGCTGAATGACATCGGCAAACCCATTACGCCGCTCCCGTTTACCCAAACCTTTGACCTGGCGAATCTTGATCGCGCGTTGAAGCATCTGTCTGATTTTCAACCGGTCGGTCAGCTTACCGGCTGTACTCACGCGGCGGCGTGGGCGATGCCGTCCGGTGAATTAGCGGGCGGGCATGAAGATGTCGGTCGCCATGTCGCGCTGGATAAACTGCTGGGGCGCCGGGCGACGGAAGGCGAAAGCTGGCAGCAGGGCGCGGTGCTGGTCTCCAGTCGCGCCAGCTATGAAATGGTGCAGAAATCGGCGATGTGCGGCGTTGAAATTCTGTTTGCCGTCTCCGCTGCCACCACGTTAGCGGTTGACGTGGCTGAGCGCTGTAACCTGACGCTGGTGGGTTTTTGCAAGCCGGGCAAGGCGACAATTTATACGCATCCACGGCGTTTGATGACAGGTGGAGTTTTATTCAGTAAATTTGAAAAAGAATAGCAAATCCTTCCGCTTTTAGTTGTTCGAATACCGGCCTATTATTTATCACATCAAGGCACGGTGCCTTACTCAAACAACTAAGTTAAAGGGTTTATATCATGAAAAGCATCAAAACTTTTGTCGCAGTTATCGCTCTCGCTACTTCTTTCGGTTCTTTCGCCGCTCAGTCTGTTACCGCGACGGGCTCTACTCTGGAAAGCGCAGAAGCAAAAATCGCCGCTCAGGCTCAGCAGGCTGGCGCCAGTGATTACAAAATCACTTCCGCATACTCCGGTAACCGCGTGCATATGACCGCTGAACTGCTGAAATAAGTGATTCAAAACTGTCGAAAGAGCGCCTTCAGGGCGCTTTTTTCGTTTCTGCGTTTACTGTTTTACTATTCCGATAAATGCCTCATATTTAGTGCATACCCGCCAGCCTTAGCAGCGCTGTCACCACCGCCGCAGCGATAATCACCACAATCAGCGGCATTTTGCGCCACGCCAGGAAAACAGCGAACGCGACGCCCAGTACCCGCGCCATTCCGGCAAAATGTTCGCCTTCATAAAACGTGGTTGCCAGCGCCACTGAAAACAGCAATACCGTTGCCGCATCCGACAATAGCGCCTGAGAACGTTCGGAGAGCGCCAGCCGGTTGCCGAGCTTTGCTCCGCCAAGACGCATCAGATAGGTGCCTGCCGATAACACAGCAATACCGACGATAAACAGCGTCATGTTGCCCATTATTTTTTCCTCGTCAGTAAGCCAAGCAGAGAGAGCAGTACCGGCAACCCGACCGGTGCGAAGGGGACGGCGGCAAGCGACAGCCCGGCGCCGCTACAGGCGCGGATTAGCGTGGTGCGATTCCTGAACGCCGGGATCACTAACGCCAATAAAATGGCGGGAAATACCGCGTCCAGACCGATGGTTTCCGGTGCCGGGAGCAGTTTGCCGACCATCGCGCCAAGCAGTGCGCCCAGCGGCCAAAAAATTGCGACGCCCGCGCCACACAGCCAGTAGGCGGCTTTGCGCTGTTGCCGTGTTTTTTGCGACAGACCAAAGACGACGCTTTCATCATTCATGATATGGCAGCCCAGAAAGCTGGCGGCGCGGGTGCCTACCAGTTCACGTACCGTTACGCCGAATGGAATGTGGCGAGCATTCACCAGCAAACCGGCAGCGGCGGCGGCCAGCGGGTTCCCGCCGCTGGCGACAATGCCGATAAACATAAATTCGGACGCCCCCGCCAGGACAAAAATGGAGAGTACAAACGGCACCCAAATCGGGAAGCCGTAGGCCATCGCCAGCGATCCGTAGGACATCCCGACGACGCCAACGGCCAGGCACACTAAAAATATCGCTTTTATCGTGTCTCCGCTGAGACATGAGAGGTGATGTTTCATACTATCTTAGCCATATCGAACGAATTTCCATTATAATGAACGCAACAGAATTGATTTACAAGTCGAACGATTCGTTCGATATAAAGAACGCGGAGTCGTGAATGACACAGCCCATTAGCGTGATCGCGAAAAGCCTGGTGCGCGAACGTCAGCGTACCGGCCTGTCGCTGGCGGAAATCGCCCGGCGTGCGGGGATTGCGAAATCTACCCTGTCGCAACTGGAAGCGGGCAATGGAAATCCTAGCCTGGAAACGCTCTGGGCGCTTTGCGTGGCCCTGGATATTCCCTTTGCACGTCTGCTGGAGCCGCAGGCGCAAAAAACGCAGGTGATTCGTCGTGGAGAAGGGACAAAAGTGGTGGCGGAACAGGCCCACTATCAGGCTATTTTACTGGCTGCCTGTCCGCCAGGGGCGCGGCGCGATATCTACCTGCTGCTGACGCAGCCGGGGGCGGATCGTATTTCACATCCACATCCGCCGGGATCGGTGGAGCATATTATTGTGACGCAGGGGAAAGCGCTTGTCGGGCTGACAGAGGCGCCGGAAGAGTTAGGCGAGGGCGATTATATTTGTTATCCCGCCGATCAGGAGCACATTTTTAAAGCGCTGGAAGCGGATACGCAGGCGATCCTGGTGGCCGAGCAAAATTAATTCCGCGCGATGAGGTTTATGATGCCGGATGGCGCTGACGCTTATCCGGCCTACAATTTCGTGCCGTTTGCTACCTGTAGGCCGGATAAGACGCGTTAGCGTCGCCATCCGGCGTTGAGTCATCCGGCTTCAGACAGCCTACGCCAGGTAAAACACTTCTTTCAGCTCCGCGCTCACCGGGCTGTTATCCGGGTTGGCAGGCATCACGTCGCGCATATGCTTCCACCAACGCTGGCACACGTCGGTACTGGCGATGGCATTCCAGCGCTCTTCCGATTCAATCTCGACGGTCGCGAACAACAGGTTGCGTTCTTTATCGAGGTAAATCGCATAGTGATGCGCGCCATGCGCTTTCAATACGCTTTCCAGCTCCGGCCAGATGGGATTATGGCGACGCTGATACTCCTCGTGTGCGTCGGCATTCACCTGCATCACAAACGCTTTGCGGATCATAGCGCCTCCAGATACAACTCGCGGACGTCATCGCGGCTGGCGGTGCGTGGATTGCATGGCGCACACGGATCTGCCAGTGCTTTGTCCAGCCAGCCTTCAATATCGTCTTTCGTGACGCCCAGTGTGCTGAAACCTTCAGGAATGCCGACGCGTTTGCTCAATGCGCGGATTGCATTGATCGCTTCCATACTCGCCGCCTCAATGCTCATACCTTGAGTATCGACGCCCATCGCCTGGGCGACGCGGGCAAAACGCGCGACCGCGTTCGGGCGGTTAAAGTTCTCAATGATCGGCAGCAGGATGGCGTTACAGACGCCGTGCGGCAGGTTGTGCGTGGCGCCCGGCTGATGCGCCAGCGCGTGTACCAGACCAAGACCAGCGCTGTTGAACGCCATACCTGCCAGATACTGGCCAAACGCCATCTGCTCACGCGCTTCGAGGTTGTGGCCGTCATCAACCGCTTTCGGCAGCCACAGATTAATCAGCCGAATGGCTTCCAGCGCATTGGCGTCGGTAAGCGGATGCGCGCCAACCGAGACATAGGCCTCAATGGCGTGGGTCAGCGCATCCATGCCGGTGGCGGCAGTGACGGATGGCGGGATGTCCAGCATAACGCTGGCGTCGTCCACCGCGATATCAGGGATGATATTCGGGTCGATGATGACCTCTTTGACCTGGCGCGCGGAGTCGATAATGACGGCATTGCTGGTCATTTCCGCTGCCGTACCGGCGGTGGTATTAATCGCCACCAGTGGAACGCCCGCGTTTTTGACTTTGCCGACGCCTGAATAGGCGGTAGAGGGGCCAGGATTCGCCGTCAGAATTTTGACCGCTTTGGCGGTATCGATCGGGCTGCCGCCGCCGAAGGCGATGATGTAATCACACTGCGCGTCCTGATATGCCGCATACCCTTTTTGCACCAGTTCTTCAGTGGGGTTCGGGAAAACCTCGTCGAAAAGGTGGTACGACATCTGATGCGCGTCAAGCGCGGCAAACAGGCTGTCCAGCAGGCCCAGTTTTACCAGTTGCCCGTCAGTGACGACCAGCGCTTTACCCCATTGCTTGTTCGCGACGAGGTTAACCATATCGCCGATTGCGCCTGCGCCATGCAGGCTAATTTTGGGAAGTGCCAACATGAAGCTCATGAATATTCTCCTTAAGATTGACGCGTTACCCTATTGCCCGATGACGTTGCGCTTATCGGGCCTACGGCATAGGCCGGATAAGGCGAAGCCGCCATCCGGCATTGGATTGCGGGAAGAATCAGTACAACGCTAATGCACTGGCAAGCGGAGTCACGCCAAAGCGTTTGCCAAGCGCTACCAGTTCTTCACGCGTGATGGTTTGCTTCATACCGCCCATTGAATAGATTTTGACCAGCACCTCCGCAGACTTCTCGGCGGTATCGATCAGGCCGAATGTTTCATCCAGCGTCGGGCCGCTGCCGAACACGCCGTGGAAGGGCCACAGCACCAGCGAATGCTTCTGCATTTCCTGCGCGGTGGCCTGACCGATCTCATCAGTGCCCGGCACCATCCACGGCAGAATGCCGACGCCGTCCGGGAACACCACCAGGCACTCGGTGCTGCCTTCCCACAGTTTGCGGGTGAAAAGCGGCGTGTTGTTTTCCAGCACGTAGGTCAGCGCGATCAGGTTGGTGGCGTGGCAATGCATGATCACGCGGTCTTTGCCGTCGGTGGCGTTAATGCGCTCGCAGTGGGAGAGGAAGTGAGCCGGCAGCTCGGAGGTTGGAACCGCCTCATGATTCAGCCCCCACAGAATGTGGTAGCCCGCGCCGTCGCTGTCCACTTTCACCACGCCTAAATTCGCTGCCGGATCGAGCTGTACGTTGCGGAAGAATTTGCCGGAGCCAGTGACGATAAACGGCGTGTTCGCCAGCAGCGGCATTGGCTGACTCAGCGCGATATAGCGCGGCTCCTGGTGGAAATCATCGGTAAACGGCGCGATATCCGCCTCATCCAGACGTAGCGTCAGGTTGCCGCCGTTGCGTTCGTCCCAGCCCTTCAGCCAGGCGTCGGAGGTGGCTTTGATCATTCCCTGGACAAACCAGGAGTGGGTAATGTTCTGCATGTTCGGTGTTCCCATTTATTGCCCGAACGTTATCGGGTCTTACGTAGGCCGGATAAGCGCAGCGCCATCCGGCAATCGTGTTTCATTTATTGCCGGATGGCGACGCGGAACGTCTTATCCGGCCTACAAGTCAGGCGTCGCGGTTAGCTACGTTTGCTCAGAATCTCTTTTTCATAGGCACGGACGCTTTCCAGCCACTGGCTGCCGGCTGGCGTGTCGTGACGCTGGCAATACATTTCCCAGACGGCTTGCCACGGCAGGGATTTCTGCTCTTCCAGCAGCGCCAGGCGGGCGGTGTAATCGCCGCTGGCTTCTAACTGACGCAGCTGCCCGGTTGGTTCCAGCAGCGCGCGCAGCAGCGCTTTCTTCATATTGCGCGTGCCGATAACCCACGCGGCGATACGGTTGATGGAGGCATCGAAGAAATCGAGGCCGATATGCACGCGGTCAAACAGGTTATGACGCACGATTTCGCTGGCAATTGCCTGGGTTTCATCATCCAGTAGCACGACGTGGTCGCTGTCCCAGCGTACCGGGCGGCTGACGTGCAGCAGCAGGCGCGGCACATACAGCATGGCGGCGGAAATCTTGTCGGAAATCACTTCGGTCGGATGGAAGTGGCCCGCGTCGAGGCACAGCGCGGTCTGGCGGCTGGTGGCGTAGCCCATGTAGAACTCGTTGGAGCCGACGGTATAGCTTTCCGCGCCAATACCGAACAGTTTGCTTTCCACGGCGTCGATGTGATGCGCTGGATTCAGTTTTTCGCTGATCACCTCGTCCAGCGCCTCCAGCAGGCGTTGGCGCGGCGCTAAGCGGTCAACGGTGATGTCTTTCATGCCATCCGGGACCCAGATGTTCATCACCGACGGCGTGCCCAGTTGCTCACCGAAGTACGCGGATACGCGGCGGCTGGCCTTGCAGTGGTCAATCCAGAACTGGCGAATGTTGTCGTCCGCGTGCGCCAGGGTAAAGCCATCAGCGCTCAGTGGGTGAGAAAAGCAGGAGGGGTTGAAGTCCAGCCCTAACTGGTTCGCTTTTGCCCATTCCACCCAGTTTTTGAAGTGCTCCGGCTTGATCTGGTCGCGGGACACCGGCGTGTCAGACTCCAGATAGATTGCGTGTAAGTTCAGGCGTTTTGGCCCCGGGATCAGGCTTAGCGCCTGTTCCAGGTCGGCGCGCAGCTCGCTGGCGCTACGTGCTTTACCGGGATAGTTACCGGTGGCCTGAATACCGCCGGTGAGCGATCCTTCCGGGTTTTCGAATCCGGCGACGTCGTCGCCTTGCCAGCAGTGCATCGATACCGGCAGACGATCGAGCTGGCGTAACGCCTCCTCGACATCAATACCTACCGCAGCAAAACGTTGTTTCGCCAGTTCCCAGGCTTGTTCAAGTTGAGTGGTCATGCGCAAAGCTCCTTTGTCTGTCGTTTTGATTGAAACTGCGCAACGTGGCGGGCAATTTCACTGTCAGGATTTGGGGTAAAGGTCGTCAGGTCGTAGTTGGTTCTCACCACCTGACGGAAGTCGTCAACGTTGTTCAGTTCGTCCAGCGTCATGAGCTGGATGCCGATATTGCCGAGGGTGGAAGCCTCAATCGGCCCGGCCATCACGCGAATGCCGCAGGCATCCGCGCACAGCTGGTTCAGCAGGGCGTTCTGGCAACCTCCGCCGACGATGTGCAGCTGGCTAAAGGCTTCACCACGCAGGTTCGCCAGCTCCTGCAACACATCGGCATACAGCAGCGCCAGACTGTCGAAAATGCAGCGTGCCAGTTCGGCGTTACGGGTGGGTTCCGGCTGGCCGGATTCACGGCAGGCCGCCTGAATCTCCGCGCTCATATCGGCGGGGTTGATAAAGCGATCGTCATTCGGGTTTATCAGGAAACGGCAGGCCGGAAGCGACTGGGTCTCGGCGATCAGCGCGGGCAGGTCGGTAATCTGGCGCTCTTTCAGTACGCGCTGAAGCAGCCAGAGCCCCATGATGTTTTTCAGCACCCGGTAGCGGCCTTCTGCGCCGCCTTCATTGGTGATGTTCGCCGCCAGCGCCGCGTCATCGGTGTAAGGCGTTCTGCTCTCGAAGCCCATCAACGACCAGGTGCCGGAAGAGAGATAAGCGCTGTTTTTATCGGCCAGCGGAGAGGCGATCACCGCGCTGGCGGTGTCGTGACTGGCGACGGCGACCACCGGAATCTGATTTTTCTGTGGGCAGATCCAGTAGCCGATCACGTTGCCCGGATGGGTAGGTCTGCCAAACCAGGCTTTGTTGGCGCCGGTCCAGTCCAGCAGGGTATCGTCCCAGTCATCGCTGTTGATATTGACGAGCTGCGTGGTGGTGGCGTTGGTGTATTCCCAGTTCATTTCGCCCGTCAGGCGGAAACTGAAATAGTCGGGGATCAGCAGGGCATGCGCCACCTGCGGGATAAGTTCAGGCTGTTGTTCAACCAGCGCGCGGAGCTGATACAGCGTATTGAACGGCAGAAACTGAATGCCGCTGCGGCGATAGATATCATGCTTGCCGAGCTGCGCCAGCGCCTGCTGCATCACCCCCGTGGTACGGTTGTCGCGATAAGATACGGGCAGACCGACGCGCTGGCCGTGCTTGTCGAGCAGCACATAGTCCACGCCCCAGGTATCAATGCCGATGCTGTCAATACGGATACCTTCATCGCAGACTTTCTCCAGTCCAAGGCGAATTTCATTTTCCAGGCTGTCGATATCCCAGGCGTCGAACCCGTCTGTTTTTTGCAAACAGTTCGCGAAGCGGTGGATTTCACGCAGCGTCAGGGCGTGTTGTTCACTGTCGTAACGCGCCAGCATTACGCGCCCGCTGGATGCCCCGAGATCGACAGCGACACAATGGCGAAAAGTCATGGTGAAGTCCTTCTGAGTTTCATTGCACTCAGTCTAAGAACCCCCAGGAAGGCGTACCTTCCTGTTACTGACAGGTTAAATTGGCCGCTGGCAAGGAGGCAAAGGTGAACGTGATAGCGTTCACAATTTCCGTTTATCAGCGTGAATTGGCCGGATGTGACGGCGTCCGCATTTCCTGATCTTTCCCGTCCTTTCTTGAAAAAACGACCGGGTTTGCGCGCTTTGGCGTTAAAAATTTAAGGTGAGGGTAGTAACCCTTAATTACTATTTCTGACATGTTTCTCATATCAGGAAGCCATCATGACCGTACTGCATAGCGTGGATTTTTTTCCGTCAGGTAAAGCGCCCGTGGCCATTGAACCCCGGCTTCCTCAGTCCGCTTTTCCTGAACATCATCATGATTTTCATGAGATTGTGATTGTTGAACATGGCACTGGCATTCATGTGTTCAATGGGCAGCCCTACACCATTAGCGGCGGTACGGTCTGCTTTGTTCGCGATCATGACAGACATCTGTATGAACACACCGACAACCTGTGTCTGACGAATGTGCTCTATCGCTCGCCGGACGCGTTTCAGTTTCTGGCGGGGCTGAACCAGCTCTTGCCGCAGGAACAGGATGGGCAGTACCCGTCACACTGGCGCGTGAATCAGAGCGCGTTGCAGCAGGTGCGGCAACTGGTGGCGCAGATGGAAAACGCCGGAGACGAGATGGACACGCCTGCGGTCGCCAACCGTGAAATTCTGTTTATGCAGTTGCTGGTGCTGCTGCGTAAAAGCAGTCTGATGGAAGGGGCGGCCAATAACGATGCGCGGCTGAATCAGTTGCTGGCCTGGCTGGAGGATCATTTTGCTGAAGAGGTGTGCTGGGAATCGATAGCCGACAAGTTTTCGCTCTCGCTGCGCACGCTGCACCGTCAGCTCAAACAACAGACCGGCCTGACGCCGCAGCGCTATCTTAACCGTCTGCGGCTTATCAAGGCTCGCCACCTGCTGCGTCACAGTGATGAAAGTGTCACAGATATCGCGTATCGCTGCGGTTTTGGCGACAGTAACCATTTTTCGACGCTGTTTCGCCGGGAATTTGACTGGTCGCCCAGGGATATTCGCCAGGGGCGGGACGCATTGCTACAGTAACGCGAAAGCTATCACCGTTTTTTGTCGCCAATTTGCTGATAATCGTCCCCTTCAATGCCGGATGGCGGCTTCACCTTATCCGGCCTACGGCGGCGATCTGTAGGCCAGATAAGCGTAGCGCCATCCGGCAAGCATTCAACGTGAGGTGCTGCGGTGGCAAATCAGTTAGTCCTTCTGAAAAAAGACTTTTTTGCGAATGACGGCCAGGCTGTCGCGGTTGCCGATCGCTATCCGCAAAATGTGTTCGCGGAACATACACACGAGTTTTGTGAACTGGTGCTGGTCTGGCGCGGCAACGGTTTGCATGTGCTCAACGATCGCCCTTACCGCATCACGCGCGGCGATCTGTTTTATATTCGCGCCGAGGACAGACACTCCTACACCTCCGTTAACGATTTGGTTTTGCAGAATATTATTTACTGCCCGGAGCGGTTGACCCTGAATCTTGGCTGGGAAAGCGCCATTCCGGGTTTTAACGGCAGTGAACGGCGTCCGCACTGGCGGCTGGGCAGCGTGGGGATGAATCAGGCGCGGCAGGTTATCAGCCAGCTTGAACATGAGAGCAATCAGGGCGATCCGCTGGCGAATGAGATGGCGGAACTGCTATTTGGTCAGTTGGTGATGACGCTGAAAAGACATCGCTATGCCACCGATGATCTCCCGACCAGAGCGAGCGAAACGTTGCTGGATAAATTGATTACCGCGCTGGCCGGAAGCCTGGAGCGCCCCTTTGCGCTGGACGCGTTTTGCGACCAGGAGCAGTGCAGCGAGCGGGTGCTGCGACAGCAGTTTCGCTCACAGACCGGGATGACCATCAACCAGTATCTTCGCCAGATCCGCATCTGCCATGCGCAGTATTTGCTTCAGCACAGCCGCCTGATGATCAGTGAGATTTCAATGCAGTGCGGCTTTGAGGACAGTAACTACTTTTCGGTGGTGTTTACGCGGGAAACCGGGATGACGCCCAGCCAGTGGCGTCATCACAGTACGCAAAACGATTAGCTTGCCATTCCCATGCCGACGATGTTGGCGGCGATAATAATGACCACGCAACCCAGACTGAGAACGCTGACAGGACGACGACCCGCGTTTTTCCACTCTTTCAGCACCAGACCCACAATCCCACCGCACAGCACGTAGAAGCTCATGTGCAGCATCCAGCTGATGTAGTCATACTGCGGCGGAATGCGAGCGTGGCCCCAGGCGTAGAAAAAGAACTGCAAATACCACATCAGGCCACCCAGCGCGGACAGCAGGATATTGGTGATGATCATCGATTTTGCCAGCGAGAAGTCGGCTTTTATCGACAAGTTTTTCACTTTTGCCAGACGAATGAAACAGAAGCCCAGGTTGATCAGCGCGCCGCCGCCCATGATGACCACGTAGCTTGGCAGAGCGACATACAGCGGATCGACGCCGAGCGCGGCGGCGGCTTCATGCATCGGTTTGGCGGCGTTCATCGCAAAGGACATCCCGGCGGAGAAAATACCGCACATCACCGCCAGCAGCAGACCTTTTTTCAGGTTGAACTCCTCGGCGGTGATCCCCATTTTGCGCTCTTTTAACTGCCCGGCGCGGGTGACGATGCCAACGCCGATCAGCGCCACCAGGACGCCCAGCAGCGTCATTCGTCCGCCTTCGGTATTGATCAGCACATCAAAGTTTCCATTGATGATGGGGGTCATCAGGGTGCCGACGATCAGCGTAATACCAATCGCGATGCCGATCCCCATCGACATGCCGAGATAGCGCATGGTCAGGCCGTAGTTAATATTACCGATGCCCCACATTGCGCCGAACAGAAATACGGGCAACAGGGTGGAGAGGTTGAAGGAACTGTAATAGGCCCAGAAATCCGGGAGCAGCAGGGCGCTGATGGTCCAGGGCAGGATAAGCCAGGAGACAATCCCACCGATTGACCACATGGTTTCCCAGGACCATTGTTTAACTTGTTTGAACGGGGCATAAAAACAGGCTGCACTGGCCGCACCTATCAAATGCCAAAAGATACCCATCGTAATCGCGTTACTCATGACTTAATCCTCATCGTTTTTATTGCCGGTGTGACCCTCCCGACCTGATGAGTGTAAAAATTGTGCAGTTGATTAACCTTTTGAGGATTGCCGACATTTCTTCCTTCCTGGCAACCAGCACGTTATACGGGTGATTTGGCTCACATATTCAAGAACATAATGAAAAGTTATATCCTTATTAAAACTACGGCATTGATAAGCATTTTCAATATCATTTAATTAACTATAATGAACCAACTGCTTACGCGGCATTAACACTTCAGCCGCTCGACAATAATGGAGATGATTATGAGTTATACACTGCCATCCCTGCCGTACGCTTATGATGCGCTGGAACCGCACTTCGATAAGCAGACGATGGAAATCCACCATACCAAACACCATCAAACTTATGTCAACAACGCTAACGCGGCGCTGGAAAACCTGCCTGAATTCGCGAACCTGCCGGTTGAAGAACTGATCACCAAACTGGATCAGCTTCCGGCGGACAAAAAAACCGTACTGCGCAACAACGCGGGCGGCCACACTAACCACAGCCTGTTCTGGAAAGGCCTGAAAAAAGGCACCGCTTTGCAGGGCGACCTGAAAGCGGCTATCGAACGTGATTTCGGTTCCGTTGATAACTTCAAAGCGGAGTTTGAAAAAGCGGCGGCAACGCGTTTCGGTTCCGGTTGGGCCTGGCTGGTGTTGCAGGGCGACAAACTGGCGGTTGTCTCTACCGCTAACCAGGACTCCCCGCTGATGGGCGAGGCCATTTCCGGCGTTTCCGGTTTCCCAATCCTGGGTCTGGACGTATGGGAACACGCTTACTACCTGAAATTCCAGAACCGTCGCCCGGACTACATCAAAGAGTTCTGGAACGTGGTGAACTGGGACGAAGCTGCTGCGCGTTTCGCGGCGAAAAAATAAGTCTTTTTGCCTGATGGCGCTGCGCTTATCAGGCCTACGAAGAGGATTTGTCAATTTGTAGGCCGGATAAGGCGTTAGCCGCCATCCGGCACAGAGTTACAGTTTGTAGGCCGGATAAGGCGTTAGCCGCCATCCGGCATTAGATTCAGCCCCCGCAGGCATAACCTGCGGGGGCTTTCTTTTAGGCGCTTTTGGGCTTGCCTGGTGTGACTTACGTCAAATTAAAAACATCAATCCATAAAAAATGAAACATAGTTTTGTTGTGTGGTTGGGATCACTTTTATTGTTTGAATGAATGTCTATCGTTTCTTCATCAACGCGGGTGTGCCTCAAAGTAAGGCGCATTCGCCCATAAAAATTGCCCGTTTTTATGTCTACAGGTGAAGGAAATGCAGATTAAACGCACGATAGAAAAAGTCCCGGGTGGCATGATGCTCGTTCCGTTGTTCCTCGGCGCGCTATGCCACACCTTCGCGCCAGGTGCAGGGAAATACTTCGGCTCATTCACAAACGGTATGATCACCGGTACGGTGCCGATTCTGGCGGTCTGGTTCTTTTGTATGGGCGCGTCGATCAAACTGAGCGCCACAGGCACCGTACTGCGTAAATCCGGGACGCTGGTGGTGACCAAAATTGCGGTTGCCTGGGTGGTGGCCGCTATTGCGTCACGCGTTATCCCGGAACATGGGGTGGAAGCGGGCTTCTTCGCCGGGCTGTCGACGCTGGCGCTGGTGGCCTCTATGGACATGACCAACGGTGGGCTGTACGCCTCCATCATGCAGCAGTACGGCACCAAAGAAGAGGCCGGGGCATTTGTCCTGATGTCGCTGGAGTCAGGGCCGCTGATGACGATGGTTATTCTGGGAACCGCCGGGATTGCCTCGTTTGAACCGCATGTATTTGTGGGGGCGGTATTGCCGTTCCTGATTGGTTTCGCGCTGGGGAATCTCGACCCGGAACTGCGGGAATTCTTCAGCAAAGCGGTACAGACGCTGATCCCGTTCTTCGCCTTTGCGCTGGGCAACACCATTGATTTGAGCGTGATTGCACAGACGGGCGTGCTGGGGATTCTACTGGGTGTGGCGGTCATTATTATCACCGGCATCCCGTTAATCATCGCTGACAAGTTTATCGGCGGCGGTGACGGTACGGCAGGTATTGCCGCCTCAAGTTCTGCGGGCGCCGCAGTAGCCACGCCCGTGCTGATCGCAGAGATGGTTCCGGCGTTTAAACCAATGGCGCCCGCCGCGACCTCGCTGGTTGCCACATCGGTTATCGTGACTTCGATTCTGGTGCCGATCATTACCTCAGTCTGGTCGCGGAAGGTGAAGGCCAGAGCGGCGGAAATCGATATTCGCGGTACGGTGAAATAAACCCGTTTTGCCGGATGACGGCTTATGCCTCATCCGGCGCTTCCGGTCAGAATTAACGGCCAAACACCTCATCAATTGTGCGACGCTCGTGCTCGTTCAGTTCTCCTCCCGCATTACGCGACACGCCGGTACAATAGCCGAACTTACGCGATACCACGGTTTTAATCGTGGTTACAAAATCCTCGCCAATCGCGTAAATGGACATAAACGTGCCGATTTTCTCCTGGATATCGCGCAGCGTTTGCAAATCACCCTGCTTAAACGCCTCCCGCGCGCTGACAAACAGCTCCGGCATCACGTTGTTTAAGCCGGAAATAATGCCTGCGCCGCCCGCCAGCAGGTTGGGGATGTAATACTCGTCATAGCCGGAGAGCACGGCAAAATCGTCGCGTACCGCGCGGGTGGTCTGAATCATGCTGCGGGTATGGGACTGGCAGTCGACGGTATCTTTAATCCCGGCAAAATTCGGGAATTCGGCGGCAAGGGTCGCCACCAGATCCGGCGTTAAATCGCAGCCGGTACGTGCCGGGAAATTGTAGGCAAACCATTTGCCGCTCAGGGCGTTACCAAGCTGGCGGAAGTAGCTCAGAAGCTGCTTCGACGTCTGCCCGTAGTAATACGGCGGCAGAATCATCACCGCATCGTACCCGACGCGGTACGCTTCCTGCGCCATAAGCAGGATGTCGCTGGTGCAGGTGGAGGAGACATTGGCAACCATCTTCAGCGAACTCATCGCGCGGGCCTCGCGGATCAGCATCAGCCGCTCTTCCAGCGTGAAAGACGCAAATTCGCCAATGCTGCCCATCAGCAAAATAACATCAATGTTGGCCTCGGTAAGGCGTTTGAGATGCTGGCTCAGGCCGTTGAGATCGACTTTTCCGTCATTGTCCATCGGCGTAATGGAAGGACACCAGACGCCAGCAAACTGCGATTGTACTGTCACGTTGTTGACTCCTTATTATGAAATGGCGTTTCAAAATCACTTTAATTGATAGCACGTCTGCTGGCGCATCATGTGAACCCGGCTCTCATTTTGAGCGGCTGAGACAAAATAAATATGCTCTAATGAGGATTATTTGTCGGGAGAGGGAAGCTGATGCGATATCCGGTCGAGGTGTTTACGGGCAAAATTCGGGACTATGCGGGAAGTCGTCCCAGCGCCATTGCGAAAATCCAGGTTGATGGCGAGCTGATGCTTAACGATCTGGGCCTTGCCGGTGATGAGCAGGCAGAGACAAAAATTCACGGCGGGCCCGATCGCGCGCTGTGCCATTATCCCCGTGAACACTATCTGCACTGGGCGCGTCAATTCCCGGCGCAGGCGGATCTGTTTGTCGCGCCCGCGTTTGGCGAAAACCTTTCGACCGACGGTCTGACCGAGCAAAATGTTTTTATCGGCGATATTTTTCAGTGGGGAGAGGCGCTGATTCAGGTGACTCAGCCACGTTCGCCGTGCTTTAAGCTCAACTTCCATTTCGGCATTAGCGATATGGCGACGCAGATGCAGAACGCCGGGAAAACCGGCTGGCTGTACAGCGTTATCGCGCCGGGGCAGGTATCGGCGGATGCGCCGTTAATTCTGGCGTCGCGCGTCAGTGATGTGAGCGTACAGGAGGCGATTGCGATAGCCTGGCATATGCCGTTCGACGACGGCCAGTATCATCGTTTGCTGTCGGCGGCGGGGTTATCGAAAAGCTGGACCAGAACGATGCAGAAGCGCCGTTTGAGCGGCAAAATTGAAGATCAGTCACGACGTTTACGTGGATGATGTAATGCCCGATGGCGCTGCGCTTATCGGGCCTACAACGTGCGGTTTTTCGTAGGCCGGATAAGGCGTTCACGCCGCCATCCGGCGTAATGCCCGATGGTGCTGCGCTTATCGGGCCTACAGCGTGCGGTTTCCCGTAGGCCGGATAAGGCGTTCACGCCGCCATCCGGCGTAATGCCCGATGGTGCTGCGCTTATCGGGCCTACAACGTGCGGTTTCCGTAGGCCGGATAAGGCGTTTACGCCGCCATCCGGCGTAATGCCCGATGGCGCTGCGCTTATCGGGCCTACAACGTGCGGTTCCGTAGGCCGGATAAGGCGTTCACGCCGCCATCCGGCACCACAGCGAGACTTAAGAACGCTTATACAACGGCAGCCAGATCACCAGCCGTAAGCCGCCCAGCGGGCTGTCTTCGGCTTTCACCCAACCGCGATGCTGCTGGATCGCGGTCTCAACGATGGCCAGCCCCAACCCTGTTCCGCCGGACTCCCGATCGCGCGCTTCATCGGTACGATAAAACGGGCGGAAGATCTGTTCGCGGTCTTCAGGGCTAACGCCCGGGCCATCGTCATCAACCGTTATCGTAATGCCGTCTTTATCCACCGCGAAGCCGACTTCAATCTTCGTGTGCGAATAGCGCAGGGCGTTACGGACAATGTTCTCCAGCGCGCTTTCCAGGGTGCTAGGGTTGCCGTATAACGGCCACGGCCCCGGCGGGAAGTTCACCGTTAACGATTTGCCCATCTGCTCGGCTTCGAAGGCGGCGTTATCCAGCACGTCTCCCCACAGATGATTGGCTTTCATCGTTTCGCTGACCAGCGCGTTTTTCTGTTGATTACGCGACATCACCAGCAGGTCGTTGATCATGCTGTCCAGCCGCTGCGCTTCGGTCTCGATGCGCTCCAGCTCTTTACTCTCGCCGCTACGGCGACGCAGCAGCGCGGTGCCCAGTTGCAGACGCGTAAGCGGAGTGCGTAGCTCGTGCGAGATATCCGACAGCAGACGCTGCTGCGTGGTCATCATACGTTCCAGCGCGGTCACCATCTGGTTAAAGCTGGCGCCAGCCGCAAGAAATTCCTGCGGGCCTGCTTCCAGTTCTGGATGTTGTCGCAGATTACCCTGAGCCACTTCGTCCGCCGCGTTTTTCAACTTACGCGCCGGTTTCGCCAGGCTCCAGGCCAGCCAAAGCAACAGAGGCGAACTGACCAGCATGGTGACGATCAGCAACAAGAGCGGGCGGTCAAACAGCAGATTAATAAAATCGGATTGGGAACTGCTGGCCGGTCGAATCAGATAAAGCTGGTAGTTATCTTCCCCGTCTCTGACAGAGAACGGGCCTACCATCTCAACGCGGCCATATTTCTTCTTCTGCGGATGATCGGCGTTATCCGCCTGACCAATAAAGTTACGAATGATCTGCATTTCGCTGCGTTCTGCACCGATCACGCGTCCTTCAGTGGTCACAAGCAATAACCGCTGTCCTGGCGGCGCCCACTTGTCGATCGCACGGAACAGGCGACGCCACCACATTAAATCGTTGGGTGGATCGTTCGCGAGTTCAGCTTCTACATGTTGCTCAATCATCAACCCCTGGCGCTGTTCGCTGTCCAGTAGCTCGGTCATCTGGCGTGAGTCGAGCTTGGGTAACATCAATACCAACATCAGCACCAGCGCCAGCGTCAACCAGAAGATGGCAAAGATGCGCGCGGTTAAACTGCCTATCATGAAGCGGAAACCATCAAATAACCGCGACCACGCAGGGTTTTAAACCACGGGTGCCCGTCTTTACGCTCCGGCAGCTTACGACGCAGGTTGGAGATATGCATGTCGATCGCGCGGTCAAACGGCGTCAGGCGTTTACCCAGCACTTCCTGGCTCAAATGTTCACGCGAAACCACCTGGCCGAGATGCTGTGCCAGCAGATAGAGCAGGGTAAATTCGGTGCCGGTTAACTCCAGGGTTTGACCATCGAAGCTGGCCTCCTGGCGACCCGGATTGAGGCTTAACGCATCCACTTCCAGCGTCGGCGAGCCGTTGTCGTTGTTCTGCTGCTGTTCGCTCCAGTGCGAGCGGCGCAGAATCGCACGGATACGCGCGACCAGTTCGCGGTCGTTAAACGGTTTAGGTAAATAATCATCCGCGCCCAGCTCAAGGCCGAGTACGCGATCCAGTTCGCTGCCGCGCGCGGTCAGCATAATGACAGGGGTCTGGTGTGTCTGGCGAAGCGCTTTCAACGTATCAATACCGTTTTTCTTCGGCATCATGACATCGAGCAAAAGTAAATCAATGCTGTCGTCCAGAAGCTCAAGCGCCTGCTCCCCGTCATGGGCAACCAGCACATTGAAGCCTTCCATTTCGAGCAGCTCCTTTAACAGGGAAGTTAGCTCTCGGTCATCATCAACTAACAGGATTTTATTCATTGTTTAAGTACCTCCGAGGCAGAAATTACGTCATCAGGCGTCGCTAATCCATGACTTTACGTTGTTTTACACCCCCTGACGCATGTTTGCAGCCCGAATCGTAAACTGTCTCTCGTTGAATCGCGACAGAAAAGATTTTGGGAGCAAGTGATGCGCAAAGTTACCGCTGCCGTCATGGCCTCAACGCTGGCACTCAGTCCTTTAAGCCACGCTGCTGAAGTCGTTACAGGCGATAACTGGCATCAAGGTGAAGGACTTACGCAGCGCAGTACGCAGAGCCATATGTTCGACGGCATAAGTTTAACCGAACATCAGCGTCAACAGATGCGAGATCTGATGCAGCAGGCAAGACACGAACAGCCTCCTGTTAATGTTAGCGAAATGGAGACAATGCATCGCCTTGTCATCGCAGAAAAATTTGATGAAAACGCTGTGCGCGCTCAGGCAGAAAAAATGGCGCAAGAACAGGTTGCCCGCCAGGTCGAAATGGCCAGGGTTCGCAACCAGATGTATCGCCTGTTAACGCCGGAGCAGCAAGCGGTTTTAAATGAGAAGCATCAACAACGAATGGAGCAACTGCGCGATGTGGCGCAATGGCAAAACGGCTCCTCGTTGAAGTTATTGAGTAGTAGCAACTCACGTTCCCAGTAACAAACCCTGTTTTCCTTGCCATAGACACCATCCCTGTCTTCCCCTCCATGATGGAGGGGTTTTTTTTGTCCAAAATTTGTCATCCGGTTATTGCCTTACTGTTTTACTCCATCCGTTATACTACCGGCATGGAAAGGCAGGAGTGTTTATGAATCAAACCTATGGGCGACTGGTCAGCCGGGCGGCAATTGCCGCGACAGTGATGGCGTCACTGTTACTTTTGATCAAAATTTTTGCGTGGTGGTACACCGGGTCGGTGAGTATTCTGGCTGCGTTGGTTGACTCGCTGGTGGATATTGCCGCGTCGCTGACTAACTTGTTAGTGGTGCGCTATTCGCTGCAACCGGCGGATGATGAACACACCTTTGGACACGGCAAAGCAGAGTCGCTGGCGGCGCTGGCGCAGAGCATGTTTATTTCCGGCTCGGCGCTGTTTCTGTTTTTGACCGGTATTCAGCATCTGATTACCCCTACGCCAATGAACGAACCGGGCGTCGGGATCGTGGTGACGCTTATCGCCCTGGTTTGTACGATCATTCTGGTCACGTTTCAGCGTTGGGTTGTGCGCAAGACGCAAAGTCAGGCAGTACGGGCAGATATGCTTCATTATCAGTCTGATGTTATGATGAACGGAGCGATTCTCGTTGCGCTTGGGCTGGCCTGGTATGGCTGGCATCGCGCAGACGCCTTGTTTGCGTTGGGAATCGGCATCTATATTCTATACAGCGCACTACGTATGGGATATGAGGCAGTGCAGTCGTTACTGGATCGCGCGCTGCCCGATGAGGAACGTCAGGAAATTATTGATATCGTGACATCATGGCCGGGCGTCAACGGTGCTCACGATCTTCGCACGCGGCAGTCAGGGCCGACCCGCTTTATTCAGATTCATTTGGAAATGGAAGATAATCTGCCGCTCGTTCAGGCGCATCTGGTGGCTGAACAGGTAGAGCAGGCGATTTTGCGGCGTTTTCCGGGTTCGGATGTCATTATCCACCAGGACCCCTGTTCAGTCGTACCCAGGGAAGGCAAGAGGTTTGAGCTTTCGTAATTCGTTGTAAAAAAGTGAGCAAGGCCAGCATTTTGTGTATAAATTACCGCCGTTTGGCCTGACCTGAATCAATTCAGCAGGAAGCGGTTGTTATACTATCTGCATATTCGTTGGATCGTCCCGATGTGCAGTAACAGTATCGGCTTCCGGCAACAGATTTCATTTTGCATTCCAAAGTTCAGAGGTAGTCATGATTAAGAAAATCGGTGTGTTGACAAGCGGCGGTGATGCGCCTGGCATGAACGCAGCAATCCGTGGTGTTGTACGCGCAGCGTTGACGGAAGGACTGGAAGTAATGGGTATTTATGATGGCTACCTGGGTCTGTATGAAGACCGTATGGTTCAGCTCGACCGTTACAGCGTGTCCGACATGATCAACCGTGGCGGTACTTTCCTCGGCTCCGCGCGCTTCCCGGAATTCCGCGATGAAAATGTTCGCGCAGTGGCTATCGAAAACCTGAAAAAACGTGGCATCGACGCGCTGGTTGTTATCGGCGGTGACGGTTCCTATATGGGTGCAAAACGTCTGACTGAAATGGGCTTCCCGTGCATCGGTCTGCCGGGCACGATCGACAACGACATCAAAGGCACTGACTACACCATCGGTTATTTCACCGCGCTGGGTACGGTAGTGGAAGCGATTGACCGTCTGCGTGACACCTCTTCCTCTCACCAGCGTATTTCCATCGTTGAAGTGATGGGGCGTTACTGCGGCGACCTGACCCTGGCGGCGGCTATCGCTGGGGGCTGTGAGTTTGTTGTGGTGCCGGAAGTGGAATTCAGCCGTGACGATCTGGTTGCGGAAATCAAAGCGGGCATCGCGAAAGGTAAAAAACACGCGATTGTCGCGATCACCGAACATATGTGTGACGTTGATGAACTGGCGCACTACATCGAGAAAGAGACTGGCCGTGAAACGCGTGCGACCGTACTGGGTCACATCCAGCGTGGCGGCTCTCCGGTGCCTTACGACCGTATTCTGGCTTCCCGTATGGGCTCATATGCCATTGAACTGCTGCTGGAAGGCTTTGGCGGACGTTGTGTGGGCATCCAGAACGAACAACTGGTTCACCATGACATCATCGACGCTATCGAAAACATGAAGCGTCCGTTCAAAGGTGACTGGCTGGATTGCGCTAAAAAGCTGTACTGATCGTTGTGTGTATTGTGCCGGGTGGCGGCTTCGCCTTACCCGGCCTACAACAGTACGGCCTGTAGGCCGGATAAGGCGCTAGCCAGCATCCGGCAATATCCTTCATTTATTCCTTCAAGTTATAGCCAATCTTTTTTTATTCTTTAATGTTTGGATTCCTTTCTGGCACGCTTTATTCATCACAACACTACATAAGAGAGCTGGGCGATGAATAAATGGGGCGTGGGGTTAACATTATTGCTGGCATCGACCAGCGTTCTGGCGAAGGATATTCAGTTACTTAACGTGTCTTACGATCCAACGCGCGAGCTGTACGATCAGTACAACAAAGCGTTTAGCGCGCACTGGAAACAAGAAACGGGCGACAACGTGGTGATCCGTCAGTCGCATGGCGGTTCCGGTAAGCAGGCGACGTCAGTCATTAACGGTATTGAGGCCGATGTGGTGACGCTGGCGCTGGCTTATGACGTTGATGCCATTGCAGAGCGCGGTCGTATCGACAAAAACTGGATCAAACGTCTGCCGGACAACTCCGCGCCGTACACGTCCACCATCGTTTTCCTGGTGCGTAAAGGCAATCCGAAGCAAATCCATGACTGGAACGACCTGGTAAAACCGGGCGTGTCGGTGATTACGCCGAACCCGAAAAGCTCTGGCGGCGCACGCTGGAACTATCTGGCTGCGTGGGGATACGCCCTGCACCACAATAACAACGATCAGGCCAAAGCGCAGGACTTCGTAAAAGCGTTATTTAAGAACGTGGAAGTGCTGGATTCTGGCGCGCGCGGTTCAACCAACACCTTTGTTGAGCGTGGGATTGGCGACGTGCTGATCGCCTGGGAGAACGAAGCGCTGTTGGCGACGAACGAACTGGGCAAAGATAAATTCGAAATCGTGACGCCGAGCGAATCAATTCTCGCAGAACCGACCGTCTCCGTGGTGGATAAAGTCGTGGAGAAAAAAGGGACGCAAGCCGTGGCGGAAGCCTATCTGAAGTATCTCTACTCGCCGGAAGGGCAGGAAATTGCGGCGAAAAACTTCTATCGCCCACGCGACCCTGAAGTGGCAAAGAAATATGAAAATGCATTTCCGAAGCTGAAACTCTTCACCATTGACGAGGAGTTTGGCGGGTGGACGAAAGCGCAGAAAGAGCATTTCTCTAATGGCGGTACGTTCGACCAAATCAGCAAACGCTAATGTAAATTGCTTTTCCAGCCCGGTGGCATCGTGCGACCGGGCTTTTTTATTTGTCATCATTTTGCGTTACTCTTGCACGTCAATAAGAGACAGGGAATGAGTAATGAAAAAAACAGGTTATTTTTTGCTGGCGGTTGTGATTGTTGCCGCCATCGCGGGCATTGGCTACTGGAAGCTGGCCGCTAATCCGAACGCATTGCGGGATATTGTTCTGCAACAATGCGTACCGAACCAACTGCAACAGCAAAATTCTGCGCCATGCGCCGAAGTGAAACCGGATGCCGGGTATGTCGTGTTTAAAGATCGTAACGGCCCGTTGCAGTATCTGTTGATGCCGACGTACCGCATCAACGGTACGGAAAGCCCGCTGCTGGTGGAGCCCTACACGCCGAACTTCTTCTGGCTAGCCTGGCAGGCGCGCAGCTTTATGAGCCAAAAGTACGGCAAAGATATTCCAGACAGCGCCATTTCGCTGGCGATTAACTCACGCTCCGGGCGGACGCAAAACCACTTTCATATCCACATCTCCTGCCTGCGCCCTGATGTGCGAGCGCAACTGGATGATAATCTGGCGAAAGTGAGTACCCGCTGGCTGCCGCTGCCGGGCGGATTGCGCGGGAATGAATATCTGGCGCGTCGGGTGACGGAAAGTGAGCTGGCGCAACGCAGCCCGTTCATGATGCTGGCGGAAGAGGTGCCGGATGCGCGTGAGCACATGGGCAGCTATGCGCTGGCGGTGGTGCGCCAGAGCGACGACTCTTTTGTTTTGCTGGCGACGCAGCGCAACCTGCTGGCGTTTAACCTCGCTTCCGCTGAGGAAATTCAGGATCATCAATGTGAGATTTTGCAGTAACCCCACCTAATCTGGCGTTTACTCCACTTGCCTGTCTCCGTATTCTTGTTGAAAAAAACAACAGGAGACAGGCATGTCGCTCTGGCTTACACACCCTCTGTTCATTCCTTCGCTGGTGGTCGGCGTGACCATTCTGCTCTGGGCAACCTCGCTGTTGCCGGAGTTTATTACCGCGCTGCTGTTCTTTACCGTGGCGATGGTGGCGAAGATCGCGCCGCCGGACGTCATTTTTGGCGGTTTTGCCTCGTCGGCTTTCTGGCTGGTTTTTAGCGGTTTTGTGCTGGGGGTGGCGATTCGCAAAACAGGGCTGGCAGACAGGGCGGCGCGCGCCTTATCCGCCAGACTGACTGACTCATGGCCGCTGATGGTGGCAAGCGTGGTGCTGCTCAGTTATGCGCTGGCGTTTGTGATGCCGTCCAATATGGGGCGTATCGCGCTGCTGATGCCCATTGTCGCGGCGATGGCGAAACGTGCCGGGATTGCCGATGGCACGCGCGCCTGGTACGGACTGGCGCTTGCGGTGGGCTTTGGAACCTTCCAGCTCTCCGCGACCATCCTGCCTGCTAACGTACCTAACCTGGTGATGAGCGGGGCGGCGGAAGGCTCGTACGGCATCCACCTGAACTATCTGCCGTATCTTCTGCTGCATACGCCTGTTCTGGGCTGGTTGAAAGGCGCGCTGTTAATCGTCCTTATTTGTTGGCTGTTTCCCGGTAAACCGCATGCGCCTCGCGACCTGACGCCGCCTGCGCCGATGAGCCGTGCGGAGAAACGGCTGGCGTGGATGCTGGCGGTGGTGCTGGCGATGTGGGTCAGCGAAAGCTGGCACGGTATTGGCCCGGCGTGGACCGGGCTGGCGGCGGCGGTGATCACGCTGTTGCCGCGCGTGGGGTTTATCAACGGGGAAGAGTTTTCCAGCGGCGTGAATATCCGCACCTGTATTTATGTGGCAGGCATTCTGGGGCTGGCGATCACCGTGACGCAAACCGGCATTGGCAATGCGGTGGGCGAGGCGCTGCTGCATGTCATGCCGCTGGACCCGGAAAAGCCCTTCACCAGTTTCCTGGCGCTGACCGGCATTACCACCGCGCTGAATTTTATTATGACGGCGAACGGCGTTCCGGCGCTGTATACCACGCTGGCGCAGAGTTTTTCCGACGCAACCGGTTTTCCGCTGCTGTCGGTGATTATGATTCAGGTATTGGGGTACTCCACGCCGCTGTTGCCGTATCAGGCGTCGCCGATTGTGGTGGCGATGGCATTAGGGAAAGTCCCGGCAAAACCAGGCATGACGCTGTGTCTGGCACTGGCGCTGGCAACGTATCTGGTGCTGTTGCCGCTGGATTACGTGTGGTTTAGTTTACTGGGGCGTTTGTAAAAAAAGCCCGGTGGCGTTAACGCTTACCGGGCCTGTGATTTTGTGTGGCGGGTAAGCGCATGCGCCGCCCGCCACAACAGCATTAAGCTTGTTTAGCCGCTTCCGCTGCTTTAACGATCACCGCGAACGCGTCAGCTTTCAGGGAAGCACCGCCAACCAGCGCGCCGTCGATGTCCGGCTGAGCGAACAGTTCTGCCGCGTTAGCTGCGTTTACGGAACCGCCGTACTGGATGATCACTTGCTCAGCGATTTTCGCGTCAGCTTTGGCGATGTGGTCACGGATGAATTTGTGAACAGCCTGCGCCTGCGCCGGAGTGGCGGATTTGCCAGTACCGATCGCCCATACAGGTTCGTAAGCGATAACCACGCCTTCAAACGCCGCAGCGCCCTGAGTTTTCAGTACCGCGTCGATCTGACGAGCACAGACTTCTTCGGTTTTGCCGGCTTCGTTTTCTGCTTCGGTTTCACCGATGCACAGAACCGGAGTCAGACCCTGCTCTTTCAGCACGGCGAATTTCTTCGCGATCAGCTCGTCAGACTCTTTGTGGTAAGTACGACGCTCAGAGTGGCCGATGATGATGTACTGCGCGCCGATATCCTTCAGCATTTCAGCAGAAGTTTCACCGGTGAATGCGCCAGACAGGTTCAGGTCAACGTTCTGCGCGCCCAGAATGATGTGGCTACCGGCAGCGGCGTGTTTCGCCATGTCGATATACATTTCCGGTGGTGCAATCGCAACTGCACAGCCAGCAACGCCAGCCAGTTCTTTACGCAGGTTAGCCACCAGCTCGTTTACCATGTGGCGGCTGCCGTTCAGTTTCCAGTTACCCATCACTAAAGGATGTCGCATTTCATTTCTCCACGCTTTGTCAGCGAATTAAGGAAGATGGCCGCCCTTCAGGGACGGCATGGTCTGTGAAACAGTATAGAGATCCCTCCCTCGAAAGGCTTTGCTTTTTGTCACTTAATTCAGCCCTTCCAGATTCTCCGATAGCGCTAGCTTAATCGGTTCAACAGCGAAGGTCAGCCCTTTTTCCCCGTTGTCTGCGACAACATAGCGAATCGCGCCTTCCGTTTCAGCGTAGTAGTGCTTATTCTTGCCCGCTGTGAGTAATTTTTGCAGTTTTTGCTGGCTTTGCTCTTTTGTCAGAAGCGGGGCGACGGTGCGGATCACCGCCGCCATGTATTCCTGCGCTTTGGCTTTGGCGGCTTTTTGCTCGGGCCCCTGAATGGGAAGCCAGGTAATCTGCATGCTTTTGATTTTTAACGTACCGCGCTCCAGCGCCGTTGAGGCGTACAGATTTTCATTGATCTTGCTGGCGGCGCGGGTCAGGTTCGCCCTGTCGCGGCTGCTGTCGATAGCACGAAATTCGTTCAGTGGAAGCCGGGGATTTTGCTGATTAAAGTTTTCGCGAAACTGGCTGATGGAGAGATCAAACGTCGGCGCGCCAGCCAGCAGGTAGGGCGCGGTCGTCGCAGACGGCGATGCCTCCGCCAGCACCGTTGTGCTCGCAGTTATGGCGGAAAACAATAATAAAAACAGTGTACACCCTGGCTTCATCAATCTTACCTTTCGTTAGGACTGCTCACGATTAAAACGATAACTGTCGGGCTTGTCAAAAGGGTAAACTGACAGCGAAGGCAATAATAAAGGAACTTACATGACCATACAGCAGTGGTTATTCTCATTTAAAGGGCGTATTGGACGCCGTGATTTCTGGATCTGGCTCGGTTTCTGGTTTGTCGGCATGCTGGTGCTGTTTTCGCTGGCGAGCAAGAATTTACTCGATATCCAGACGGCGGCATTTTGTCTGGTGTGTCTGCTCTGGCCCACGGCGGCGGTCATGGTTAAGCGTCTGCATGACCGGGGGCGCTCCGGCCTGTGGGCGTTATTGATGATTCTGGCGTGGATGCTGCTGGCCGGAAATTGGGTGATGTTGCCGGGAATGTGGCAGTGGGTCGTGGGGCGCTTTGTCCCGACGCTCATTCTGGTCATGATGTTTATCGATCTGGGGGCGTTTGTCGGTACTCAGGGCGAGAATAAGTTCGGCAAAGAAACGCAGGATGTGAAGTTTAAAGCAGAGCCTCAGGCAGGCGATAAACCGTAGGCCGGATAAGGCGTTTATGCCGCTATCCGGCAGATTGCCCGGTGGCGCTGGCGCTTACCGGGCCTGCAACCGTGCTTACCAGTAGTGCTCAGCGGTCATGTGCCCAGGACGACGACGCAGGTGTTTGGTCATGTGCCGGGTCTCCTTCAGCAGCTGCTGCGTATCGCGCACCATCTGCGGATTTCCGCACAGCATCACATGGCTGGTCTCGGTGTTCATCGGTAAACCGACCGCCGCTTCCAGCGCGCCGCTTTCAATCAGCGCGGGGACGCGCCCGGTAAGCGAGCCTGCGATGGTTTCCCGACTGACGACAGTTTGAATGCGCAGCTTGCCTTCGTAGCGCTTTTGCAATTCCAGCATTAACGGCAGGTAACTTAAATCAGCGGCGTAACGCGCGGCATGCACCAGTACCAGGTTGTTAAAGCGCTCCAGGTCTTTACCGAGTTGCAGAATCGACAAATAAGGGCCAATGGCCGTTCCGGTCGCCAGCATCCACAGGGTGTCGCAGTCAGGCACTTCATCCAGAACAAAGAACCCCGCCGCTTCACTCACCACCTGTACTTCATCGCCAGGTTTAAGCGCCGCCAGACGTGGGCTGAGTTTGCCTTCGGGAACCGTCACCAGGTAAAACTCTAAATCGGGATTATCGGGCGCATTCACATAGGAATAGGCGCGTTGTACGCGTTCGCCATCGATCTCCAGTCCGAGTTTGGTAAACTGGCCTGCGGTGAAGGGATGAACGGGGGCGTGAACGGTCAGACTAAACAGGGCGTCGGTCCAGTACTGTACCTTCGTGACTTTTCCTGTTACCCAATCTGCCATGATCTTCTCCTGTCTGCTGCAATACCCTTATCTTCGTTCGTTGAACGAAAGATTTCCAGCCCCGAAGGGCCGGAAGGCTCAATCGAACAAATCAGTTACAGGATATGCGCCTGCACATCCGGGTCTTTGCGATCCAGATAGTGGATGGACTGAATACGGCGGATAGTGCGCGATTTGCCGCGAATCAGCAGCGTTTCGGTGGTAGCGATATTGCCTTTGCGGCTAATCCCCTCCAGCAGATCGCCTTTGGTGATCCCGGTGGCGGAGAAGATGACGTTATCGCTGCGCGCCATTTCGTCCAGACGCAGCGCTTTACCGGCGTCAATGCCCATAGCTTTACAGCGTGCCAGCTCCTGCTCGCCAATGCGGCGGTTCTCTTCGCTGTCGCCTTTGACGTCGTGACGCGCCAGCAGACGGCCCTGCATGTCGCCATCCAGCGCACGAATCACCGCTGCGGAGACAACGCCTTCCGGCGCGCCGCCAATGCCGTACAGCACGTCCACTTCACTGTCCGGCATACAGGTCAGAATAGAGGCCGCCACGTCGCCATCAGGAATGGCGAATACGCGCACGCCAAGCTGCTGCATCTCTGCAATCACCGCGTCATGACGCGGTTTGGCCAGAATCGTAACCGTCAGTTCGCTGAGCGGTTTGCTGAGGGCGGCTGCGATGTTGCGCAGGTTGTCCGCCAGCGGCAGATTCAGGTCGATAGATCCTTTAGCGCCCGGCCCGACGATCAGTTTTTCCATGTACATATCCGGCGCGTTGAGGAAACAGCCTTTATCGCCGACCGCCAGAACCGCCAGCGCGTTCGCCTGGCCCATCGCCGTCATACGGGTGCCTTCGATAGGGTCGACGGCGATATCTACCGCATCGCCACGGCCGGTGCCGACTTTCTCACCGATAAACAGCATGGGCGCTTCATCAATCTCGCCTTCGCCGATGACAATGGTGCCGTCAATATTGACCTGGTTGAGCATAATACGCATGGCGTTTACCGCCGCGCCGTCAGCGGTATTTTTGTCGCCGCGTCCCAGCCATTTATAGCCAGCCAGCGCCGCCGCTTCCGTTACGCGGGAAAATTCGATGGCAAGTTCTCGTCTCATAGCAAACTCGTAGCAGAAAGGAATGGCGCGAAGTGTAGCACAGGGGAGGGTGGGAATAATTGATATGCTCGGGGGTAGATAACTTGCCGGGTGGCGGCGTTGCCTTACCCGGCCTACACAAGCATGTAGCCTGTAGGCCGGATAAGCGAAGCCGCCATCCGGCAGATCAGTATTACTCTTCGTGGTCTTCCCACGCCAGGGCGCGTTTGACCGCTTTTTTCCAGCCGCTGTAACGGAAGTTACGCTCGGTGGTTTCGATGCCTGGACGGAATTCACGCTCGATGACCGCTTTTTCCTGCAACTCATCCAGGTTCTGCCAGTAACCCACCGCCAGACCTGCCAGATACGCCGCACCCAGCGCCGTCACTTCGCGCACTTCCGGGCGCTCAACGCGCGTACCAAGAATGTCTGACTGGAACTGCATCAGGAAGTTGTTGGCAACCGCGCCGCCGTCAACGCGCAGGGCGTGCAGGCGAATACCGGAGTCCGCCTGCATCGCTTCCAGCACGTCGCGCGTCTGGTAAGCGATCGATTCCAGCGTTGCACGGATGATGTGGTTGGAGTTTACGCCACGGGTCAGACCGAAGATGGCGCCGCGCGCATACGGGTCCCAGTACGGCGCGCCCAGACCGGTAAAGGCCGGTACAACGTATACGCCGTTGGTGTCTTTCACTTTGGTGGCGAAATATTCAGAGTCGAATGCGTCGCTGATGAGTTTCATCTCATCACGCAGCCACTGAATGGATGCGCCAGCCATAAACACCGCCCCTTCCAGCGCATAGTTCACTTCGCCGGTCGGGCCACAGGCGATGGTGGTCAAAAGTCCGTTTTCGGACTTAACCGCTTTCTCGCCGGTGTTCATCAGCATAAAGCAGCCGGTGCCGTAAGTGTTTTTCGCCATCCCCTCTTTGACGCACAGCTGGCCGAACAGCGCCGCCTGCTGGTCACCGGCGATCCCGGCGATTGGAATACGCGTGCCGCCTTTACCCCCGATGTTCGTCTGGCCGTACACTTCTGAAGAACGACGCACTTCCGGCAGCATAGCGCGCGGGATATCCAGCGCATCCAGCATTTTGTCATCCCAGTCCAGGGTATGGATGTTGAACAGCATGGTACGTGAAGCGTTGGTGTAATCCGTGACGTGTACGCGTCCCTGCGTCATTTTCCAGATAAGCCAGGTATCCACCGTACCGAACAGCAGTTCACCGCGACGTGCGCGCTCACGGGAGCCTTCTACGTGATCGAGAATCCACTTCACTTTGGTGCCGGAGAAGTACGGGTCAATCACCAGACCGGTGTTGTTGCGGATGTAATCTTCCATGCCGTCACGCTTCAGGCGTTCGCAGATTTCGGCGGTACGGCGGCACTGCCAGACAATTGCGTTATAAATCGGTTTGCCGGTTTCACGTTCCCAGACGATGGTGGTTTCACGCTGGTTAGTAATACCGATTGCTGCGATCTGATCGGAACTGATGTCTGCTTTCGCCAGCACTTCAACCAGCGTTGAGCTTTGGGTGGCCCAGATTTCCATTGGGTCGTGTTCTACCCAGCCTGCTTTCGGGTAGATTTGCTCAAATTCACGTTGCGACACGCTAACGATATTCGCATCGTGATCCATCACGACGGCGCGGGAGCTGGTGGTGCCCTGGTCGAGCGCAACGATATATTTTTTCTCAGTCATAATTTTTTTGTCCCGTAGTCACATTACAGCGAAGCTTTTTGTTGTGCGGTAGTGGTGGTGTCCTTCTCTTCAACCACGCAAGTATCACACGGCAAATGGCGGCCAATCAGTTTACGATAGGCGAATGCGCCCAGAATGGCGCCCGCAATCGGGCCGAACATCGGCACCAGGAAGTAAGGAATATCCTTACCGCCAGTCAAGGCAACGTTCCCCCAGCCAGCGAGCCAGGCGAACAGTTTCGGGCCGAAGTCACGCGCCGGGTTCATCGCAAACCCGGTCAGCGGCCCCATAGAGGCGCCAATTACTGCGATCAGTAAACCAATGAGCAGAGGAGCCAGTGGGCCGCGCGGCACGCCGTTACCATCATCGGTCAGCGCCAGAATAAGCCCCATCAGAATAGCGGTAATTACCATCTCAACCGCGAAGGCTTGCACAAAATTGATATGTGGATTTGGATATGTTGAGAAAGTGCCAGCCAGATCAACACTTTCGATACTGCCACGGACGATGTGGTGCGTTTGTTCAAAATCAGCGAAAAGATTGTAGTAAAGCCCGTAAACTAATGCCGCTGCGCAAAACGCGCCGGCAACTTGAGAAATGATAAAAGGAACAACTTTGCGTTTGTCGAAACAGGCAAACAGCCACAGTGCGATTGTTACGGCTGGATTTAAATGTGCGCCGGAGACACCTGCTGTCAGGTAGATAGCCATCGCCACCCCCAGACCCCAGATGATACTGATTTCCCACTGACCGAAAGTAGCACCTGCTACTTTAAGAGCAGCGACACAACCCACACCGAAGAAAATCAACAACCCAGTACCGAGAAATTCAGCAATGCACTGGCCTTTTAAGGTTGATGTTTGACTCATAATCGGATCCTGAAGAGAGTTTAATGTTTATTGTTTGCGAAGAGGTCACTGACGCCTTCGATGCCTGTAGGCATACTGTTAATTTATCGTTAACGAGCAAAAACGAGAAATATCGAAATCAAAATGTGTGTACTACGTCAATAAAATGAGCGTTATCGCGCCATGAAGCGCGTTTTACGACAAACCAGGAGTGTGAGCTGAATCATTTCATTAACCAATATGTTAACACTTTAGAGTTATGTGAGTTATGTCACCAGGACAAGGATGAAAAGTGTTGCAAACCGCAATCTACGCGGTATGTCGCTGGACAGGGATGGCGCGGCTTCATACAATCGGCACTATATATTGTGCGCGTTTACGTGAAGCGTCGCCTTGCAATTCAGGAGAGGTATGGCCATGTCATTAGAAGTGTTTGAGAAACTGGAAGCAAAAGTACAGCAGGCGATTGATACCATTACGCTTTTGCAGATGGAAATCGAAGAGCTGAAAGAAAAGAACAACAGCCTGGCGCAGGATGTACAGTCTGCTCAGCATCAGCGTGAAGAACTGGAGCGTGAGAACAGCCATCTGAAAGAACAGCAGAGCGGGTGGCAGGATCGTTTGCAGGCGCTGCTGGGTCGTATGGAAGAAGTCTGAGCCGTAGCGGTGTTGGCTGCGCTCAGCGTTGTAGGCCGGATAAGGCGTAAGCCGCCATCCGGCACTGCAATATCGCCTGATGGCGCTACGCTTATCAGGCCTACAGTCGGCATCGTTTATGAGCGGCAACGCAATAAAAAAGGCACCTTACGGTGCCTTTTTTGATCACTCGATATCAAGCGGGTCTTCGGAGAGGATTATCCCGGTATTGTCGGCGTAGAGATGATCGCCGGAGAAGAAGGTCACGCCGCCAAAATTGACGCGGACGTCGCTTTCCCCGATTCCTTCACCTGCGGCACCTACCGGAATCGCGGCAAGCGCCTGGATGCCGATATCCAGCTCTTCCAGATCGTCTACCTGACGCACCGCGCCGTAGATAACCAGCCCTTCCCATTCATTCTGCGTAGCCAGACGCGCCAGTTCGGCGTCGACCAGCGCGCGACGGACAGAACCACCGCCATCGACCAGCAGAATGCGACCACGGCCATTCTGTTCGAGCAGATCGTAGAGCAACCCGTTGTCCTCGAAACATTTTACCGTGATGATTTGTCCGCCAAACGACGACCGCCCTCCAAAGTTAGAGAACAGTGGTTCCACGACGTTGACATCTTCCTGGTAGATGTCACAAAGCTCGGAAGTATCGTATTTCATAGGCTTAACGTTCAGTTGCTGCGAGAATTTTTAGTATATCGCGCTATGCGTACTGTTTGCAAAATCATCAATTGTTCATTGATATTTGTCAGTTAAACCGCCCACTGGCTTAAGAAAATCCCGACGACAAACAGCAGGTTAGTCAACAGCGCGGCTTTAACGGTACGTTCCAGCATCGGGCGCATCGCAGCGGGTTCCATTTCGCGCATCACATAACGCGCCTGTTTAATCAGTAACGGTGCGGCCAGGATGAACAGCCATCCCCACAGGCTTTGCAGTGAAATCAGGTTAAACAGCGCCAGGCAGACCAGTGACCCCATCAACAGGCAGGCGTGATAACGACGTGCGTTAACCGCGCCTAAACGTACCACCAGCGTGTTTTTACCGTTTTCTTTATCGCTGTTGATATCGCGCAGATTGTTGATGTTGAGCACGGCGGTCGCCAGCAGTCCGCAGGCGGTAGCAGGTAAGATAAGCGCAGGAATGAGCGTATGCGCCTGTAGATACCAGCTGCCCATTACGCTGAGCCAGCCAAAGAACACCAGCACGGAAATGTCGCCCAGACCAATATAGCCGTAAGGACGGTTCCCGACGGTGTAGGTAATCGCGGCGATAATCGACAGGCCGCCCAGCACCAGGAATCCGACAAAATCCGCCAGCGTATGACATGCGACAGCCACCAGCGCCAGACCGGAGAGGCAAATCAGCGCCACGGTAATGATCAGCGCCCGCTTCATCTCCTGCCGGGTGATCACCCCTTTTTGCATCCCGCGCAGCGGCCCGATGCGGTCAGGCTTATCACTGCCTTTGACGGCGTCGCCATAATCGTTGGCAAGGTTCGATAAGATTTGCAGCAGCCCGGCGGTGATCAGCGCCAGCAGCGCAACCAGGGGATCGAAGTACCCTTGCCACCATGCCAGCGCTGTACCGACGATGATTGCCGCAAACGCGAGCGGCAGCGTTTTCGGTCGTAAACTTTCCAGCCAGGCCTGGGAGCGGCTAATTTGTTGTTGTTCAGTCATATTTAGCGCCAATAAAAATGGGGCTTTTCAGCCCCATCAACAGTGATGAAAATGCATTGAACGCGATTATAGGATAAAACGACTCAGATCTTCATCTGCGACCAGCGCATCCAGATGTTTGCTCACATATTCCGCATCAATTGTTATGCTCTGACCATTCAGATCGCTGGCGTCATAGGAGATATCTTCCATCAGACGTTCCAGAACGGTATGCAGACGACGCGCACCGATGTTTTCGGTGGTTTCGTTTACCTGCCATGCCGCTTCGGCAATGCGTTTGATGCCGGATTCAGTAAACTCGATGTCCACGCCTTCAGTCGCCATCAGCGCTTTGTACTGAACGGTAACGGACGCGTTCGGCTCGGTGAGAATGCGTTCGAAATCTTCCGTCGTCAGCGCTTTCAGCTCAACGCGAATCGGCAGACGCCCCTGCAACTCGGGGATCAGATCAGACGGTTTCGCCACCTGGAACGCGCCGGAGGCGATAAACAGGATGTGGTCGGTTTTCACCATACCGTGCTTGGTAGAGACGGTGCAGCCTTCTACCAGCGGCAGCAGGTCGCGCTGTACGCCTTCGCGGGAAACGTCCGGGCCAGAGGATTCGCCGCGTTTACAGATTTTGTCGATTTCGTCGATAAACACGATCCCGTGCTGTTCAACGGCGTCGATGGCTTCCTGTTTCAGCTCTTCCGGGTTCACCAGTTTGGCCGCTTCTTCTTCAATCAACAGCTTCATCGCGTCTTTGATTTTCAGCTTACGCGGTTTTTGTTTCTGGCCGCCCAGGTTCTGGAACATGGACTGCAACTGGCTGGTCATCTCTTCCATTCCCGGAGGCGCCATAATTTCAACGCCCATCGGTGCGGCTGCGAGATTGATCTCAATTTCTTTATCGTCGAGCTGGCCTTCACGCAGTTTTTTGCGGAATGCCTGGCGCGCGGCGGACGGCTCTTGCTGTTGCTCAGCCTGACCCCAGTTATTTTTCGCCGGAGGGATCAGCGCGTCGAGAATACGCTCTTCCGCCATTTCTTCTGCGCGGTAGCGGTTTTTCTCAATAGACTGAACGCGCACCATCTTGATCGCGGAGTCGGTCAGGTCGCGGATAATGGAATCCACTTCTTTACCCACATAACCGACTTCGGTGAATTTTGTCGCTTCAACTTTGATGAACGGCGCGTTGGCCAGTTTTGCCAGGCGACGCGCGATTTCGGTTTTACCTACGCCGGTCGGGCCGATCATCAGAATATTTTTTGGCGTCACTTCATGGCGCAGCTCTTCGTTGAGCTGCATGCGGCGCCAGCGGTTACGCAGAGCAATCGCCACGGAACGCTTGGCGTTGTCCTGGCCAATGATGTGCTTGTTCAGTTCGCTGACGATTTCGCGTGGGGTCATTTCAGACATGGGAGATCCTTACGCTTTAGACGGTAATTCTTCAATGGTGTGGAAGTGGTTGGTGTAAATGCAGATATCGCCTGCAATATCCAACGCCTTTTCAGCAATTTCGCGGGCGCCCAGTTCGGTATTTTCTAACAGTGCGCGTGCCGCAGCCTGGGCGTAGGGACCACCGGAGCCGATAGCAATCAGATCATTTTCCGGCTGTATGACATCGCCATTACCCGTGATGATCAGTGAAGCGGTTTCATCTGCGACGGCCAGCAGCGCTTCGAGCTTGCGTAGCATACGGTCGGTACGCCAGTCTTTCGCCAGTTCAACGGCGGCTTTGACCAGGTGGCCCTGATGCATTTCCAGTTTACGCTCAAACAGTTCGAACAGCGTGAATGCGTCTGCCGTTCCCCCTGCAAAGCCCGCAATGACTTTATCGTTGTACAGACGGCGAACTTTCTTCACGTTGCCTTTCATTACGGTATTGCCCAGTGTGGCCTGACCATCACCGGCGATTACCACATGGCCGTTACGGCGTACGCTTACTATTGTTGTCACGAGCAGACCCCTTGGTTACAAATACAGAATACAGGCCCCGCACGCGGTACGGGGCATAATGCAAATATAAATGGGGGGGATTTTGGGGGTTTCAACCCCCGGAGGCGAGTCGAATGCAGTTTGTGTGACCCGCCATCTTCAGGCGGTTAAGGGTGCTGTCTGCATTCTCTTTGCCTTTGACTGGGCCGATGACCACACGATTCCACCCGTTGTTGGTGGTGATTTTGGAGTCAAAGCCTTCAAAAGCCAACTGGGCGCGCACGGTTTCCGCTTGCTCGGCGCCTTTGAAGGAGCCGCATTGCACCATCCAGCGACGTTCATCTTTCTTCTCTGCCGTCTGTTTTGGCGCTTCAGGTTCACGCGCGATCGGCGCGGCCTGCTGCGTTTTAGGCTGAGAAGTCGTGGTGTGCGCAGGCGTCTGCAACAGGTCCTGATAAGGCTGCTGGGATGTTGTCTGCTTCGGCTGCTGCGTCTGGCGTGGCTGCTGTGCAGGCGCAGTCTGCGCCGTACGCGGTTGCTGCTGTGGCTGTTGGTACGGTTGCTCCGTCACGCGTGGCTGCGTACGCGGCTGTTGAACCGGCTGGGTGTTAGCCCACTGCTGCTGTGCCTGACGCTGGCGCTGCAATGTCTGCTGACGCTGTTCAGGCGTCTGTTCGTTCCACGGCACTTCGTTAAGCTGGGTCGGCTGCTGGCGCATATCCGCCTGCATTTGCGCCAGTAGCTGACGCTGCTCGCTGGTGAGCTGCTCCGGGTTCATCACTTCGCCGCCCGCAGAAGGCTCGGTTGGCGCACGCACGCCCGGCTGGCGGCTTTCCAGCTCTTTAATGTAGCGCCAGCGCTCTTCCGGCTTCGGCGGCAGCCCGTTGCCGGTCACTTTCTGGCTTTGCAGCGTTTCGGACTCTTCTTTTTTGTGATGAGTAATGAAGTACAGACCCCCGATAAAGGCCACAAGGACAGCCGCCGCAATAGCGACCATTGCGGGTGAAACCGCAGGCGTGTTGCGTTGCTTTTTCCGTGAGGTGCTCTTTTTGCGCCGCGAAGGTGCCGGTTGACCGCGACGTACATAATCTCGTTGTGCCACTATCGTTTCGCTGTATTTATTCGTTCGTCAGCCCGCCATGTTACTTAAGCGGCGGGCTTTTGACCAGATAGGTGAGTCTTAAAGGTTTAAGTTAAGGCTCGCGTCGAACCACGAATAATTAACTCGCAGTCCAGCAAGCGCGAGCCGCTGCTGACATTTTGCCCCTGTAGCTGGTCGAGCAAGAGCAGCATTGCTTCGCGCCCGATATCGAAGCGCGGCTGTGAAACCGTCGTCAGAGGCGGGTCGCAAAATTCCGCCAGCGCAATGTTATCAAAGCCAATGATGGACAGATCGTCAGGGACTTTCAGACCATGACGCTTGGCCCAGGAGAGCGCGCCGAGCGCCATAACGTCGCTGTGACAGAACACGGCGGTCGGAGGCTGCGGAAGCGCAAGCAGCTGTTGCAGCGCGTGACCGCCCGCCTCGTAGGTGAAATCGCCCCGGGCGATATAATGCGGGTCGACGGTAATGCCGCAGCGACGCAGCGCCTGCACATAGCCTTGCAGACGGTAGTGGCACAGCGGCATCTCCTCCGGCCCGGCAATGCATCCGATACGCTGGTGCCCCTGTTCATGCAGATAATTTACGGCGTTAAAGGCCGCAGTCAGGTTATCAATATGAACGGTAGGCAGCTCCAGCTCCGGCGCGAATTCGTTGGCCATCACCATCGGCGGCAGATTCCGTTGCTCTTCAATGCTGGCGTCGAACGGCAGACGTGAACCGAGCAATAACATGCCATCAATTTGTTTGGTGATGATCAAATTGATAAAGGTCTTCTCTTGCTGATTCTGGTGCGCGCAGTCACCAATCAACACCAGATATCCGTGGCTTGCGGCGGTAACCTCAATGCCCCGGATGATTTCACTGAAAAAGGGATCACAAATATCCGGGACGATCACCAGGATGGTGCGTGATTCATTTCGTTTGCTATTTCGCCCCATTGATTGCGGTAAATATCCCACCTCCATCGCCGCCTGTTCAACCCGGTTACGGGTCGACTGGGAGACTTTATCCGGGTTCATTAACGCACGGGACACGGTTGCTGTTGAGACTTTCGCCTTCATAGCAACATCTTTCATTGTAGCGGCAGCAACCTGTTTCTTCGGTTTCACACTCTCTCCTCGCCTGGGAAATCAGGCGCAGAACTATCCTTGTTTAACTCACATCGAAAACATTTTTATCAGATAGTTAATGGAAGCGGTTACAGAATTTTCATAAAAAGTGTGATGGATATTTAATTTTACGATCCGCCTCGCATCGTGACCCGTTATCCCTCAATGGGATCGACATCCAGCACCCATTTAACCTTGCGGGATTCGGGTAGCGTATTGATGAGCGCCAGCGTGCCGCTGACGATATGTTGCAGACGAATTCGCGACGGATGCTGCAACAAAATTTGCCAACGGTAGCGGCCGCCGCGTTTTGGCGCGAGCGCAGGCACCGGGCCTAATACCCAGAGCTTGTCATCCGCAAGCGGGCTGGCCTGAATCAGATTACGCAGCTGTTGCAGGAACACCGGCGCCTGCTGGTTGTTATGATCTTCCGCCCGCACAATCACATGGCTGGTCCACGGCGGAAGTTGCAGCGTTTGCCGCTCGGCCAGCGCCTGTTCAGCAAAAGCGTCATAGCCTTTGTGCAGCAAGGTTTGCAGCAAAGGGTGCTCTGGATGGTGGGTCTGCAATACCACCTCGCCCTGTTTTCCGGCGCGTCCGGCGCGGCCGGAAACCTGAGTGTAAAGCTGGGCAAAACGTTCCGCCGAACGGAAATCCGCTGAGAACAGCGCGCCGTCAACGTCCAGCAGCGCCACCAGGGTGACGTCCGGGAAATGGTGCCCTTTCGCCAGCATTTGCGTGCCGATCAAAATGCGCGCGCCGCCGCGATGGACTTCCGCCAGATGCTGCTCCAGCGCGCCTTTACGGCTGGTGGTGTCGCGGTCGATGCGCGAGACCGGCACGCCGGGAAAGAAGGGCGCCAACGCCTGCTCAAGCTGTTCTGTCCCTAACCCGACCGGCACCATATGCGTGGAGCCGCAGGAAGGGCACTGACGCGGTATCGGGCGCTGGCTGTCGCAATGGTGACAGCGCAGGTGGTGTTGCGCCTGGTGCAACGTGTAATAGTGATCGCAGCGCGGACATTCGGCAATCCAGCCGCAGTCGTGGCATAACAGCGCAGGAGCAAATCCCCGGCGGTTAAGGAAGAGAATGACCTGGTTATCTGCCAGCAGGTGCTGATGCATACGGGCGATAAGCGCGGGAGCCAGCCCGGCCTGGATCTTCTGGCCTTTTAAATCCAGCACATGCTGGAGGGCAGGGCGTGCATTGCCTGCCCGGCGCGTCAGGCGCAGCATGCGGTACTTTTTTTGTCGCACGTTGCATAACGTCTCCAGCGCCGGTGTTGCCGAGCCGAGAATAATCGGGATTTGTTCGCTGTGAGCGCGGTATACCGCCAGGTCGCGAGCGTGGTAACGCCAGCCTTCCTGCTGCTTATAGGAGCTGTCATGCTCTTCGTCGATCACAATGACGCCGAGGTTTTTAAACGGCGTAAACAACGATGAGCGGGTGCCGATGACAATCGCCGCCTCGCCGTTTTTGGCTTTCAGCCAGGCTGAGAGACGTTCGCTGTCATTTAACCCGGAGTGTAGAACTTCGACGGGGGCGTTGAAGCGCTCGCGAAAGCGGGCGATGGTTTGCGGCGTCAGGCCAATTTCCGGCACCATCACCAGCGCCTGTTTGCCCTGAGCGAGGACGTTTTCCAGTACGCTGAGATAGACCTCTGTTTTACCGGAACCCGTAACGCCCGCCAGCAGCCAGGCAGAAAAGCTGTCCGACGCGCTGTGGATGGCGCCAACGGCGGTGGCCTGTTCGGTATTGAGACGCAGCCGATCGCCACAAACGGCGTAATGGGTGCGCCAGTCGCTAAAGCCGGGCGTTTCGCTCGCCAGCTCGCACAGTCCTTTTTTACGTAGCGCCTGGAGCGCCGCGTCATTAAATTCAAGATCCGCCACCTGGTCGCGCCAGATCTTCCCCTGCCGCAGCGCGGCCAGCGCCTGTTGCTGTTTAGGCGAACGCTTCAGGCTATTGAGATCGATAGCGTGGCCGTCTTCGGTGGCAAACCAGTACCACATCGGCGCGTTGCTGGCGGGTTTCCCCTGGCGCAGCAAAATCGGCAGAGCGTGAAACAGAACGTCACCCATTGGATGGTGGTAGTAATCCGCCGCCCAAAGCAGCAAACGCCAGACGGAGGGTGAAAAGACCGGCTCGCTGTCCAGTACCTCAACGACCACTTTCAGTTCGTTAAGCGGCAGTTCGCTTTGCTCGCTGACCGACACCACAATCCCGACGCGTTCCTGCTGTTTGCCAAACGGCACGCGCACCCGACACCCGGCTTTGACGGTCATGCCTTCCGGCAAGAGATAGTCAAAGGTGCGGGGTAGCGGAACGGGCAAGGCAACGTGCGCGACGGGCATGTAATCATCCTGGCTGACTTGAATTCTGGCGGGTTAGTATACACATTGTGATGAGGGAGCGCGGATCAGTTTGCATACGCTGGTCAAATTCTGTATGATTCGCCGCCTTTGATACACATTTGTATCATCGACCTATACTATCAACATCGCGTGGTGTCTGGCGTTAGGGCTGGAAGAGCGACGCGGCCTTAAACCGAGGTTTCCCCATGAAAAAAGATATTCACCCGAAATACGAAGAAATTACTGCAAACTGCTCTTGCGGTAATGTCATCAAAATCCGCTCTACTGCAGGTCACGACCTGAACCTGGACGTGTGCGGTAAATGCCACCCGTTCTACACTGGCAAACAGCGTGATGTTGCTACCGGTGGCCGTGTTGACCGCTTCAACAAGCGTTTCAGCATCCCGGGCAGCAAATAAGTTATTGCTGTCAAAGAAAAAAGCGCCGAAAGGCGCTTTTTTTGTCTTTGCCTGATGGCGTTGACGCTTATCAGTACCTGCGGTACTGAATCCTTCCGCCGCTATCCGGCAAAAAAATCAATACTCCCACGTATCCGGGTCGATCCCCAGTTCACGCATGATGATTTTGGCCTCTTCCGGTATTTCATCACTGCGCTCTTTACGCAAGTCTTCATCGTTCGGCAATGGTTGCCCGGTAAAGGCATGCAGAAACGCTTCACACAGCAGTTCGCTGTTGGTGGCGTGACGCAGGTTGTTCACCTGACGACGCGTGCGTTCATCGGTGAGGATTTTTAACACCTTCAGAGGAATGGAAACCGTAATCTTTTTGACTTGCTCACTCTTCTTACCGTGCTCAGCGTATGGGCTGATATATTCGCCGCTCCATTCAGCCATGAGATACCTTTAATCTTCTCGTCATTAGTTAAGGGCCAGAATCGTCGTGCCTGGCCGTAATCCCGCATAGTTTACCGTACAGGCGATATCGTGACACGGGTTAAGCGTCTGTAGATGTGCGCTAATGCATATAATTTTAACGGCTATTTCCAGTTTGCTCAATCTATACGCAAAGAAGTTTAGATGTCCAGATGTATTGACGTCTATTGTAACAATGTTTACTCTGGTGCCTGACTTTTCACCGATTCAGCCCAGGAACTTCTCAACATGACGCGTAAACAGGCCACCATCGCAGTGCGTAGCGGGTTAAATGACGACGAGCAGTACGGTTGCGTTGTCCCGCCGATTCACCTTTCCAGCACCTATAACTTCACTGGTTTTAATGAACCTCGCGCCCATGACTATTCGCGACGTGGAAATCCGACGCGTGATGTGGTTCAGCGCGCGCTGGCGGAGCTGGAGGGCGGTACGGGCGCGGTGCTGACCAATACCGGGATGTCGGCCATTCTGCTGGTGACGACCGTGTTCCTGAAGCCGGGCGATCTGCTGGTGGCGCCGCACGACTGCTACGGCGGTAGCTATCGCCTGTTTGACAGCCTGGCGAAGCGGGGCTGTTATCGCGTGCTGTTTGTCGATCAAGGCGATGAGCAGGCGCTGAAAGCGGCGCTGGCGGAAAAACCGAAGCTGGTGCTGGTGGAAAGCCCCAGTAATCCGTTGTTACGCGTGGTGGATATTGCGAAAATCTGCCAGCTGTCGCGAGAAGCGGGCGCGGTGAGCGTTGTGGACAACACGTTTTTAAGCCCTGCGCTGCAAAATCCGCTGGCGTTGGGCGCCGATCTGGTGTTGCATTCATGCACGAAATATTTAAACGGCCATTCGGATGTGGTGGCTGGCGTGGTGATTGCGAAAGATCCAGAGATTGTCACCGAACTGGCATGGTGGGCCAATAATATTGGTGTCACCGGCGGCGCGTTTGATAGCTATCTGCTGCTACGTGGGCTGCGTACTCTGGCGCCGCGAATGGACGTGGCTCAGCGCAATGCCCAGGCCATTGTGGACTATCTGCAAACCCAGCCGCTGGTGAAAAAACTGTATCATCCGTCGCTGCCGGATAATCAAGGGCACGAGATTGCCGCGCGCCAGCAAAAAGGCTTTGGCGCAATGTTGAGTTTTGAACTGGATGGCGATGAGCAGACGCTGCGTCGTTTCCTGGGCGGGCTGTCGTTGTTTACGCTGGCGGAATCCTTAGGGGGTGTTGAAAGCCTGATCTCCCACGCCGCAACGATGACACATGCAGGCATGGCGCCAGAAGCGCGTGCTGCCGCCGGAATTTCAGAGACGCTGCTGCGTATCTCCACCGGTATTGAAGATGGCGAAGATTTAATTGCCGACCTGGAAAATGGCTTCCGGGCTGCAAACAAGGGGTAAACATGAGTGTGATTGCGCAGGCAGGGGCGAAGGGTCGTCAACTGCATAAATTTGGTGGCAGTAGTCTGGCAGACGTGAAATGTTATCTGCGTGTCGCAGGCATTATGGCGGAGTACTCGCAGCCTGACGATATGATGGTTGTTTCCGCCGCCGGTAGTACCACCAACCAGTTGATTAGCTGGCTGAAGTTAAGCCAGACCGACCGCCTCTCCGCGCATCAGGTGCAACAGACGTTACGCCGCTATCAGAGCGATCTGATCAGCGGGCTGCTTCCCGCCGACGTTGCGGATGGCCTGATCAGCGCTTTCATTAGCGATCTGGAGCGTCTTGCCGCGCTGCTCGACAGCGGCGTGACCGATGCCGTTTATGCCGAAGTCGTCGGGCATGGTGAAATCTGGTCTGCGCGTCTGATGTCCGCAGTGCTGAATGAGCAAGGACTGGCGTCGGCATGGCTGGACGCGCGTGAGTTTTTACGCGCTGAACGCGCCGCGCAGCCGCAGGTAGATGAAGGTCTCTCTTACCCGTTACTGCAACAGCTGCTGGTGCAGCATCCGGGCAAGCGCCTGGTCGTTACCGGTTTTATCAGTCGCAGCAATGCGGGCGAAACGGTGCTGCTGGGCCGTAACGGTTCTGACTATTCCGCCACGCAAATTGGCGCGCTGGCGGGTGTTTCCCGCGTCACCATCTGGAGCGATGTGGCCGGGGTTTACAGCGCCGACCCGCGTAAAGTGAAAGATGCCTGCCTGCTGCCGCTGTTGCGTCTGGATGAAGCCAGCGAGCTGGCGCGTCTGGCCGCGCCGGTTCTGCATGCCCGTACCCTACAGCCGGTTTCCGGCAGCGATATCGATTTGCAGTTGCGCTGTAGCTACACGCCGGATCAGGGGTCCACGCGCATTGAACGCGTGTTGGCGTCCGGCACCGGGGCGCGTATCGTCACCAGTCATGATGACGTTTGCCTGATTGAGTTTCAGGTGCCCGCCAGCCAGGACTTTAAACTGGCCTGGAGAGACGTCGACCAGATTCTGAAACGGGCGCAGGTGCGTCCGCTGGCGGTTGGCGTGCATAACGATCGCCATCTGCTGCAATTCTGCTACACCTCTGAAGTCGCTGATAGCGCATTAAAAATTCTTGATGAAGCGGGTCTGCCGGGCGAATTGCGCCTGCGTCAGGGGCTGGCGCTGGTCGCTATGGTTGGCGCTGGCGTCACCCGTAACCCGCTGCACTGCCACCGCTTCTGGCAACAGCTGAAAGGCCAGCCGGTTGAATTTACCTGGCAGTCGGAAGAGGGGATCAGCCTGGTGGCCGTACTGCGCACCGGCCCGACCGAAAGCCTGATTCAGGGGCTGCACCAGTCTATTTTCCGCGCGGAAAAGCGCATCGGCCTGGTGCTGTTCGGCAAAGGCAACATCGGTTCCCGCTGGCTGGAACTGTTTGCCCGCGAGCAGAGCACGCTCTCCGCGCGTACCGGGTTTGAATTTGTCCTGGCGGGCGTGGTGGATAGCCGTCGCAGCCTGCTGAACTACGAAGGGCTGGATGCCAGCCGTGCGCTGGCGTTCTTCAACGACGAAGCGATTGAGCAGGATGAAGAGTCGCTGTTCCTGTGGATGCGCGCTCACCCGTATGACGATCTGGTGGTGCTGGATGTCACCGCCAGCGAGCAACTGGCCGATCAGTATCTTGATTTCGCCAGCCACGGCTTCCACGTTATCAGCGCCAATAAACTGGCGGGGGCGAGCACCAGCGATAAATATCGCCAGATCCACGACGCGTTCGAAAAAACCGGGCGTCACTGGCTGTATAACGCGACCGTCGGCGCGGGCCTGCCGATCAACTATACGGTGCGCGATCTGATTGATAGCGGCGATGCCATTCTGTCGATCAGCGGGATCTTCTCCGGCACGCTGTCGTGGCTGTTCCTGCAATTTGACGGTTCCATACCGTTTACCGATCTGGTGGATCAGGCCTGGCAGCAGGGGCTGACCGAGCCGGACCCGCGCGTTGACCTTTCTGGTAAAGATGTGATGCGCAAGCTGGTGATTCTGGCGCGTGAAGCGGGTTATGACATCGAGCCGGACCAGGTGCGCGTTGAATCGCTGGTGCCCGCACACTGCGAAGAGGGGTCTGTCGATCACTTCTTTGAAAATGGCGATGAGCTGAATGAGCAGATGGTACAGCGTCTGGAAGCCGCTCGTGAAATGGGGCTGGTGCTGCGCTACGTGGCGCGTTTCGACGCCAACGGTAAAGCGCGCGTTGGCGTCGAAGCGGTGCGCCCGGAACATCCGCTGGCGGCGCTGCTGCCGTGCGATAACGTCTTTGCCATCGAAAGCCGCTGGTATCGCGACAATCCGCTGGTGATCCGCGGGCCGGGGGCCGGTCGTGACGTCACCGCCGGGGCGATTCAGTCGGATATCAACCGCCTGGCGCAGCTGCTGTAGTGTTTGTTGCCGGATGGCGCTGCGCTTATCCGGCCTACGGAACATGTAGGTCGGATAAGGCAACGCCGCCACCCGGCGCTTCACCGAGTCGCAAACACCTCTTTTGCGGCGAACAGACCGTTCAGCGCAGCCGGAAAACCGGCATAAACCGCCATCTGCATTATCACTTCGATAATTTCCTCCTGCGTTAACCCCACATGTCGCGCGGCGGCAATATGTACCTTCAACTGCGGCGTGGCGTTGCCCAGCGCGGTTAACGTGGCGACGGTTGCGATTTCCCGACTGCGTAAATCCAGCCCTGGCCGGGAATAGATATCGCCAAACGGAAATTCGATCAGATAGCGGGCAAAATCTGGCGCAATGTCTTGCAAACTTTCGATCACCGCATCGCCACCCTTGCCATCCACCTGTTGCAGCATTTTCTGACCGGTAATAAAGCGTTCTGAATGCATAGTGTATTCCTCGTTTGTCTGGAGTATGTGGCGTGAGGATAGGGGGCGCGGAATGATTTGGATAATACCGTTTCCGTGATACCTTTTCGGTATGACAACATCCCCTCTGCACTCTCTGGATATCCGCCTGCTACGCTACTTTGCCGTGGTGGCGGAAGAGAACAATATGAGCCGCGCGGCACAGCGACTGTTTATGTCGCAACCGCCGCTGAGCCGCCATATTCGCCAGCTTGAAGAACGTCTGGGGGTGACGCTTTTTGTCCGTCATACTCGTGGACTTACGCTGACGGATGAGGGTCTGCGCGCGCTGGAAATCGTCCGCCCGCTGCTGGCGCAGCAGGACAAAACGTATGCTGCGCTGAATCAACTGGCGCAAACCGGCGCGCAATCGCTGCGTTTAGGGCTGAGCACCGCGTTTGAGCAGGGGATTTTTGCCACCCTGGAGGCGCAGCTGAATACGCGTGTGGAGAGGCTGCATATTGTGCGTCATGGTTCGCCTGAACTGGTACGCCAGGTACGTCGGGGGAAACTGGATGCGGCGCTGGTGGCGCTGCCGCTTGAGGCCACAGGGTTAACCGTCACGCCGCTCGACTGGCAAGAACCGTTGATTGCCGCATTACCCTCCGTCTGGCCGGAAGCGAGCCTGACGTCGCTCTCCTTAACTGCGCTTAATCACCGCCCGCTGTTCTGGTTCAAACGGGAACGTAATCCGGCCTTTTTTGACTACACCCGGCACATTTTCCATCGCGCTGGTTACGCTCCCTCCTGCCTTGAAGAACCGCTGGAACATGATGTGCTGCTCGCGCGAATCGCCCACGGTGATGGCCTGAGTTTGCTCCCGGGCTCGTTTGCCGCTATTCAGCGCCAGGGCGTGATATTCCGCGCACTTAGCGACACTGAATTACGTATTCGTGCCGGGCTGGTGATGCTGCCTGAGAACGCTGTACGGTTGCGGTGGTTAAATACGCTTGCGATGCAATCCTTCATTATTTCGGACTGATTTGAATTTTTTTCACGTTGTCTGAGTATTCCTCACCTTTAACAGTGATTTTTCTGTTGACGGCATCCCACTTTTCGGTCATTTTTACATCCAGACGTCTAAACGGATAGATGTTCACAACACAACATATAATGACATGCGATTGATGAGGTAAGGTATGAGCTTTTTTCACGCCAACCAGCGGGAAGCCCTGAATCAGAGCCTGGCGGAAGTTCAGGGTCAGATTAATGTTTCGTTCGAGTTTTTCCCGCCGCGCACCAGTGAAATGGAGCAAACCTTGTGGAACTCTATCGATCGACTGAGCAGCCTGAAACCGAAGTTTGTCTCCGTGACCTACGGCGCCAACTCCGGTGAACGCGACCGTACGCACAGCATCATCAAAGGCATTAAAGAGCGTACGGGCCTGGAAGCCGCGCCGCACCTGACCTGCATTGACGCCACCCGCGATGAACTGCGTACCATTGCCCAGGATTACTGGAATAACGGTATCCGTCATATTGTTGCCCTGCGCGGCGACCTGCCGCCGGGGAGCGGCAAGCCGGATATGTATGCCGCTGACCTGGTCAGCTTACTGAAAGAGGTTGCCGATTTTGATATCTCCGTCGCCGCTTACCCGGAAGTCCACCCGGAAGCGAAAAGCGCGCAGGCGGATCTGCTCAACCTGAAACGCAAAGTCGATGCTGGCGCTAACCGCGCAATTACCCAGTTTTTCTTCGATGTGGAAAGCTACCTGCGTTTTCGCGATCGCTGCGTCTCTGCGGGTATTGATGTCGAAATTATTCCGGGCATTCTGCCGGTCTCCAACTTTAAGCAGGCGAAGAAATTCGCTGATATGACTAACGTGCGCATTCCGGCGTGGATGTCACAGATGTTTGACGGCCTGGATGACGATGCGGAAACCCGCAAGCTGGTCGGGGCGAATATCGCGATGGACATGGTGAAGATCTTAAGCCGTGAAGGCGTGAAAGATTTCCACTTCTACACCCTGAACCGCGCTGAAATGAGTTACGCCATTTGCCACACGTTGGGTGTGCGGCCCGGCCTGTAACATGATTAGCCCTCTTCGGAGGGCTTTTTTATGCACATTTTGATCTGACGCCTGATACATAAATTTAAAAGATATTAGCTATCGAATCTGTGGGTTATTTCAACTATATCTTATCGTTGGTGATGTATATCGTAACGATAACACTGTAGAGGGAGCATATAGATGAGCATGTCTGACGATACCCATAATTCATTGTCTACCGGGAAGTGCCCTTTCCATCAGGGCAGCCACGACCGTAGCGCGGGTGCTGGCACCAGCAGCCACGACTGGTGGCCTAACCAACTCCGTGTAGATCTTTTGAATCAGCACTCCAACCGTTCGAACCCGCTGGGTGAGGACTTCGACTACCGCAAAGAATTTAGCAAACTCGACTATTCCGCCCTGAAAGGGGATCTTAAAGCTCTCCTGTCCGATTCTCAGCCGTGGTGGCCTGCGGACTGGGGCAGCTATGCCGGTCTGTTTATTCGTATGGCATGGCATGGCGCGGGCACTTATCGTTCCGTCGACGGGCGCGGCGGCGCCGGACGCGGGCAGCAGCGTTTTGCACCGCTGAACTCCTGGCCGGACAACGTCAGCCTGGATAAGGCGCGTCGTCTGCTGTGGCCTATCAAGCAGAAATATGGCCAGAAAATCTCCTGGGCCGACCTGTTTATTCTGGCGGGTAACGTAGCGCTGGAGAACTCCGGTTTCCGTACGTTCGGTTTTGGCGCCGGGCGTGAAGATGTGTGGGAACCGGATCTTGATGTGAACTGGGGGGATGAGAAAGCCTGGCTGACGCACCGTCATCCCGAAGCGCTGGCGAAAGCGCCGTTAGGCGCCACCGAAATGGGGCTTATCTACGTTAACCCGGAAGGGCCGGATCACAGCGGTGAACCGCTTTCCGCCGCTGCGGCTATCCGCGCGACGTTCGGCAATATGGGCATGAACGATGAAGAAACCGTGGCGCTGATTGGCGGCGGTCACACGCTGGGTAAAACCCACGGTGCGGCGGCGGCGTCCCATGTTGGCGTTGATCCAGAAGCCGCGCCGATTGAATTGCAGGGGCTGGGCTGGAGCAGTGACTACGGCAGCGGCGCAGGCGGCGATGCGATTACCTCGGGCCTGGAAGTGGTCTGGTCGCAGACGCCGACCCAGTGGAGTAATTACTTCTTCGAAAACCTGTTCAAATACGAGTGGGTGCAGACGCGCAGCCCGGCGGGCGCGATCCAGTTCGAAGCGGTTGATGCGCCAGAAATCATTCCCGATCCGTTCGATCCGTCGAAGAAACGTAAACCCACCATGCTGGTGACTGACCTGACGCTGCGTTTCGATCCAGAATTCGAGAAAATTTCCCGCCGTTTCCTCAACGATCCGCAGGCGTTTAACGAAGCATTCGCCCGCGCATGGTTCAAACTGACGCACAGGGATATGGGGCCAAAAGCGCGCTATATCGGACCGGAAGTACCGAAAGAAGATCTGATTTGGCAGGACCCGCTGCCGCAGCCGGTATTTAATCCGAGCCAGGAAGACATCGTCAACCTGAAGGCCGCGATTGCCGCGTCCGGGCTTTCCGTCAGCGAACTGGTGTCGGTTGCATGGGCATCTGCGTCAACCTTCCGTGGCGGCGATAAACGTGGCGGCGCTAACGGCGCTCGCCTGGCTTTAGCGCCGCAGCGAGACTGGGATGTGAACGCCGCTGCGGCGCGCGTTCTGCCGGTTCTGGAAGAGATTCAGAAATCGTCCGGGAAGGCGTCTCTGGCCGATATCATCGTCCTTGCGGGCGTTGTCGGTGTGGAGCAGGCAGCAAGTGCGGCGGGCGTCAGCATCAGCGTGCCGTTCGCGCCGGGCCGTGTGGATGCACGTCAGGATCAGACGGATATCGAGATGTTTGAGCTTCTCGAACCGATCGCAGACGGCTTCCGTAACTATCGCGCACGGCTTGATGTGTCGACCACCGAGTCACTGCTGATTGATAAAGCGCAGCAACTGACGCTGACCGCGCCGGAGATGACGGCGCTGGTGGGTGGGATGCGCGTTCTGGGCGCTAACTTTGATGGCAGCCAGAATGGCGTGTTTACCGACCGTCCGGGCGTACTCAGCAATGATTTCTTTGTGAATCTGCTGGATATGCGTAACGAGTGGAAAGCGGCGGACGAATCGAAAGAGCTGTTCGAAGGCCGCGATCGCCTGAGTGGTGAGGTGAAATTCACGGCGACCCGCGCAGACCTGGTATTCGGTTCTAACTCGGTACTGCGTGCCCTGGCGGAAGTTTACGCCAGCAGCGATGCGCGTGAGAAATTCGTGAAGGATTTCGTCGCGGCATGGGTGAAAGTGATGAACCTGGATCGTTTCGATCTGCTGTAAGCCATCTCAGTAAAATGTGTAGGCCGGATGAGCGCCAGCGCCATCCGGCAAATAAAAAAAGCCCGCACGATCTGCGGGCTTTTTGTCTCTCCTGACCGTTATTCCCACTCTTGCAGGAAACGCTGACCGTACTGGTCGGCAACCAGCAGGGCGGCGTAAACCTGATCCGGCGTGGCGCCGCCAGGCATGTTGTGAATGGTTTCGCCTTCCGCGCAGGAGGCTTCCGCCACCGTGCGCATCTTCGCCGGAATGTCCTGCTTAATATCCAGTTGCGCCAGCGTGATCGGCAGGCCAACGGAATGGCACAACGCCGCAGCGGTTTCGATCTCTTCAACCGGCGCGTTTTCCAGTACCAGTTGCGTCAGCGTGCCGAACGCCACTTTCTCACCGTGATAGTAGTGATGCGCGTCTGGAATCGCCGTCAGGCCGTTATGTATGGCATGCGCCGCCGCCAGACCGCCGCTTTCAAAACCGACGCCGCTCAGGTAAGTGTTGGCTTCAATCACGCGTTCCAGCGCCGGCGTGACGACATGCTGCTCAGCCGCCAGCATGGCCTTCTCACCCTCTTCGATCAGCGTGTTATAGCACAACTCCGCCAGCGCGAGCGCCGCCTGTGTACACTTGCCGCCCGCCATCGTGGTCGCGCCGCTGCGTGAACAGGCGCGCGCTTCAAACCAGGTCGCCAGCGCATCGCCGATACCGGCAGCCAGCAGACGTGCGGGCGCGCCCGCGACAATTTTGGTATCAACAATCACCATATTCGGGTTACGCGGCAGCATCAGATAGCGTTCAAACTCGCCTGCATCGGTGTAGATCACGGAAAGCGCGCTACAGGGGGCATCGGTAGAGGCGATGGTCGGCGCGATAGCGACCGGGACATCCATAAAGTGGGCCAGCGCTTTCGCGGTATCCAGCGTTTTGCCGCCGCCGATGCCGAGAACGGCGCCGCACTGCGCTTTATCTGCGACGATACGCAGACGATCGATTTCATTTTGCGAACATTCGCCGCCAAATGGCGCGATTTCCAGAGCCAGTCCGGCATCCTGGAAACTTTTCTCCAGCGCGGACTGGGCAAAATTTAAGACAAACTTGTCTCCGACCACCAGCCAGCGTTCGGCCAGGGGTTTGAGATATTCTCCAAGACGTGTGATGACATCTGCACCCTGGATGTATTTACCAGGAGATTGAATAATGTGGTCCATACTTTATTTCCCTCACAGGTTGATGTGGCCAAATGCGTTATTCCAGTCTTGCTCAAACTTCCCTATAGCTGACTCTACCGCAGGGGTATTGAGCATTTGTTGAGCTACATCTAAAGGAAGGGTGATTGCTTCGCATCCTGCGAGTAAGCAATCCAGCGCCTGACGCGGCGTTTTAAAGCTGGCGGCCAGTACCATGCTGCCCGGCGCATGCATCTCCAGCAAGGTTTGCAGTTCCTGCACCATACGGATGCCGTCGCCGCCCTGGGCATCAACCCGATTGACATACGGGGCGACGTATTTTGCGCCTGCCAGCGCCGCCAGCAAGCCCTGCGCTGCGCTGTAGACAGCCGTTCCCAGCGTCGTAATACCTTCTTTTTTGAGCTGTTTGATCGCCGCCAGACCTTCGGCAGTGACCGGAATCTTCACCACAATACCAGGAATGGCATTGCTCAGGCGTTTGGCTTCTTCCACCATTCCTTGCGCATCGCGGCTCATCGTCTGGGCAAATAGCGTTCCCTCTTCGCCGATGGCTTTTTGCAGGCGAGGCAGTACATCCCAGATGGATTCTTTACTCGCCGCCACAATGCTTGGGTTGGTGGTGACGCCAGCAACAGGGAAGATGCGCGCCAGACGTTCGACTTCCGCGACGTTCGCGGTATCCAGATAGAGTTCCATTTTGCTCCCTCTTAGAGTTCAAGTTCATGTTGCAACAGGCTGGCAATTGCCTCGGCAGATGCGGCGTTGACCAGCGCGTTGCGGAATTCTTCGTGCATAATGCGGCGGGCCAGGCGTGAGAAAATGCGCATATGCTGGTCGCCTGCGGCGTGTTTGTTGAGTGTCAGCATGATGATGAACTGCGCATCGTCATCGCCCCAGCGTACCGGCGCTTTCAGACGCGCCACGCTGATGGTGGACTGCTCAATGTGTTCAGATTTGCTGTGCGGAATGGCGAAGCTAAACCCTAACCCGGTGGAGAACACGGCTTCACGCGCCCACAGGTCGGCCTCCAGCTTGCGCGGGTAGCGACAGCGGCTTGCCAGCAGCAGGTTGTCGGTCATCCCCTTGATCACCTCTTCTTTGCTGCGCCAGTCGCTATCAAGCGTGATGCACTGGGCGGTGACCAGCGGCGCGTCCTGCTGGGTCATGCGGAATTGCGCCAGCAGATGCTCCACTTCCAGCGAGGTGCGACAGGCCATCGCCTGATTCAGCAACTGGCGGCAGGCACGACTGTCGAGCTGCGCCATCCGCGCTTTAGCGGCAGGAATTGACGGCGCGCTCATGCTGATCTCGTCCAGCCCCAGTCCGACCAGCAGCGGCAACACTGACCCTTTCGCGCCGAGTTCACCGCACAGGCCAATCCATTTCCCCTGACGATGTACCGCCTGTACGGCGAAATCCAGCGCGCGCAGGAAGGCCGGGTTCAGGCTGTTGTAGTGACGGGTGACTTTGGCGTTGTCGCGATCGACCGCCAGCAGATATTGCGTCAGGTCATTGCTGCCAATACTGAAGAAATCAATTTCTTCACAGCACTGGTCGATGATGAACATCACCGATGGCACTTCCAGCATGATGCCGAGGGGGATCTTCTCATCAAACGGGACGTGCTCGTTGCGTAACTGCTGTTTAGCCTCCGCCAGCTTCTCTTTGACCCACAGGATCTCTTCCATTGAGGAGATCATCGGGATCATGATTTTCAGGCTGCCGTGTGCGGAAGCGCGGAGGATCGATCGCAACTGCGTGGTAAACAGCGTGGCGTACTCTTCATAAATACGTACGGCGCGATAGCCGAGGAACGGGTTGGCTTCCGCAGGAATGTTCAGATAATCAACGGGCTTGTCACCGCCGATATCCATCGTGCGCACAATAATGCTACGGCCCTGTGCGGACTCCAGCGCCTGGCAAAAAATGTTGTACAGCTCGTTCTCGCAAGGTGCGCTGGTTCTGTCCATATACAGCATTTCTGTACGGAACAGACCAACCGCTTCCGCGCCGTTGCCGAATGCCGCTTGCGCTTCGACGGAATGCGCAATGTTGGCGGCCACTTCCATACGGATACCGTCGGCAGTGCGCGCTTGTTGGGTCAGCCAGATACGCTGTTGCTCGCGTAAAGCGTCCTGCACACGGGCTTCCTGTTGGTAGTAACGGGTGACGGGTTCATCTGGCGCAACGACAATCGCACCGGCGTTGCCGTCGATATAGACCGTCTGGTGCAGCCACGGCGTTAGCGCCTCAATATCCACGCCAACCAGCGTGGGAATGTTGAATGAGCGGGCAAGAATAACCGTGTGCGAAGTCGTACCGCCGCTTTTTAACAACAAGCCTTTGAGGAACGTTTTGTCCAGTTCGAGGAACTGGCTTGGGGTGAGTTCATCGGCCATACAGACGGTGGGTTGGGTCAGTTTGCCTGGCGCCGGGAAGCGTTGTTCGCCATAAATTTGTTGCAGGAGCTGGAAGCAGACGTCGCGTACGTCCAGCGCGCGTTCCTGTAAATAGCGGCTGCTGGAACGGGCAAACTCATCACAAAAGTGTCCGGCGCTTTCGACTATCGCCTGCGCACAGCTTAAACCGCGCGCAACGCCTGCCAGCAAATGTTGGCGCAGGGAGGTGTCGCCTGCCAGCGAACGGTGGGCTTCCAGAATCGCGCTGGTGGCGCCGTCGCTGTCGAGCTGGCGGAACGCAATATTCTTTATCAGCAGCGTTAAGCCGTTATCCAGCGCAGATTGCTCGGTCTCTATATCACTGGCAGCAGGAAGTTCGCCGAGCGTATTGAGATCCAGCGAGGAGAGCTGCGTCAGAACGCCGCCCGCGCTGCCGGTGCAGACGGCGCGGGCGCGAAAAAACAGCGGGTTCAGGTTTGTCAGCGACGCCGGAAGCGGCTCCAGCTCACTGTTTTTGATCTCCGCCAGAGGCGCATCGCAAAGGGGGAATTCATCGCGCAGCCATTGGCTCAGGCGCTGGTGGGCATCCTGTTCGTCCGTACCCGAAATCAATAACTGACAGGCGTCGCCTGCCAGCGTGTCGGTGCCAATCAGCGCCAGCGCGCTTTTGGCGTTGCCTTTACGGTCGGTGCGCAGGTTATGCCACTCAATGTGTGAGGTAAAGGTGTTGCACAGCGTCTCAACGTGGCTTGCCGGGCGGGCGTGTACGCCATTGGGCAGCTCACAGGTAAATTCCACAATCAGGGCCATTGCCTTTCTCCCATAACGATTTTCTGGCTACAGGATAAAAGGGCGTTGCCGCATAGTGCCATGTGACAAAACTGCCAAACGCTGGACAAATGTAACATACACGTCAAATTGCGAGACACTTCACAAGTCGAAGTACGGCATCTTATTCCTGAGGTTTAATAAGTTATGAGGCGGATCGCATTTTTTGACTGATATTACAAAAATCCAGTAAATGGCCTTTTTATCCACTGTCTGCGCCGCGTTGGATTGCCTATTGTTTGCCACAACAACGTTATGGATAGGGGCCTGAAGTGGCCCGGGAGCGACTTATGAAAGAGTTGGTGCAGATCCTGAAAAACACCCGTCAACATCTGATGACCGGTGTTTCGCATATGATCCCCTTCGTCGTAGCGGGTGGGATCTTGCTGGCGGTTTCCGTCATGCTGTATGGCAAAGGCGCTGTTCCCGATGCCGCGACCGATCCTAATCTCAAGAAGCTTTTTGATATTGGCGTCGCAGGACTGACGCTGATGGTGCCTTTTCTTGCCGCCTATATCGGTTACTCCATTGCTGAACGTTCCGCGCTGGCGCCTTGCGCGATCGGCGCCTGGGTGGGCAACAGCTTTGGCGCCGGGTTCTTTGGCGCGCTCATTGCCGGGATTATCGGCGGTATCGTCGTGCATTATCTGAAGAAAATCCCGGTGCATAAGGTATTGCGCTCGGTGATGCCTATCTTCGTTATCCCTATCGTCGGCACCTTCATTACCGCAGGCATCATGATGTGGGGGCTGGGCGAACCGGTTGGCGCGTTAACCACCAGCCTGACCCAATGGCTGCAAGGAATGCAGCAGGGCAGCATCGTGCTGCTGGCGGTCATCATGGGGCTGATGCTGGCCTTCGATATGGGCGGCCCGATTAATAAAGTGGCCTACGCCTTCATGCTGATTTGCGTGGCGCAGGGCGTATACAGCGTGGTGGCGATTGCTGCGGTGGGTATCTGCGTTCCGCCGCTGGGTCTGGGCCTGGCAACGCTGGTTGGTCGTAAAAACTTCTCTTCTGAAGAACGTGAAGCCGGTAAAGCCGCGCTGGTAATGGGCTGCGTTGGGGTGACGGAAGGCGCGATTCCTTTCGCCGCCGCCGATCCGTTGCGCGTGATCCCATCCATTATGGTTGGCTCTGCCTGTGGTGCAGTAACGGCTGCGCTGTTTGGCGCGCAGTGTTATGCCGGCTGGGGTGGGCTGATTGTTCTGCCGGTTGTGGAAGGCAAGCTGGGTTATATCGCGGCAGTCGCTGTCGGGGCGGTAGTGACGGCAATCTGCGTTAACGTGCTGAAAAGTCTGGCGCGTAAGAAAGTGTCTCAGGTTGATGAGAAAGAAGACGACCTGGATTTAGAGTTTGAGATGAATTAAGTGAGGAATGAGCCATGACGAAGATTATCGCAGTAACAGCATGTCCTTCTGGTGTCGCACACACTTATATGGCGGCCGAAGCGCTGGAAAGCGCGGCCAAAGCGAAAGGCTGGGAAGTCAAAGTCGAGACTCAGGGCTCGATTGGTCTGGAAAACGAACTGACTGCGGCGGATGTGGCGGATGCGGATATGGTGATTCTGACCAAAGATATCGGCATCAAGTTTGAGGAACGCTTTGCGGGTAAAACCATTGTCCGCGTCAACATCAGCGATGCGGTAAAACGCGCCGATGCCATTATGAACAAAATTGACGCGCATCTTTCGCAAATCGCTTAACGTTAGAATGCCCGATGGCGCAAGCTTATCGGGCCTACGATGTTAATCCCCGTAGGCCGGATAAGGCGATCACGCCGCCATCCGGCAACAAGCTTGCCTACAGGAGTTCCTCATGATGAATCGTACCCAGCGCCTTAAAGCCGCACTTTTCCAGAATAACCGTGAAATTTCGCTTGAGCGCGCGCAGCTGTATACCGCCAGCTATCAGCAGACAGAGGGAGAGCCGGTCATATTGCGTCGCGCTAAAGCGACGGCGTATATCCTTGAGCATGTTGAAATTTCGATTCGTGATGAGGAGTTGATTGCCGGGAACCGCACGGTGAAACCGCGGGCGGGAATTATGTCGCCGGAAATGGACCCGTACTGGTTACTTAACGAGTTAGAACAGTTCCCGACGCGTCCGCAGGACCGTTTTGACATCAGCGAGGACGATAAGCGCCTCTACCGCGAGGTGCTGTTCCCGTACTGGGAAAAACGGTCGATGAAGGATTTCATCAACGGTCAGATGACCGATGACGTGAAAGCCGCCGTCAGCACGCAGATTTTTAGCGTTAACCAGACGGATAAAGGGCAGGGGCACATTATTATTGATTACCCGCGGCTGTTGAATCACGGTCTGGGTGAACTGGTGGCGCAAGTGCGGCACCACTGCCAGCAGCAGCCGGACAATCACTTTTACCAGGCGGCGTTGTTGCTGCTGGAGGCTTCGCAAGGCCACATTCTGCGTTACGCGATGCTGGCGGAGAAAATGGCGGAAAGTTGCCTGGATGCGCGTCGGCGTCAGGAGTTGCTCACCATTGCCGCGAACTCCCGACATAACATGCAGTACAAGCCGCAAACCTTCTGGCAAGCGTGCCAGCTGTTCTGGTACATGAACATCATTCTGCAATATGAGTCTAACGCCAGCTCGCTCTCGCTGGGGCGTTTTGACCAGTATATGCTGCCGTTTTATCAGGCATCGCTGAGCCAGGGCGAAGACCCGGCATTTTTAAAAGAACTCCTCGAATCGCTGTGGGTAAAATGTAACGACATCGTGCTGTTACGTTCGACCAGTAGCGCACGCTATTTCGCCGGATTCCCGACCGGTTACACCGCATTGCTTGGGGGATTGACGGAGAACGGACGCAGTGCGGTGAACGTGCTCTCTTTTCTCTGTCTTGATGCGTACCAGAATGTGCAACTGCCGCAGCCGAACCTTGGCGTGCGTACCAATGCGCTGATTGACACGCCCTTCCTGATGAAAACAGCGGAGACGATTCGCCTCGGCACCGGTATTCCGCAGATCTTTAATGATGAAGTGGTTGTGCCCGCGTTCCTGAACCGGGGTGTTTCGCTGGAGGACGCCCGTGATTACGCGGTAGTGGGGTGTGTGGAGCTGTCGATTCCGGGCAGAACCTACGGCCTGCATGACATCGCCATGTTTAACCTGCTGAAAGTGATGGAAATCAGCCTGTATGAGAATGAAGGAAACCGCACGCTGACGTACGAAGATCTGTTGGCGCATATTCGCGCCAAAATCAGCCATTACATTACGCTGATGGTGGAAGGCAGTAATATTTGCGATATCGGCCACCGTGACTGGGCGCCGGTACCGCTGCTTTCCTCGTTTATCAGCGACTGCCTGGATAAAGGCCGTGATATTACCGATGGCGGCGCGCGTTATAACTTCTCTGGCGTACAGGGGATTGGCATTGCTAATCTGAGCGACTCCCTGCACGCGTTAAAAGGGCTGGTATTTGATCAGCAACGTTTACGTTTCGATGAACTGCTGGCGGTGTTAAAGGCGAACTTTGCGACGCCGGAAGGTGAGCGAATCCGTGCCCGGCTGATTAACCGCTTCGAGAAATACGGTAATGATATTGATGATGTGGATAACATCAGCGCTGAACTGCTGCGCCATTACTGTAAAGAGGTGGAGAAATATCAGAACCCGCGCGGTGGGCAATTTACACCGGGTTCATACACCGTCTCCGCGCATGTGCCGCTGGGTTCGGTGGTGGGGGCGACGCCGGATGGCCGTTTTTCCGGGGAACAGCTGGCAGACGGCGGGTTGTCGCCAATGCTCGGCCAGGATATGCAGGGGCCGACGGCGGTGCTGAAATCAGTAAGTAAACTGGATAACACGCTGCTTTCTAACGGTACGCTGCTCAACGTGAAGTTTACGCCCGCGACGCTGGAAGGTGAGGCCGGCTTGCGCAAACTGGCGGATTTTCTGCGCGCCTTTACCCAGCTTAAGCTACAGCATATTCAGTTTAACGTGTTGAATGCGGATACGTTGCGTGAAGCGCAATTGCGCCCGCAGGATTTCGCCGGGCTGGTGGTGCGAGTGGCGGGTTACAGTGCCTTCTTTGTCGAGCTGTCGAAGGAGATCCAGGATGACATCATTCGCCGCACCGCGCATCAGCTGTAAGAATCTGGAAACGAGCGCTGATGATGTCGCACGTATTTTCAACATTCAGCGTTATTCGTTGAATGACGGGCAGGGAATTCGTACGGTGGTCTTTTTTAAAGGCTGCCCGCATACCTGTCCGTGGTGCGCCAATCCAGAGTCTATTTCGCCACGCATCGAAACGGTGCGGCGGGAGAGTAAATGTCTGCACTGCTCGCCCTGCTTGCGTGATGCGGATGAATGCCCTTCCGGGGCGTTTGAACGTATCGGGCGCGATATTACTCTGGATGAACTGGAACGCGAGGTGATGAAAGACGAACTCTTTTTTCGCACCTCCGGCGGTGGCGTCACGCTTTCTGGCGGTGAAGTATTAATGCAGGCGGCGTTTGCCACGCGGTTTTTGCAACGTCTGCGACGTTTCGGCATTTCCTGCGCGATTGAAACCGCAGGCGATGCGCCTGCCAGCCGGTTGCTACCGCTGGCTAAAGCGTGTGATGAAGTGCTGTTTGATTTAAAGATTATGGAGCCGCGCCAGGCGCATGAGGTGGTCAAAATGAATTTACCACGCGTGCTGGATAACCTGCGTTTACTGGTAAACGAGGGGATTACGGTCATCCCCCGTTTGCCGTTGATTCCGGGCTACACGCTCAACGTTGAGAATATGCAGCGTGCGTTGGCAGTGTTGCTATCGTCAGGGATTAATCAGGTGCACCTGCTACCGTTTCATCAGTATGGTGAAGCGAAATACCGTCTGCTTGGGCAGCCGTGGGCAATGAAAGATGTGCCTGTACCCTCGCTGCAAGAGGTGGCGGAAATGCAGGCGTTGGCAGAGCGAGCCGGGTTTCTGGTCACTGTGGGAGGTTAATATGACAGTCTCAACTGTACGCTATCTGGTTGCCGTTACCGCCTGCGTCAGCGGCGTGGCGCATACCTATATGGCCGCCGAACGCCTGGAGAAGCTCTGCCAGCAGGAAAAATGGAACATTAAAATTGAAACCCAGGGAGCGCTGGGCACGGAAAATCGCTTAACGGAGGAGGATATCAACCGGGCGGATGTTGTGTTGCTGATTACGGATATTGAACTGGCGGGCGCGGAGCGTTTTATTCAGAGTCGGTATGTTCAGTCAGGAATTAACGCCTTTCTTCGCGAACCTCAGCGGGTGATGAGCGCCGTGCGTAAACTGCTCACTGCGCCGCAGCATACGCATCTTATTCTGGAGTAGCCTTCTTTTCCGTCAACTGGCTGTGGTACTGCCGACGATATTCTGACGGCGAACGCTCCGTATTTTTACGAAACAGGCGGCAGAAATAGTTACTGTCGACAAATCCACAGGTGTGAGCCACTTCTTTGACTTTCAGATCGTAGCCCTTCAGCAGCGTTTTCGCGTGTTCCAGCCGAGTGTGATTCAGATATTCGTTAAAGCCGATAGCGCCTGTTTTTTGAAACAGATGAGAAAGGTAGTTTGGCGAAATATAAAACGCCTGCGCCACCGATTCGCGGGTGAGCGGGGAAGCGTAACGCTCATCGATATAGTTGCGAATCGCTTCAAAAAGCGCCTGACTCCGTGACGCCGTCTGGATTTGGCTGCCCAGCAGATCGCGGCAGTGGCTCAACAGGCTGGCGACAATTAATCGGGCCGTCTGCTGTTCCTGCGGCTGCATCTGCATTTCATTGAGCGTTTGCAGCAGGAAGGAGCCAATACGTGGACCTCGACGTGCGACATGCTGCTTTGCAAGATTCTGATATTGTTTGCCGTCCCAGTGAACAACGCTGAAACCTAATTGCTGCTTGCCGAACAGGATGCTGAGTGTGGTGACGGGCGTTTGCCACTGCGGGAAGTTCCAGCTGCCTGCCGGAACATACAGAACGTCGCCAGCGATGAGCGTCACGGGCGCGGCCGGGATGCCTGTATCGGTGAACTCCCCCTCCAGCACCATCTCCAGGCGTGGAAAATCAACCTGATACGCCAGTTCGGGCGCCGTACCGCTGGTATTGGCGAAAAAAACCTGCCGCAGCGCCATAGGGCCGTTAATCAGACGGGAGAGAAGGTGGCTGACGTCGTGATACATGTTGATCCCTTGCAGAGCGCAGACAGAGGAAACAGTAACGTTGAACGTAAACCGCCTCAAGCGATAATTGCCGGATGGCGGTACACGGGTTATGCATTTTGCAGGCCGGATAAGCGTCAGCGCCATCCGGCGATGCCGTTACTGATTTCCGACATGATCCCCGTAAGGCAGGGTATCGTAATCAATCAACGCGTTTTTCTTATACGGGTTGCCAATCCAGCGCGTGATCGCCTTAAACTGCGGGCTGGTGATGGAGCGCGTCGGGTCGAACCCGTCGTAGGTCAGCCCCGCTAAGTCGGACCAGGTATGGATAAGTTCAGAGCTGCTGTACTTGCGGTCAACATACGCAGAGAGATCGCGCGGGTGTGCGGCCTGCCACTTTTCTGACGTCCATAACAGGAACGGCACCGTATACATATGACGCGTAGGGTTGTCTTCGTTACGTCCCTGCGTTTTGTGCGGCGGCGTGTCATACACTTCTTCACCGTGATCGGAGAAGTAGAGCAGAAAACCGTTCGGGTCAGTCGCTTTATAGTCCTTAATCAGGCTGGCGACGACATGGTCGTTATACAGATTCGCGTTATCGTAATCGTTATAAATATCCTGTTCGTCTTCGCTCACGCCCGCAGGGATATGATCGGTTTGACCGTCAAATTTTCCCTGATTCTCCGGGTAGCGGAATTTGTATTTGATATGTGTTCCCAGCAGGTGAACGATAATAAATTTCTTCGGCGCCGGGTCAGCCATCACGTCTTTAAAGGGCGCCAGAACGTTGGTGTCATATTCCCGCGCGCTTTGAGTACGCTGCTGATTCATATAAAACTGCTTGTCGGTCTGTTTCGAGAATACGGTCAGCATCGTATTACGCGCGGTCATCGTCTGCTGATTGGTGATCCAGAACATCTTATAACCTGCCTGTTTCATCATGTTCATCAGCGACGGTTTCGTCAGATACAGATCCGGGTTCTTTTCATTGGCGAAGGTCAGCGCCTGTTGCAGAATTTCAATCGTGTATGGCCGGGAGGTGACGACGTTATTGAATACGGTCAGACCCGGATCGCTTTTATGCAACGCGTCCAGCTCTGGCGTGGTTTCACGCGGATAACCGTACAGACTCATGCGACCACGCTGGGTTGACTCGCCGATAATCAGCACTAACGTACGCGGCGCATCACCGGAGTTATCTTTAAAATTCGTTAACGGAGGCAGCGCGTTGTTCTCGTTAAGCAGGCTATTCAGCGACGTGAGTTGCTGATTATATTGATAATAGCCATTGATAAACTGCCACGGCGCAGCGGGTTCCATACGCGAGGCGAGGCCGCCTAATGTCTGCTCAAACGGCTTATGTTTGATAAACGTCCCGACGGTGATCGGATGCAGAATAAGGCCGTATAACAATGCAAAGGAGACTAACCAGCGCCACGGCGCGGGAATATATATTGGCTTTAAACGCGTCCACAGCAGGATTGCCACGGCGGTATAGGCCAGGGCGATAAGGATAATCTTCAGACTGAAATACTGGCTCAAGTACTCGCTGGCTTCGTTCGCGTTTGTTTCAAACATGACATACAGAACGCTTTGCGAGAATTCCTGCCCGTAAATGACATAATAACTGAGCGCCGCCAGCGAAGAGGTCCAGAGTACAACGCCAATAGCGGCGGCAATCGCGCGGGTATGACGGGGAAATAAAAATACCGGGATCAGCCAGAGCGAACTAAAAAGCAGTGAATCACGTAGCCCGTTGGTGCCGCTATAGCCGCTGATGCAAATAACGGCCTGAAGTAATGTAGAGAAGAACCAAAAATAGAGTAGCGCCCAGCCAAGGGCTTTCCAGCTAAACGAAGGTTTAGCAGATGTGTGTGTGAAGAACATATATGAAGCCTGTTTTTATTCGAGTCGCCAACGTAGCGACAAATCATTAAGAGAACCTTAAGTATGGCGATGCCAGTGACCTATTCTTGTTGATGGCGTATTCAGCAGAGTGAACAAAACGCAGGCAGGAATATATTGAAAAACAGGCGATTATTACAGAAATATTTCAAAGCCCTCTCGCCCGGGCGGGCGAGAGGGGATATGACGATGCGTGTGGGTTAGCCGGTATTACGCATCCCCGCAGCCACGCCCGCAATCGTGACCATCAGCGCCTGTTCGACGCGCGGGTCTGGATCTTTACCTTGCTCTTCTGCAAGACGGGAACGGTGTAAAAGCTCCGCCTGCAATACGTTCAGCGGGTCGGTATACACATTCCTTAACTGGATAGACTCGGCAATCCACGGCAGGTCGGCCATCAGATGGGAATCGTTGGCAATCGCCAGCACCACTTTGATGTCCTCTGCCAGCAGGTTGCGTAACTCTTCACCCAGTGGCCACAGCGCTTTTTTGACTAGGCGTTGATCGTAGTATTCCGCCAGCCACAGGTCGGCTTTAGAGAACACCATCTCCAGCATGCCGAGGCGCGTGGAGAAGAACGGCCAGTCGCGGCACATGGCTTCCAGTTCGCTTTGCTTGCCATCTTCAACAACTTTTTGCAGCGCGGTGCCCGCACCCAGCCAGGCCGGGAGCATCAGGCGGTTTTGCGTCCAGGCGAAGATCCAGGGAATGGCGCGCAGGGATTCAACCCCGCCTGTCGGGCGACGTTTTGCCGGGCGCGAACCGAGCGGCAATTTGCCCAGTTCCTGTTCTGGCGTTGCGGAACGGAAGTACGGGACGAAGTCTTTATTCTCACGGACATAGCCGCGATACAGGTCGCAGGAGATCACGGACAGCTCGTCCATGATATGACGCCACGAATTTTTCGGCTCCGGCGGCGGCAGCAGGTTGGCTTCCAGAATCGCGCCGGTGTACAGAGACAGGCTGCTGATGGTGACTTCAGGCAGGCCGTACTTAAAGCGGATCATCTCACCCTGTTCGGTCACGCGCAGGCCGCCTTTCAGGCTGCCCGGCGGTTGGGAAAGCAGTGCCGCATGAGCAGGCGCGCCGCCACGGCCAATGGAACCGCCGCGACCGTGGAACAGCGTCAGTTCAATTCCGGCTTTTTCACAGGTTTTGATCAGCGCGTCCTGAGCCTGATACTGCGCCCAGGAGGCGGCCATTACGCCTGCGTCTTTCGCTGAGTCAGAGTAGCCAATCATGACCATCTGTTTGCCCTGAATAAAGCCGCGATACCAGTCGATATTCAGCAACTGGGTCATTACCGCGTCGGCGTTGTTCAGGTCGTCCAGCGTTTCGAACAGCGGCGCAACCGGCATGGCAAAGCTAATTCCGGCTTCTTTCAACAACAGATGCACGGCCAGCACGTCGGACGGCGTTTTCGCCATAGAGATAACGTAAGCGGCGATGGAACCCAGCGGCGCTTCGGCAATCACTTGACAGGTCTCAAGCACTTCGCGGGTGTCGTCGCTCGGTTCCCACTGACGAGGCAGTAGCGGACGCTTGGAGTTGAGTTCGCGGATCAGGAAAGCCTGTTTATCGGCTTCGGACCAGCTTTCATAATCGCCGATGCCCAGATAACGCGTCAGCTCGCCCAGCGCTTCGGTATGGCGGGTGCTCTCCTGGCGAATATCAATGCGCACCAGCGGCACGCCAAAGCATTTCACCCGGCGCAGGGTATCAAGCAGCTCGCCATTGGCGATGATGCCCATGCCGCACACTTGCAGAGACTGATAACAGGCGTACAGCGGCTCCCACAGCTGCTCGTTTTGCGTCAGCAGACCAGCGGGTTTCGGCAGTTTCTCGCCTTTCAGACGCGCTTCCAGCCAGGCTTGCGTTGCCATCAGGCGGGAACGCAGGCTTTTCATCAGGTAGCGGTAAGGTTCTGATGCGCCTTCTTCGCCGACCAGCGCCAGCAGCTCCGGCGTGGCGTCGACCATCGACAGCTCAGAAATCAGAACCTGAATATCTTTCAGGAACAGATCGGTGGCTTTCCAGCGGCTCAACAGGAGAACGTGGCGGGTGACATCAGCCGTTACGTTCGGGTTGCCGTCACGGTCGCCGCCCATCCAGGAGGTGAAACGCACCGGAACAAAATCCACCGGCAGTTTGTAGCCCAGATGTTCTTCCAGTTGTTCGTTCAACTCACGTAGATAATTTGGCACCCCTTCCCACAGGCTGTTTTCAACCACCGCAAAGCCCCATTTGGCTTCGTCGACCGGACTTGGGCGGTTTTTACGGATTTCATCCGTATGCCAGGACTGGGCGATCAGCTGGCGCAGACGGCGCATGAGCTGATTACGTTCGTAATCCGCGATCTCTTTGTTATCAAGCTGCTTCAGACAGGCGTTGACTTCGCCCATTTTGTGAATCAGCGTGCGGCGAGTGATCTCGGTAGGGTGTGCGGTCAGTACCAGTTCCAGAGATAGCGACTCCACCGCGTTTTTGATGGTGGCTTCGTCGAGATTGGGTTGATCTTTCAGTTTACGCAGGGTGCGGGCAATCACTTCCGGGTTGCTGGCAGCTTCGCCCTGCGGCGAAATGCTGTGGTACTGCTCGGCGGTATTGGCCAGGTTCAGGAACTGACTAAACGCGCGGGCAACAGGCAGCAGCTCGTCGTTGGACAGATTCTGTAGCGTGGTGAGCAACTCCTGGCGATTCGCTTCATTGCCAGCGCGAGATGATTTAGACAGCTTACGGATTGTTTCTACGCGATCAAGAATGTTCTCTCCCAGCGCATCCTTGATGGTTTCTCCCAGCACTTTGCCGAGCATACTGACATTACTACGCAACGCGGAATATTGTTCGTTCATATGATCCCAGACACCCCATCTGTTTTGAATATGTCCTGTATCTTTCGCGTCACAGCGGCGTTGGCTGCAACGTGAAATCTTTCGGACTTTAATTTTTTACATCACTTCTTATCTTTATAAAGCCACGTAAAACACCTGACGTCAATTGCTGCGAAATCGGTTCAGCAAACGAATAAATGACGGGAATTTACGTAATTTAATTCACATCGAATCAAATAAGCGTTGCTTATGGAAATGTTAATAAATCACCTCGATTACCACTAAAGAGTTAGCGAGGTGATAAGCAGTTAATGCCAGCAGAAATGATGGACAACCTGCGTAATCAGCTCGCGGGTTGGCTTGATAAAACGCGTTTCCAGATATTCATCCGGCTGGTGCGCCTGATTAATCGAACCCGGGCCAAGCACCAGCGTTGGGCACAAGGTCTGGATAAACGGCGCTTCGGTGCAGTAGTTCACCACTTCGGTTTGCGCGCCCAGCAGTTTCTCGACCACTTCCACCAGTTGATGGTCAGGCGGGCATTCGTAGCCGGGAATCGGCGGATGCAGTTCGGACACCGTCAGACGACCCGGCCAGCGCTCGCTCACGGGCGCCAGCGCATCGTTGAGCAATCCGTTGAGATCGTTCAGCGTCATGCCTGGCAGCGGGCGAATATCCATATGCAACTCGCAACAGGCGCAGATACGGTTCGCGGCGTCGCCGCCGTGAATGTGGCCCAGGTTTAATGTCGGATAAGGAACGGTAAACGCCGCGTAGTGATAACGTTCTTTCAGGTCATCGCGCAGCTGCATGATGCGGCCAATGGCGTCGTGCATCAGCTCAATGGCGTTAACCCCGCGCGCCGGATCGCTGGAGTGGCCCGATTGCCCCAGAATGCGGATGGCGTTTGAAATGTGGCCTTTGTGCGCGCGCACCGGTTGCAGGGACGTTGGTTCACCGATGATCGCGCAGTCCGGGCGCAGGGCGGTGGTTTCAGCAAAATAGCGCGCGCCCGCCATGCTGGTCTCTTCATCGGCGGTAGCCAGAATATACAGCGGTTTTTTCAGCGTCGTCACATCCACGTCACGCAGGGCATCGAGGATAAAAGCAAAGAAGCCTTTCATGTCCGCCGTACCCAGCCCGTAGAGCTTGTTATCGTGCTCGGTCAGCGTGAACGGATCGCGCGTCCAGCGTCCGTCGTCAAAGGGAACGGTATCGGTATGGCCCGCCAGCAACAAACCGCCAGTACCCTGTCCGGTGCTGGCCAGCATATTGAATTTATTGCGCGTACCGGGGACTGCCTGAACCTCAACCTTGAAGCCCAGATCTTTAAACCAGTCTGCCAGCAGAGTGATTAAAGACGCATTACTTTGATCGAGCGCTTCTTCGGTAGCGCTAATCGACGGTGTGGCAATCAGAGCGCGGTAAATCTCGATAAATGGCGGTAAAGTGTTTTTCATTGTTGACACACCTCGGGTCATGATAGTATCAATATTCATGCATTATTTGTGAATAAAAATACATTAACGTTGAGCGTAAGAAAACCCACCAACTGTAAGGTGAAGTTGTTACGGCTTAACCAGGCAACCAGACATAAGAAGGTGAACAGCCCCGATGTTGAATACGCTGATTGTGGGTGCCAGCGGTTACGCTGGCGCAGAGCTTGTGACCTATGTAAATCGTCATCCTGATATGACCATAACCGCTTTAACCGTCTCAGCGCAAAGCAATGATGCAGGAAAGCTAATCTCTGATTTACATCCGCAGTTAAAAGGCATTGTCGATCTGCCATTGCAGCCAATGTCTGATATTAGCGAGTTCAGCGGCGGGGTGGATGTGGTGTTTCTCGCCACCGCGCATGAAGTGAGCCACGACCTGGCCCCGCAGTTCCTGAATGCGGGCTGCGTTGTGTTTGATCTCTCCGGTGCGTTTCGGGTTAATGATAGCGCCTTCTACGAAAAATATTATGGCTTTACCCATCAGCACCCTGAGCTGCTGGAACAGGCGGTGTATGGCCTGGCGGAGTGGAGCGCGGACAAGCTAAAAGAAGCGAATCTGATTGCGGTGCCGGGATGCTATCCGACGGCGGCGCAATTGTCGTTAAAACCGCTGATTGACGCAGGTCTGCTGGATCTCAACCAGTGGCCGGTCATTAACGCAACCAGCGGCGTGAGCGGCGCCGGGCGTAAGGCGGCGCTTTCGAACAGTTTCTGTGAAGTCAGCCTGCAACCGTATGGCGTCTTTACCCATCGTCATCAGCCGGAAATCGCCACCCATCTGGGGGCTGAGGTTATTTTCACGCCGCATCTGGGGAACTTCCCGCGCGGGATTCTGGAAACGATCACCTGCCGCCTGAAAGCTGGCGTTACCCATACTCAGGTGGCGCAGGCGTTGCAGCAGGCGTATGGCGACAAGCCGCTGGTGCGGCTATATGACAAGGGCGTTCCGGCGCTGAAGAATGTGGTCGGGCTGCCGTTCTGCGATATTGGCTTTGCCGTTCAGGGCGAGCACCTGATCGTGGTGGCGACCGAAGATAACCTGTTGAAAGGCGCAGCGGCGCAGGCTGTGCAGTGCGCAAATATCCGTTTCGGCTTTGCTGAAACGCAGTCTCTTATTTAAGGGTGCAATGATGAATCCATTAATTATCAAGCTGGGCGGCGTATTACTGGATAGCGAAGAGGCGCTGGAGCGTCTGTTTACTGCGCTGGTCAATTACCGCGAGTCGCATCAGCGTCCGCTGATTATCGTGCACGGCGGCGGCTGCGTTGTGGATGAGCTGATGAAACAGTTAAATTTGCCGGTGAAAAAGAAAAATGGCCTGCGCGTGACGCCCGCCGATCAGATCGACATCATCACCGGCGCGCTGGCGGGAACTGCCAATAAAACCTTGCTGGCGTGGGCGAAAAAACACCATATCGCGTCCGTTGGCCTGTATCTCGGCGACGGCGATAGCGTAAAAGTGACCCAACTCGATGAAGAGCTGGGCCACGTTGGACTGGCGCAGCCAGGTTCGGCTAAGCTGATTAACTCGCTGCTGGAAGGCGGCTTCTTGCCGGTGGTCAGTTCCATTGGCGTGACCGAAGAAGGGCAACTGATGAACGTCAATGCCGATCAGGCGGCGACGGCGCTGGCGGCAACGCTGGGGGCGGATCTGATCCTGCTTTCTGATGTAAGCGGTATTCTGGATGGCAAAGGTCAGCGTATTGCCGAGATGACGGCGGCCAAAGCGGAACAGCTGATCGATCAGGGCATTATTACCGACGGCATGATTGTGAAGGTGAATGCGGCGCTGGATGCCGCCCGCACGCTGGGGCGCCCGGTGGATATCGCCTCCTGGCGTCATGCCGAGCAGCTTCCGGCGTTGTTTAACGGTACGCCGATCGGTACGCGTATTCTGGCTTAAACTATTTTGTGCCCGATGGCGGCCACGCCTTATCGGGCCTGGGTGAACCGAACCTGTAGGCCGGATAAGCTAAGCGCCATCCGGCATTGAAATTCAAGATATTAAGGAAGCATGTTATGGCACTTTGGGGTGGGCGTTTTACACAGGCAGCGGATCAACGGTTCAAACAGTTTAATGACTCATTGCGCTTTGATTACCGCCTGGCCGAGCAGGATATCGTCGGCTCTGTGGCCTGGTCCAAAGCTCTGGTCACGGTTGGGGTGTTGACTGCGGATGAGCAACTGCAACTGGAAGAGGCGCTTAGCGCGCTGCTGGAAGAGGTTCGGGTGAATCCGCAGCAGATTCTGGAAAGCGACGCGGAAGATATTCACAGCTGGGTGGAAGGCAAACTGATCGATAAAGTCGGCCAGTTGGGTAAAAAGCTGCACACCGGGCGCAGTCGTAACGACCAGGTTGCGACCGACCTGAAGCTATGGTGCAAAGATACGGTCACCGAGCTGCTGTCTGCTAACCGTCAGTTACAAAGCGCGCTGGTAGAGACGGCGCAGAATAATCAGGATGCCGTCATGCCGGGGTACACCCATCTGCAACGCGCGCAGCCGGTGACGTTTGCCCACTGGTGCCTGGCGTATGTGGAAATGCTGGCGCGTGATGAGAGCCGCTTGCAGGATGCGCTCAAGCGTCTGGACGTCAGCCCGTTAGGCTGCGGCGCGCTGGCGGGTACGGCGTATGAAATCGACCGTGAACAGCTGGCAGGCTGGCTGGGCTTTGCCTCGGCGACGCGTAACAGTCTGGACAGCGTGTCCGATCGTGACCATGTGCTGGAACTGCTGTCCGACGCGTCTATCGGCATGGTTCACCTGTCGCGCTTTGCGGAAGACCTGATTTTCTTTAATACCGGTGAAGCGGGCTTCGTGGAACTCTCCGATCGCGTGACGTCGGGTTCATCGCTGATGCCGCAGAAGAAAAACCCGGATGCGCTGGAACTGATCCGTGGCAAGTGCGGCCGTGTGCAGGGGGCGTTAACGGCGATGATGATGACGCTGAAAGGCCTGCCGCTGGCGTACAACAAAGACATGCAGGAAGACAAAGAAGGGCTGTTTGATGCGCTCGACACCTGGCTGGACTGCCTGCACATGGCGGCGCTGGTGCTGGATGGCATTCAGGTAAAACGTCCGCGCTGCCAGGAAGCGGCGCAGCAGGGCTATGCGAATGCGACTGAGCTGGCGGATTATCTGGTTGCCAAAGGCGTGCCGTTCCGTGAAGCGCACCATATTGTGGGCGAAACGGTGGTGGAAGCGATTCGACAGGGAAAACCGCTGGAAGATCTGTCACTGGCTGACCTGCAAAAATTTAGCGCTGTGATTGGCGATGATGTGTATCCAATTCTGTCGCTGCAATCATGCCTGGATAAACGTGCGGCGAAAGGCGGTGTTTCACCGCAGCAGGTTGCGCAGGCGATCGACTACGCGAAGGCGCGTCTGGCGTAACTGGCGTTGTGCCGGATGGCGCCTTATCCGGCCTACAAAAAATTGTGAACCGTCGCCATCCGGCAACAGTCATCAGAGCCTGGCATCACGTCGGGCTTATTTTATTTATGCAAAAAAAAAGCGGACCATAAGGTCCGCAAAAGTTCACGTTGGCTTTAGTTATTTCGAGTTGAGAAAAACTCTTTGAACGGGCGGTGACTTCAAGGGTTAAAGAGGTACCGCTCCGTTTCTGTGATGTATTATTAGACAGAAAGCTTGATAGGGATAATCGTTCGTTGCTATGCTACCTATCGCCATGAACTATCGTGGCGACGGAGGATGAATAATGAATATTCGTGATCTTGAATACCTGGTGGCATTAGCCGAACACCGCCATTTCCGGCGTGCGGCGGACTCCTGTCACGTCAGCCAGCCGACGCTCAGCGGGCAAATCCGTAAGCTGGAAGATGAACTGGGCGTAATGCTGCTGGAGCGTACGAGTCGTAAAGTTCTGTTCACCCAGGCGGGTTTACTGCTGGTGGATCAGGCGCGCACCGTGCTGCGTGAGGTCAAAGTGCTCAAGGAGATGGCAAGCCAGCAAGGTGAGACGATGTCTGGCCCATTGCATATCGGCCTGATCCCAACGGTTGGCCCTTACCTGCTGCCGCATATTATTCCGATGCTGCATCAGACCTTCCCGAAGCTGGAAATGTATCTGCATGAAGCGCAGACGCACCAGCTGCTGGCGCAACTGGACAGCGGCAAGCTTGACTGCGTGATCCTGGCGCTGGTGAAAGAGAGCGAGGCGTTTATCGAAGTGCCGCTGTTTGATGAACCCATGATGCTGGCGATCTATGAGGATCACCCGTGGGCGAATCGCGATCGTGTGCCGATGTCCGATCTGGCGGGTGAAAAACTGCTGATGCTGGAAGACGGGCACTGCCTGCGCGATCAGGCGATGGGCTTCTGCTTCGAGGCGGGCGCGGATGAAGACACCCATTTCCGGGCGACCAGTCTGGAAACGCTGCGCAACATGGTTGCGGCGGGGAGCGGTATTACCTTACTGCCCGCGCTGGCGGTTCCGCAGGAGCGTAAGCGTGATGGCGTAGTCTACCTGCCGTGCATTAAGCCGGAGCCTAAGCGTACGGTTGGGTTGGTTTATCGTCCGGGATCGCCGCTGCGCAGTCGCTATGAGCAACTGGCGGAGGCCATCCGTGCGGAGATGGATGGCCATTTCGACAAAGCGTTAAAACAGGCGGTTTAAGCCGTTTAGCGCCGCTACCCGATAGGCTTCCGCCATTGTCGGGTAGTTAAAGGTGGTGTTAACGAAGTACTCAATGGTGTTACCGCCGCCTTTCTGTTCCATAATCGCCTGGCCGATGTGAATAATTTCGGCCGCGCGTTCGCCAAAGCAGTGAATCCCCAGAATCTCTTTTGTTTCCCGATGGAACAGGATCTTCAGCGTTCCCACGTTCATCCCGACGATTTGCGCGCGCGCCAGGTGCTTAAACTGCGCACGTCCGACTTCGTAAGGCACTTTCATCGCCGTCAATTGCTGCTCGGTTTTGCCGACGGAGCTGATTTCCGGGATGGTGTAAATCCCGGTAGGGATATCTTCAATAAGATGGGCGGTCGCTTCGCCTTTCACCAGCGCCTGCGCGGCAATTCGACCCTGGTCGTAAGCGGCGGAAGCCAGACTCGGATAGCCAATCACATCGCCCACCGCGTAAATGTGCGGCAGCGCGGTCTGGTACATGCTGTTGACCTTGAGTTGCCCACGGCTGTCGGTTTCCAGACCGATATTTCCCAGCGCCAGTGAATCGGTGTTACCGGTGCGTCCGTTGGCGTACAGCAGACAGTCGGCCTTCAGCTTTTTACCGGATTTCAGGTGCATAATGACGCCGTCGTCGCAGCCTTCAATCTTCTCGTACTCTTCGTTATGGCGAATAACCACGCCGCTGTTCCAGAAGTGGTAAGAGAGAGAGTCGGACATCTCCTGATCAAGAAACGCCAGCAGACGGTCGCGGGTGTTAATCAAATCAACTTTGACGTCCATTCCCCGGAAGATTGACGCATATTCGCAGCCGATCACCCCGGCGCCATAGATGATGACGTGACGAGGTTCGTGATGCAGGCTAAGGATTGAGTCGCTGTCGTAAATACGTGGATGCGCGAAATCAACGTCGGCCGGGTGATAAGGACGCGACCCGCAGGCAATCACGAATTTCTCCGCCGTCAGGGTTTCGACCGTGCCGTCGTGGCACTCCAGCGCGAGGGTGTTTTCGTCAACAAAATGCGCATTACCCTGCAATATTTCACAGTGGTTGCGCTCATAAAAGCCCTGCCGCATGCGCGTTTGTTGATTAATGACGTTATCGGCATGGTTGAGAATATCGGCAAAGGAAGAACGAAGTAGTCGGGAGTGGTCGCTGTAGAGGGGGTTCTGGTTGAATTCGATGATACGGCTGACGGCATGGCGGAGCGCTTTCGACGGGATGGTGCCCCAGTGGGTACAACCGCCGCCAACGTTGTGATAACGCTCAATAACGGCGACGCGCGCTCCTTGCTTAACCAGACCCATTGCAGCGCCTTCGCCGCCGGGGCCTGAACCTATGACGATTGCATCATAATCCCAGGAATGTGGCATGGTATTACTCACCTGTTTTTATACATAAAATAAACACGATGATAACATTCGCGCGCCTTTAACCCAATTATCGTTGTGCTTTTTTGTGGAGCTGGAGCACAAACAGCCTGTAAACAATCATTCACAAAGCTGAACAAACAGATTAAGTTTGTTCTCTGGTATAGTGCCAGATAAGGCATATGGAAGGATTCAGACATCGTGATGGGCGTTAGAGCGCAACAAAAAGAAAAAACCCGGCGTTCGCTGGTAGAAGCCGCATTCAGTCAACTGAGCGCCGAACGGAGTTTCGCCAGTCTCAGTTTACGCGAAGTAGCGCGTGAAGCGGGCATTGCGCCAACCTCATTTTATCGCCATTTCCGCGATGTGGATGAGCTTGGCCTGACGATGGTGGATGAGAGCGGTTTAATGCTGCGCCAGCTGATGCGCCAGGCGCGTCAGCGTATTGCCAAAGGCGGCAGTGTGATCCGTACCTCGGTCTCCACATTTATGGAGTTCATCGGCAACAATCCTAACGCCTTCCGTTTATTATTGCGTGAACGTTCCGGCACCTCGGCCGCGTTTCGCGCCGCAGTCGCGCGTGAGATTCAGCATTTCATCGCGGAACTTGCGGACTATCTGGAACTCGAAAACCATATGCCGCGCGCGTTCACTGAAGCGCAAGCCGAAGCGATGGTGACGATTGTGTTTAGTGCAGGTGCCGAGGCGCTGGATGTTGGTGCGGAACAACGCCGACAGCTGGAAGAGCGGCTGGTACTGCAACTGCGCATGATTGCGAAAGGGGCATATTACTGGTACCGCCGTGAACAAGAGAAGATGGCACATCACTCCGAGTAACGTGAAGGACGAGCAATGAAACAGTCAGGTCAAGATAAAGGTACGCTGTTGCTGGCGCTGGTCGCTGGCTTATCGATCAATGGCACATTCGCGGCGCTGTTTAGCTCCATCGTGCCGTTTTCTGTATTCCCGATTATCGCGCTGGTGCTGGCGGTTTATTGCCTGTATCAACGTTATCAAAACCGCACTATGCCTGTCGGCTTGCCGGGGCTGGCTGCCGCCTGTTTTATCCTCGGTGTGCTGTTGTACAGCACCGTGGTACGTGCGGAATACCCGGATATCGGTTCTAACTTCTTCCCGGCGGTGCTGTCGGTGATTCTGGTGTTCTGGATTGGCTTTAAGATGCGTAACCGCAAGCAGGAAGTCGCGGAGTAATGCCGGATGGCGGCGTAAACGCCTTATCCGGCCTACGATGATTTGTAGGCCCGGCAAGCGCAGCGCCACCGGGCATATCGCCGGATGGCGGCGTAACCGCTTTATCCGGCCTACGATGATTTGTAGGCCCGGTAAGCGCAGCGCCACCGGGCATATCGCCGGATGGCGGCGTAACCACTTTATCCGGCCTACGTTTTATCTGGCAGTGAGTAACACGCCGCATTCCATATGGTGCGTATACGGGAACTGATCGAACAGAGCCAGACGTGACACATTGTGCGTCTGGCTTAATGTTTCCAGGTTCTTACACAGCGTCTCCGGGTTGCAGGAGATGTACAAAATACGCGGATACGCCTGCACCATTTTCTCGGTTTCACTGTCCAGCCCGCTACGCGGCGGATCGACAAAAATCGTTTCACACTGATAGCTCTTCAGGTCGATGCCCTGCAAACGGTTAAACTCACGTACTCCGTTCATCGCCTGCGTAAACTCTTCAGCGGCCATACGGATAATCTGCACGTTATCAATATGGTTAGCGGCAATGTTGTACTGCGCTGCGGCGACTGACGGTTTGGCGATTTCCGTTGCCAGCACCCGGTCGAAGTTACGCGCCAGAGCCAATGAGAAGTTGCCGTTGCCGCAGTACAGTTCAAGCAGGTCGCCTTTCGACGCTTTGGTTGCATCCAGCGCCCACTCCAGCATCTGAATATTCATTGCGGCATTGGGCTGCGTGAAGCTGTTCTCTACCTGACGGTAGATCATCTCTTTTCCCGCCACGGGCAGACGTTCGTCAATGTAATCCTGATCCAGCTCGATTTTGGTTTTGGTCGCCCGGCCAATCAGATGCACATTCAGGTTTTGCGCTCGCAGCGCATCCCGCAGCGTTTCCGCTTCCTGGCGCCACTCATCATCCAGCTTTTTATGGTACAGCAGCGAAACCACCGCCTGATTGCTCATCGTGGTGAGGTAATCAATCTGGAACAGCTTATGGCGCAGGACGCGATTATGGCGCACGCCTTCAATCATCGCCGTCATCAGCTGGTTAATCAGCTCGCTGGCCGCCGGGAAGCTGTCGACGCGGATACGGCTTTTCGTCTGCTGATCAAAAATGATGTGATACAGGTCGTCGCCGTCATGCCACAGGCGAAATTCGGCGCGCATCCGATAATGGCTGACTGGCGAGCGAAACACTTCCGGGACCAGGTCAGAAAACGGCGCCATCATACTCTGCAAGCGCACCACTTTTTCGGCTAGCTGCGCGTCATACTGTTCTGTCGGAAGGTGTTCGGGGGTCATGATGCATCCTGAAAAATAAAAGTACGCGGGGATTGTAGGGATTGCTCATCAGATGTCCAGTCATTGATGATTTCCGATATTGTGATATGCGGTCTGGACGTAGATTGTTACAGAATGTAGCATCCGTGAGCCGGTCCTGTGAGTTAATAGGGAATCCAGTGCGAATCTGGAGCTGACGCGCAGCGGTAAGGAAAGGTGAGATGAGAGCATAAGCAGACACTGCCACCCGGCGGGAAGTCATCATCTCTTGTATCCTGAGGATAACCTTCCAAGCCCGAAGACCTGCCGGCTAACGTCGCATCTGGTGTTCATCATCGCGTACTATCGATGAAGCCTGCGGCATCCTTCTTATATTGTGGATGCTTTACAATGATTAAAAAATCTTCGCTGCTGACGGCGCTCTCCGTCACGGCATTTTCTGGCTGGGCGCAGGATACTAACCCAGACACCCTGATCGTCACCGCAAATCGTTTTCAACAACCGGTTAATACCGTACTGGCGCCTGCTGATGTCGTGACGCGTGAGGATATCGACCGCTGGCAAGCGAAGAATTTGAATGATGTGATGCGCCGCCTGCCAGGCGTTGATATCAATCAAAACGGCGGCATGGGGCAGTCTTCTTCTTTGTTTATTCGTGGTACGGAAGCCAAACAGGTATTGGTTCTGGTCGATGGTGTTCCCATGACCCGCCCTGGCATTACGAATAACCCCGATCTGAATCAGATTCCAATATCGCTGGTGCAACGCGTGGAATACATTCGTGGACCACGCTCGGCGATTTATGGTTCCGGCGCAATGGGTGGGGTCATTAACGTTATTACGCACTCCGATCAAGAACAGTCAAAAATTACCGCGGGTGTTGGTTCAAAAGGTTATCAGCAATATGACGGTACGTTGCGCCATCGCTTTGGCGACACTGTCGCCACGGTAGCGGGTTCTTATGAGGGCAATAAAGGCTTTAACGTACAGCCCGGCTCAACCTGGGATCACGATCGCGACCGCGATGGTTTTCGCAGCAAGGCATTCTGGGGCAGCCTCGAACATAAATTTAATGATAATTTCGATGGTTTTTTCCGTGGTCACAGTTATACCAACAACTCTGATTACGATCTGGGAAACCCGCCGTCTATTCCGGCCTACAGTGCTGATGAATCGCAACTCTACAATCAGAGCTGGGACGCAGGTCTGAAATTCAACTCCGGGATTTACTCTTCACAACTTCTCGCCAGCTACCAGAAGGTGAAGGACTATAACTACAGCAGTATTTATGGTCGCTATCATGACGGTACGACGCTCGATCGCATGACCCAGCGTAACCTGCAATGGGGTAATAACCTTATCGTGGGGCACGGTTCCGTTAGCGCTGGCGTAGACTGGCAGCAGCAGCGTTTGACCTCATCCGATACCGCGCTTTCGGACACATATAAACGCGATAACACCGGTTTATACCTGACCGGTCAGCAACAATTCGGTGATGTAACGCTGGAGGCTTCAGGGCGTGAAGATCATGATGAACAGTTTGGCTGGCATGGCACCTGGCAGACGACGGCTGGATGGGAGTTTATCGACAACTATCGAGTAACTATCGGCTATGGTACCGGGTTCCTGTCTCCATCTCTGGGGCAGCAGTTTGGTTCTACCCGTTTTGGCATCAACGCGAATCCTAACCTGAAACCGGAAGAGTCTAAACAGTGGGAGGCCGGGCTGGAAGGGCTCACTGGTCCGCTGGACTGGCGCCTGTCTGCCTACCATTACAAGATTACTAACCTGATCACTTACTACTTTGATCCAGACACCTACCAGGGTGAGTATGACAATATTGATGCGGCAACCATTAAAGGCGTGGAGTGGACGGGCAGCTTTGATACCGGCATCTTTAGCCATCGTGTTACGTTGCAATATGTCGATCCGCGTAATGACGACAACGGTGAAGTGTTAGCCCGACGCTCGAAGCGCCAGGCGAAGTATCAACTGGACTGGACGATGTTTAACGTCGATATGGATGTATCGTGGCAGTATTACGGCAAGCGCTACGATAACAACACCTCCCAGTACAATAACACCCAGCAAATCTTGCCGAGCTATAGCACTGTTGATGTTTCTGCATCGTATCCGATCACCGATCGCCTGACAGTTCGTGGTAAAATCGCCAACCTGTTCGATAAAGATTACGAGACAGCTTATGGCTACCAAACTGCAGGACGAGAGTACTACTTGTCTGGCAGCTACACCTTCTGATCCACGTCCCACCGTGCTGGTGTTTGATTCCGGCGTCGGTGGGTTGTCGGTCTACGATGAGATTCGGCATCTCCTGCCGAATCTCCACTATATATATGCTTTCGATAACGTCGCGTTTCCTTACGGGGAAAAGAGCGAAGCGTTTATTGTCGAGCGCGTCGTCGAGATCGTTACCGCAGTGCAGCAGCGTTATCCTCTCTCACTTGCGGTAATCGCCTGTAATACGGCCAGCACGGTTTCTCTTCCTGCATTGCGTGAAAAATTCGCGTTCCCGGTTGTGGGCGTCGTACCTGCGATTAAACCCGCAGCGAGGCTGACCGCCAACGGCATCGTCGGGTTGCTGGCAACGCGTGGCACGGTAAAACGCCCTTATACCCATGAGTTGATAGCGCGATTTGCGAATGAATGTCAGATAGCGATGTTGGGATCGGCAGAACTGGTGGAGCTGGCGGAAGCCAAACTGCACGGTGAACCCGTATCGCTGGAAGAACTACGCCGTATCCTGAGACCCTGGCTGCGGATGCCGGAACCGCCCGACACGGTTGTTCTGGGATGTACCCATTTCCCTCTATTACAGGAAGAACTGTTGCAGGTCCTTCCTGAAGGGACAAGGCTGGTGGATTCCGGGGCGGCGATTGCGCGTCGCACAGCCTGGTTGTTAGAGCATGAAGCGCCGGATGCCAAATCAGCGGAGGCTAATATTGCTTTCTGCATGGCAATGACGCCAGAGACCGAGCAATTAATACCCGTTTTACAGCGTTACGGTTTCGAAACGCTCGAAAAACTGGCGGTTTGAGGTGGTTTTGCTTAAAAAGAAAGCAGTCGGAAAATAATTTTAAATTTCCCCTTGTCAGGCCGGAATAACTCCCTATAATGC
>NZ_JAOWGM010000006.1:0-265 GCF_030333125.1 Citrobacter sp. CK206
GGTGAAGTCGTAACAAGGTAACCGTAGGGGAACCTGCGGTTGGATCACCTCCTTACCTTAAAGAACCTGCCTTTGCAGTGTCCACACAGATTGTCTGATGAAAAGAAAGAAGCAAGGCGTCTTGCGATTGAGACTTCAGTGTCCCCTTCGTCTAGAGGCCCAGGACACCGCCCTTTCACGGCGGTAACAGGGGTTCGAATCCCCTAGGGGACGCCAGCGTTCAACTGATGAGGTCAGACCTCCCAGGGGACGCCACTTGCTGGTT